>NZ_JBMDIO010000060.1:0-14386 GCF_057808725.1 Novosphingobium sp. FG90
GCCGACCCGATACACCGGAGCGACGTGTACGGCGCCGCTCCGGATGTTGGGGCTTATAACCTATTTGGCGATAAATGTCAAGCCGTGCGACGCAGCAGGTGCAGCCTCGCCTTGCCGACGTCGCGCGTGGCGTCGGCCTCGAAGCCCCTGATCGACACGTTTTCGCCCTTGCCGGTTTCGAGACTGACCCAGGTGCCTTCACCGATCCAGCCGAGGCGGGCCAGCTTGTCCACCGCCACCTGACCCGCGCCGGTATCGTAAGGCGGGTCGAGCAGGACGAGGTCGAGCGGTTCCTTCGCCGTGCCCAGAGACATTACCGAAGACGCGCGCACGTCGCTGCGGCTCTGTGCTTGCAGGTTGGCGATGTTCTTGCGAATCGCGCGGATTGCGCCTGCATCCTGATCGACGAACAGGCAATGCGCCGCCCCGCGCGACAGAGCCTCCAGCCCCAGCGCACCCGACCCTGCGAACAGGTCCGCGACCTTCAGCCCCTCGAAATCGCCAAGGCGGCTGACCAGCATCGAGAACAGCGTCTCGCGCGTGCGGTCGGCGGTGGGGCGGGTGGTGTCACCCTCGGGCGCGGCCAGCTTGCGGCCGCGCCACTCGCCCGCGATGATGCGCAGGTTTCCGCTCATGCCTTCAGGCTCGGCAGGCTCTTGCGGAAGTTTTCCAGGTCGCGCTGCGAGACTTCGCCCGCCATGCCCTTGGGCATGTCGCCCAGACGGAACGGGCCGTAGGCGGTGCGCAGCAGGCGGCTGACCTGCAGGCCGAGCGCTTCGAGCACGCGGCGCACTTCGCGGTTCTTGCCTTCGGTCAGCGTCATCTCGATCCACTGGTTGCGGCCGGTGCGGCGCTCCATGTTGGCGTCGATCTTGCCGTAGATCACGCCATCGACTTCGATGCCTTCCATCAGCTGTTCGAGCTGTTCCTGCGTGATGTCGCCGAACGTGCGCGCGCGGTACGTGCGGGGAATGCCGGTGGCGGGGAGTTCCAGCTGACGCTTGAACTCGCCGTCGTTGGTCAGCAGCAGCAGGCCCTCGGTGTTGAGATCGAGGCGGCCGATCGGCATCACGCGGCCGGTGCCTTCGGGCAGGGCGTTGCGCAGCGCGGTGTAGATCGTCGGGCGGCCCGCCGGATCGCGCTCTGCGGTGATGAGGCCGGACGGCTTGTGGAACAGGAACAGCCGCGTGCCTTCGGGCTCGGCGATCGGGTCGCCGTCGACCGCGACGCCGCGCAGGGAGGTGAGCACGGTCGAGGGCGTCTCGATCACGACGTCGTTCAGCGTGACGCGGCCTTCGATGATGAGGCGCTCCACCTCGCGGCGACTGGCGACGCCTGCGCGGGCGAGCAGCTTGGCGATACGCTCGCCTTCGCGCGCGGGGAGCGAAGGGTCCTTGGGCGTCGGCGCGGCGGCGCGGGGCGCGGCGCCGGGCTTCAGGTTGGGGCGCGGGCCGGCAGGGCGCTGGCCGCGCTCCGAGCCGAAGCCACGATCGTCGCGGCGCGGACGATAGCTGCGCTCGCCGTCGCGGCCGCCATCGCGCGCCGGTCCGCTGCGATAGGTCGCATCGCGCGATCCGCCGCCTTGTACGCGGTCGACACGCGGTGCGCCGTCACGCGCCGGACCACTGCGATAGGAACCGCCGCGCGGGGCATCCTCACGCGGACGGTCGCCGCGCGGGGCACCGCCACGGGCGCCATCGCGCGAGCGCTCGGAGCGCGGACCACCATCGCGGGCACCATCTTTGGCGCCACGGCGAGGGAATTCGCTGCGGAAGTCCTCGCGGCTGCCGATGCGCGGGGCTTCGCGGCGTCCGCGCCCACCGCGCGGAGCCTCGCCACGGGGCGTGTCGGCACTGTCGTCACGGCCGGTGCGGCCACGCGCGCTGCCGCTTCCGGAATTGTAGCGCGGGCCACCGTCACGCGACGCACCGCCGCGCGAAGACCCTCCGCGCGAGCCTCCGCCAAACGAGGAACCGGAATCGCGGCCACGGCCTGAGCCGCCTCTACCGCCTGAAGACTTGCTGGGAGGTTTGGACATTCGTGGCCCATACCTGTTGATCGCCGCTTCATCCAGCCTTCCCTTACGGATCGCCGCCGCTAAGTTGACGGCAACCACAAGTGAGGAGACCGGCGTGGGCGCCGATACTACTGTAGAGCGTCGCAGTGTCGGGGATTCGATCAAACCCTATTTCGAGCGGGAATCGCTCGCATCCTTCATGCTCGGGCTCTCCTCGGGCTTTCCCTATGCGATGATCGGCGCGACGCTGACCACGCGGCTGGCGCAGGACGGCATCGACAAGAAGACCGTCACCGCCTTCACGCTGGCGTTCCTCGTCTACAACCTCAAGGTGTTCTGGGCCTGGATCATCGACGGGGTCCACCTGCCGGTGCTTCATCGCATGGGGCAGCGCGTGTCGTGGATGCTGGTTTGCGGTCTTGCGGTCATCGCGGCGGTAGTGAACCTCGCGCTGGTCGACCCGGCGGCGGATATGAGTGCGACGGTGTTGGCCGCGGTGCTGGTGGGCGTGGCGGGCGCCAGCTTCGACATCGTCATCGACGCCTACCGCATCGAGACGCTGAAACCCTATCAGCTCGGTACCGGATCGGGCATGAGCCAGTACGGCTGGCGCATCGGCTCAGCAGGCGCGGGTGCGCTCGCGCTGGTGCTTTCGGCGCGCTACGGCTGGAGCGTGGGCTATGCCGCCTGCGCCGTCTTCGCGCTGCCAGCGATGCTGACGGCGTTGTTCCTCGGCGAGCCTGAACGCCGCAAGGTGGTGGTGGAGAAGAAGGGGCTGGCGGAAGTCTGGTCCTCGATCACCGGGCCGTTCGGCGAGTTCTTCCGCCGCAACGGCGCGTTCCTGGTGCTGCTGTTCATCCTCGTCCACAAGATCGGCGACACGCTGGCGAACCTGACCTTCCGCCTGCTGTTCGACGACCTCGGCTTCAGCAACGACGAGATCGCGATCTACGACATCGGCCTGGGTTTCTGGGCCTACATGATCGGCGTGTTCATCGGCGGCGTCGCCTATGCGCGGATGGGCCTCAAGCGTTCGGTGATGCTCTCGCTGGTGCTGATGGGCGTGTCCAACCTGAGCTTCGCGGCGCTGGCAGCGGCCGGGCACAGCAACTGGGGCATGGCGGGGGCCATCGGGTTCGAGAACATCGCCTCGGGCTACGGCGGCGTGGTGGTGATCGCCTATTTCTCGGCGCTGTGCGACTTGCGCTACACGGCCGCGCAGTACGCGCTGATCTCTGCGGGGGCGAGCGTGGTCGGGCGCCTTGCGACCGGCACGACCGCCGGCGCGCTGATCGAGGCCATGGGCTACGTGAACTTCTACCTGCTGACGACTGTGCTGTCGCTGCCGGGTATCGTGCTGTTCTGGTGGCTGAGCCGGACCGGACTTGTCGATCAGGCGTTGGGGTCGGCGGGCGAGGTCGAGTAGCGTTACATCGTCCCGGACGACGAGTTAATCCGGCAACTCGCCATTGTCCCGCAGCACTGCGCCCGCAAGGTACAGCGAGCCCGCGATCAGAACCGCGCGCGGGGACAGTCTCTCCAGTTCGCGCAGCGCCGTCGCCACATCCGGCGCGGTCGTCGTTGGGAGTGACCAGCCTGCAAACGCCTCGGGCGGATGGCAATCATGCCCCGGCACAGGCACCAGCGTCACGCTTTCGACGAGGCGGTGCAGCGGGTCGAGCAGGGCGCCGGGATCCTTGCCCGCGATCATGCCGAGGATCAGATGCGGCGCTTGCCCACGCTCGCGCAGCACTTTCTCCAGGGCCAGCCCCGCGTCGCGGTTGTGGCCGCCGTCGAGCCAGACCGGCGTGCCGGGGACGAGGCGGGTAAGCGGGCCATCGCCCAGCAATTGCATGCGCGCGGGCCAGCGGGCGGTGCGGATGCCTTCGGCGAAGGCGTGGGGATCGATGCGCAGCACGTCCTGCGCGCGCAGCATCGCCACGGCGAGGGCGGCGTTGTCGGCCTGGTGAGCGCCCGGCATCTCGGGGAGGGGGAGCGTCAACGAACCGTGGCGATCCTCGAACCAGATCGCGTCGCGGGTGGCCTGCGCCTTCCATTCGGCATCGCGCGAGGACAGCGGTACGTCCTCCGATGCCGCCAGCGATTGCAGGAACGCGGTGACGTCGTGCGGATAGGCCTGCGTCACCAGCGGCACGTGCGGGCGGCGGATACCCGCCTTCTCGAAGGCAATTCGGGTAAGCGGCTCGGCGGGCGTACCGTCCTCCGGCGCGAGGAGGAAGCGTTCGTGGTCGATGCCCAGCGTCGCCATGCCGCAGACCAGCGGCGCGGGCAGCACGTTGGTGGCGTCGAAACGGCCACCGAGGCCGACCTCGATCACGCAGACATCCGCCGGATGGCGCGCGAAGGCGAGAAAGCTGGCGGCGATCGTCGTCTCGAAGAAGCTGACTTCGAGGCCGTCCGCCGCGTCCAGAACTTCGGCCAGCAGGCTGGCGAGTTCCTCGTCGCTGACCAGTTCGCCCGCAATGCGGATGCGCTCGTTGTAGCGCACCAGATGCGGGCTGGTGATCGCGTGGACCTTGTACCCCTGCGCCTCCAGGATCGCGCGCAGGAAGGCGCAGGTCGATCCCTTGCCGTTGGTGCCCGCGACGTGGAAAGCGGGCGCAATGCGCAAGTGCGGATCGCCGAGGCGCGACAGGAGGGTACGGATCGCATCAAGCCCGATGCGGCCCTGCGGCAGCGACAGCGCCGCTAGGCGATCGAGCTGGGCCTGTACGGCGGGCGCATCGGACACGGCGAAGTCTTTCATGGTGTCCTCGATGGCGCCTTGCGCGCAGGGGCTTCGACAAGCTCAGCCTGAGCGGGGGGCAGGGGATTCTTAAAACCCATCGAACTGAGATTCCTCTCAAATCCGCTCAGGCTGAGCTTGTCGAAGCCCCCGCTGCACAATCCAGCTCAGGCGTTCTCGCGCGCCGAATGAACCGCAGCCGCGAGCGATGCGGTGTAGTCCTGAAGCGGCCCTGGAGCGGCATCGCCATGCTGCTTGACGATATCGATGAAGGCCGAGCCGACGACCACGCCGTCCGCAACCCTGGCGATCGCGGCGGCCTGTTCGGGCGTTCGCACGCCGAAACCGACCGCGACGGGAATGTCGGTGGCGGCCTTCAGCTTCGCCACGGCGTCCTCGATCGAGCCTTGCGCTGCCTGCTGCATGCCGGTGATACCCGCGACGGAGACGTAGTAGAGGAAGCCCGAGGAGCCCTCCAGCACCTTGGGCAGGCGCGCGGCGTCGGTGGTCGGGGTGGCGAGGCGGATCAGCGACACGCCCTTTTCACGCAGTGCCGGGCCGAGGGCGGCGTCTTCCTCGCTGGGAATATCGACGCAGATCACGCCGTCGACGCCGGCCTTGGCGCATTCCTTGGCAAACCACTCGGGGCCGCGAATCGTCATCGGGTTGGCGTAGCCCATCAGCACCAGCGGCACGTTGGGGTGACGCTGCCGGAACTCGGCGGCTATGCGGAAGATGTCGGCCGTGCGCGTGCCCTTGGCGAGGCTGCGCAAGTTGGCTTCCTGGATCGCCGGACCGTCGGCCATGGGATCGGTGAAGGGCATGCCCAGCTCGATCACGTCGGCGCCGCCCGCGACGAGCGCGTCGAGGTTCGATGCGGTGTCGCCGTCGCCCCCGGTGATGAAGCAGACGAGCGCGGGACCTTTGGCGAATGCGGTTTCGAAGCGGGTCATCAGGAGAACAGCGTCTTTCCGGAATAGCGGAGAATGGCGGCGGTCAGGCCGACGAAAACGGCGAGGTAGGCGAGGCTGACGGCAATGTCGCTCCAGCTGCCCCGAAAGGCGAAGGCCCAGTAGTAGCCCGCGCCCGAAAGGTCGAAGGAGCGTACCCGGACGAGGTCGGCGAGGACCTTGATCGCCGGGAAAACCGCCATCCAGAGCACGGCGGCGTCGATCAGCGACCGTTGCCACCCACCCTTTTTCAAAGCTCGACCCCCAGCGCCTCGGCGACGGTGAAGATGTCCTTGTCGCCGCGTCCCGAAACGTTGACGACAAGCAGCTTGTCCGCGTCCAGCTGAGCCGTCAGCTGCGGCAGCGCGGCGAGGGCGTGGGCGCTTTCCAGCGCCGGGATGATGCCTTCGAGCGCGCAGCACAGCTGGAACGCTTCAAGCGCCTCGGTGTCGGTGATCGGCAGGTACTTCACCCGGCCCGCCTCGTGCAGCCATGAATGCTCAGGGCCGAGGCCGGGATAATCCAGACCGGCGCTGATCGAATGAGCCTCTGTGATCTGGCCGTCCTCGTCCTGCAGCAGGTAGGTCTTGTTGCCGTGAAGGATGCCCGGCCTGCCGCCCGTCAACGAGGCGGCGTGCTGGCCGCTCTCGATGCCGTGACCGGCGGCTTCGATACCGACGATCGCCACGTCCGCGTCGTCGAGGAAGGGGTGGAACAAGCCGATCGCGTTCGATCCGCCGCCCACCGGCGCCACCAGCATGTCGGGCAGGCGACCTTCGGCCTCCAGCATCTGCGCACGGGCCTCGGTGCCGATCACGCTCTGGAAGTCGCGCACGAGTTCGGGATAGGGATGCGGACCGGCCGCGGTGCCGATGATGTAGAAAGTGTCGTGAACGTTCGCGACCCAGTGGCGCAGCGCTTCGTTCATCGCGTCCTTGAGCGTCTCCGCACCGCTGGTTACCGGCACCACTTCGGCGCCGAGCAGCTTCATGCGGAACACGTTCGGCGCCTGCCGCTCGACATCCTTGGCGCCCATGAAGATCGTGCAGGGCAAGCCGAAGCGCGCCGCGACGGTGGCGGTGGCGACGCCGTGCTGGCCTGCGCCGGTCTCGGCGATGATCTTGGTCTTGCCCATGCGCATGGCCAGCAGGATCTGGCCTACGCAGTTGTTGATCTTGTGCGCGCCGGTATGGTTCAGGTCTTCGCGCTTGAAGTAGATTTTCGGACCTTTGCCCTCGGGCGCGAGCTTGCGGAAATGCTCGGTGATGCGCGGGGCGGGGTAGAGCGGGCTGGGACGGCCCACGAAGGTCTTGAGCAGATCTTCGAACTCGGCCTGGAACGCCGGGTCCAGCTTCGCGGCTCGGTATTCCTTTTCGAGGTCGATGATCAGCGGCATCAGCGTCTCGGCGACGTAGCGCCCGCCGAACTGGCCGAAGTGACCCGACTCATCGGGATACGAACGAAGCGAATTGGGGCTCTGAACGGTCATGATCCGGCGCTTGGCAGACCCCCCCGCGCTTGTCCAGATACGATGAGGAGAGGGGCCTCGTTTGGATCGGAGAGGGCGGAAATCCGTGGGTGCCCCAGAGGGCTTGGTAATCGCCTGGCGGATATTCAATTGCAAACAATGCAACTGTAAATCGGCAAAAGCACCTAACGGTCATAAACTGCAGTTTTGTGACGTTTTCAATGATTCCAGGAATTTACCGTTCATCTGACTGAAAGGTGACGGGGTCCAGCGGCGGGGCTCCCGACGATAACCCCGATGAGGGTCGGGATCGCAGGAATACTTGGAGTTATAAAATATGCGTATTGCACTTGTTTCGCTCGCCGCGGTTGCTGCCGTGGCCGCTGCCACTCCCGCCCTGGCTAACGAAGCTCGCGTCGAAGCGCGCGGCGGCGTGATCTGGAACGGTAGCGACAGCGAAGCAACGGCTGGCGTGGCCGCTGGTTACGACTACGACCTCTCCGACAAGCTCTTCGTGGGCGTTCAGGGTTCGGCGGACAAGATCCTGACCGACAACACCCGCGTTTCGTGGGGCGCCGGCGGCCGCATCGGCGTGCAGCCGGTTCCGGGCACCAAGGTCTACGCGCTGGCCGACTGGCAGTCGAAGAACACCCGCTACGGCAACAGCGCCGTGGGCGTC
This sequence comes from Novosphingobium sp. FG90, assembly GCF_057808725.1. Lineage (NCBI taxonomy): Bacteria > Pseudomonadati > Pseudomonadota > Alphaproteobacteria > Sphingomonadales > Sphingomonadaceae > Novosphingobium > Novosphingobium sp. FG90. The sequence goes on from NZ_JBMDIO010000060.1 coordinate 7,861, forward strand.
GGTGGCGGCGTGCAGCAGGACGTCGGCTCGCGTTACTACGTGAAGGCCGAATACCAGCACCTGCTGGTCGGCGACAACACCCCCGACGCCGACCGCGGCCTCGTGGGCGTGGGCGTCAAGTTCTGATCCCACGGATCCGATCGCTGTGAAAACAGCGTAAGCCAGGAAAGGGGCGGTCCGAAAGGGCCGCCCCTTTCTTTATGAGGCGGACCGGACCGCCGCGCAGAAGGCGGCAATGCGCGCTTCGTCCTTTACGCCCGGCGCGCTTTCGACGCCCGAGGACGTATCCACCAGCGGCGCACCGGTCAGGCGGATAGCCTCGGCGACATTCGCCGAGTCGAGCCCTCCGGCGAGCCCCCATGCCAGCGGCCCCTTCCAGTTCGCGACGAGGCCCCAGTCGAAGCTGAGGCCCATGCCGCCGGGCAGGGCGCCCTTGGGCGTCTTGGCGTCGAAGAGGATAAGGTCGGCCGCGCCCGCATAGGCATTCGCGCGGGCGACGTCGTGGGCGGTGGCGACGGACAGCGCCTTCCACACGGGGATGCCGAAGCGCGCACGCAACTGCGCGGCGCGTTCGGGCGTCTCTGAGCCATGGAGTTGCAGCGCGTCCAGTTTTGCCGCACCCACCGCTTCGCCGAGCAGCGCGTCGTCGGCGTCCACGAACAGGCCGACGCGGCCGATCCGGCCTGCCGCGCGCTCCGAAAGCTGGGCGGCCTGCACGGGGCTCACCGCGCGCGGGCTCCTGGCGAAGAACACAAGGCCGATGTGCGCGGCGCGGGCGCGGATCGCCGCTTCCAGCGAATCGCCGGTGCTGATCCCGCAAATCTTGATTGCCGCTGTTGGCATATGCGTGCCTTGCCCTAAGCTGCGGTCCTCCATCACGGAAGGACGCGAAGTGAATCGGTTGGGCCGCTATCTAATGCCATTCCTCGCAGCGGCAATGCTCGGCGGCTGCAGCATGAAAGAGGTGATCGGCAAGGCCGACGCCGAAGTGGTCCGCTTCCACGAAGAACTCGATGCCGGTCATTCGCAGGAAATCTGGGAGGGCACCGGCGAGGACATGCGCAAGGCCACCACGCGCAAGCAGTTCGTCGCCATGCTCGACGCGGTGCATCGCAAGCTGGGCAACGTGAAGTCGAGCAAGCAGGTCGGCTGGAACCGCAATGCCAGCACTAACGGCAGCTTCATGACGATCACCAACGAAACCCTGTTCGAGCGCGGCAGCGGCACTGAACAGTTCGTCTTCCGAAAAAGTGAAGCCGACAAGCTCGCGCTCGTCGGCTATCACATTCAATCGAACGAGATGATGGTCAATTAAGGCGCCAGTTCGAACTGCACCGTCACGTTGACGTTCATCTCCAACTCACCCGCAGCGACCGGCGGCGGCGCTGCGGCGGCGACCATGTCACGCGCTTCCTTGCGCACGAACATCACCGGCTGCGGCGCATAACCGCCGCTCTCGCTGATCGAGACGATCCGCGCGACGCGCAGGCCCGACGCCTTGGCATAGAGGTCGGCGCGGGCGCGGGCGGACTTCATCGCCTCGACACGCGCCTCATCCATCGCCGCCTCGGGCTGCGACAGCATGAAGTTCGGGCCGTTGACCTGGTTCGCACCCGCCGTGACGAGCGCGTCGATCACCTTGCCCATGTCCTGCAGCTTGCGCTGGCGGACCGATACCGAGTTGCTGGCACGATAGCCGACGATACGCTGTTGGCCGTCGTCCTCGTAAGACCCATCGGGCAGGCGCTTGGGCTGGGCGTAGACCGGATTGACGTTGAGGTTGCTGGTCTGAACGTCCTTGTCGGCGATCCCGGCTTTCTTGAGCGCGGCGATCACCTTGGTCATCTGTGCGGAATTGGCGGAAAGCGCCTCGCTGGCAGTCGTGCCCTGCGTGGTCACACCGGCACTGTAGCTGGCCATGTCAGGCTCGCGCGTGGACGAACCTTCGGCCGTGACGGTGAGCATGGTGTGCCCGGCCTCGATGGCAGGAGCAGGGGCCTGCTGGGCGAAAGCCGAAGGGGCGGATGCTGCCATAGCCGTGGCGGCGAGCAGGCTCAGGCTCTTCATAATGGGGTCGCACTCCCGGGGGTTGTTCGGTGAGCAACGATCTGGAGTGAGCGAGGTTGCGAAGGGCTGAACGGTGAAGTGTGCAAGGGTTAAGGTGAAAGGGAGAGAAGGCAGGGGTTTACCACCCCTGCACCCCGTAAAATGTCGAGGTCGCGCGTGCAGCATCATCACGCAATGAGGCTTCGTCGGGAGACTAATAGCCTGCGGCGCAATGTAGGCTCTACGCGGCTGCGCGCGCAACGACGACAGTATGGGGGTCTGGGGCGATGGCCCCAGAATCCTCTTTTTCCGTTCTTAAAGAGTAGCCTCGATAGCCTTCGCCGCTGCGAGCGGATCCTCCGCGCGGCTGATCGGCCGTCCGATCACGAGCACGCTGGCGCCTGCATCGCGGGCTTCGCGCGGGGTGACGGTGCGCTTCTGGTCGCCAACTTTGCCGTCTGCGGGGCGCAGGCCGGGGACGACGAAGTAGCCGTCCTTCCACTGCTTGTGCACCGCGCCGACTTCGTGGCCCGAGCAGACGATGCCGTCGAGGCCCGCCGAGTGAGCGAGGTCGGCGAGGCGCAGGGCCTGGTCGTAGGGGTTGGCGTTGACGCCGATGGCGGAGAGGTCGTCGCCGTCGAGGCTGGTGAGCACGGTGACGGCCACGACCTTGCAGTTTTCGCCGGCGGCGGCCTTGGCGTCTTCCATCATGGCGCGGCCGCCGGCGGCGTGAATGGTGACGATCGAGGGCTGCAGTACGTGGATCGCCTGCATGGCGCCGGCGACGGTGTTGGGAATGTCGTGCAGCTTCAGGTCGAGGAAGATGGGGAGGCCCACCTTGTGCAGTTCATGGACGCCGTGGTGGCCGTGGGCGCAGAAGAATTCGAGGCCCAGCTTGATCCCGCCGATATGGCCCGAGACCTTGCGCGCCAGCGCTTCTGCGGCGTCGAGGCGAGGGAGGTCGAGGGCGAGGTAGACGGGATTGCGGTTCATGACTTCTCGATTTCCGACGGGGTTTCGATTGGGGTGACGGGCACGGCTTCGTGCGCTTCAGCGAGCGAGGGCATCGAGGTGGCGCGCAGCGAGTTCTCGAGGCTGGCAATGCGGCGGTTGAGGCGCCAGCGCACGGCGCGCAGGTAGGCCCAGACCGGGAGCATGCCGAGCCCGAAGAACAGCAGCGCGACGACGCCGACCGGCCATTCGAAGTGGAAGTAGTTGCCGTCTGCCAGAGGCCAGAAGTTTACCGGCACTTTGGTCCAGTTCATCGCGATGAATGCGACGAGCACGGCGGTGAGCACGACCCATGCGATGGTGCGGATGACCTGCATTGTTCCTCCTGCTTTCCCGGCGATGCTAGGCGTGAATTTTCCGCAAGGGAAGGGGCCGGAGGGATCGAAGGGCGAGGGCGCGCCTCGCCTCTTCATCCTTCGACAGGCTCAGGATGAGCGGACTTGAGCGGCAAGGTTGGAATTGCCCTCTCAACCCGCTCAGGCTGAGCTTGTCGAAGCCCCCTCGGCTCAGCCGAAGACGCGGGCGAAGATCGTGTCGACGTGCTTGAAGTGGTAGTCGAGGTTGAACTTGTCCTCGATCACCTCGGCCGGAAGCGCGGCGGCGACTTCGGGGTCGGCCTTGAGCAGTTCGAGCAGCGAGAGCTGGCCGTCGGATTCCCACACCTTCATCGCGTTGCGCTGGACGAGGCGGTAGCTCTCGTCGCGGGTCAGGCCCGCCTGCGTCAGCGCCAGCAGCACGCGCTGCGAGTGGACCAGGCCGCCCATGCGGTCGAGGTTCTTCTGCATGCGCGCGGGGTAGATCAGCAGCTTGTCGATCACGCCGGTCAGGCGGGCCAGCGCGAAGTCGAGGGTAATCGTCGCGTCGGGGCCGATGAAGCGCTCGACCGAGGAGTGCGAGATGTCGCGCTCGTGCCACAGCGCCACGTTCTCCATCGCCGGGACGACGGCCGAACGGACCACGCGGGCGAGGCCGGTGAGGTTCTCGGTGAGGACGGGGTTGCGCTTGTGCGGCATCGCCGACGAACCCTTCTGGCCGGGCGAGAAGTATTCCTCGGCCTCCAGAACTTCGGTGCGCTGGAGGTGGCGCACTTCGACGGCAAGGCGCTCGATCGAGCTGGCGATGACGCCCAGCACGGCGAAGAACATCGCGTGGCGGTCACGCGGGATGACCTGCGTGGAGACCGGCTCGATCCCGAGGCCCAGCTGGTCGGCGACGTACTGCTCAACCGCCGGGTCGGTATTGGCGAAAGTGCCGACCGCGCCCGAGATCGCGCAAGTCGCGATTTCCTCACGCGCGAAGACGAGGCGCGTGCGGCAGCGGCTGAACTCGGCATAGGCTTCGGCGAGCTTGAGGCCGAAGGTGACGGGCTCGGCGTGGATGCCGTGGCTGCGGCCGATGGTGGGGGTGTACTTGTGCTCCTCGGCGCGGCGCTTGATCGCGGCGAGCAGGGCGTCGAGGTCTTCGAGCAGGATGTCGGCGGCCTTGACCAGCTGCACGTTCAGCGTGGTGTCGAGCACGTCGGAACTGGTCATGCCCTGGTGCATGAAGCGCGCTTCGGGGCCGACCTGCTGCGCGACCCAGTCGAGGAAGGCGATGACGTCGTGCTTGGTGACGGCCTCGATCGCGTCGATCGCGGCGACGTCGATCTTGGGGCTGGTCGCCCACCAGTCCCACAATGCTTTACCTGCGGATACGGGGACGGTGCCCATCTCGCCCATCTTGACGGCGGCGTGCGCCTCGATCTCGAACCAGATGCGGTAGCGGGCTTCGGGTTCCCAGATCGCGGTCATCGCGGGGCGGGCGTAGCGGGGGACCATGTTCGACTCCTTGCAGCTGACGCGGGTAGCGGCCAATTCGTGCCGGTGCCGCTAGGCGGGGCGGGCGCGAAAGGCAAGGCGCTTGGGGAAGGAACGGCGCAAGGAAACTGCGCGTAGACCCGTAATCCGAGGAGGAATCTTAACCACTCCGGACGCAAACGTTTGCACGAGAAGTCCGCACAGCGCCGTGCGTTCGAAGCGTCCAGAGACCCGCAAGAGATGCCCAAGGCCCGCCTCATCGTCGCACCCCTGTTGACAGGACTGGTGTGCTTCGCGCTTTCGGCGGCGGTCATCAAGTACCTCAGTTTTCAGGGCAACCTTGCCTCGGTGTGGCCGGCCAACGCCGTGGTCCTGGCGCAGCTGCTGGGGCGCCGGCCACGGGAGTGGCCGGTGTTCCTGGCGAGCGGCCTGATCGCCGTCGCCGCCGCCGGGTTCGCGATTCGCGGGGTAGTGTCCGGTCCGCTGGCCTTCGGTGTCTCCAACACGCTGGAGATCGCAATGGCGGCATGGCTGCTGCGCGCCACGGTCGATGCGGATGGCCGCCTGCTGCACCAGCATGCCTCGGTGGGCCGCTTCGTCGTCTGTGCGGGGATGATCGCCCCGGCCTTCGGCGCCCTGCTCGGTGCGGGCATCGCGAACATCGCGTTCGACCTGCCGATCGGGACCTCGCTCGCCACCAAGTTCTGCGCCGATGCGCTGGGCCTTCTGATCTTCACGCCGTTCTTCTTCGGCCTTTTCCACGGCGACACGATCCCCGCGCTGCGCGGCGCATCGTGGGGCGAGCGGGGACAGCACCTGCTGCTCCACGTCACGGTCCTTGCCGTCAGCGTCGGGGTGTTCAGCCAGGACCGCTTTCCGCTGCTGTTCCTGCCGATGGTGCCGCTGATGCTGGTCTCGTTCCAGCTCGGCTGGCAGGGGACGAGCGTGGCCGTGATGCTGGTGGCGGTGACCGGCGGCGTCGCCACGTTCTACGGCCATGGCCCCGTCAACCTGTCGGGCCGCGACATGGGCGTGCAGATGACCTTCCTGCAGTTCTACCTCGCCACCGTGCTGGTGCTGATGATGCCCGTCGCCGCCGCGCTGGCCGCACGCCGCGACCTGATCGACCGGCTCAGCGAGAGCGAGCGCGCGCTCAAGGTCCTTGCCGACCGCTCTTCCATCGTGCTGCTGCGCTTCAGTGCGGACGGAGCCTGCACCCGGGCGGTGGGCGATGCCGTTCCGCTGGTCGGCGAGGGTGCGGAGCGGCTGCTGGGCTCGCACATCGGCGAACTCGATCCGCCGCTCGGCGAGGCGCTCTTCGCAGCCCATCTCAGGGCGCTCGACGCGGATACGACCGTGACCATGGAGGTCGAGCGCCCCGGCGGCCTGTGGATCGAAGCCAAGTTCCGCGCCGAGCGCGACGATCAGGGGCAGGTCTCGGGGACGGTCGCGACGCTGGTGGACGTGACCGCCCGCAAGACCCGCGAAGGCGAACTGGCGCGCAGGGCGGAGACGGACGAGCTGACCGGCCTCGCCAACCGTGCAGGCTTCCTGCGCCGCTTCGAGATGGCGCTTGCGGGCAACGAGGCGCTGAGCATCGCCCTCGTGGACGTCGATCGTCGTCTGTGAAAAGCGCTGAAGCCCGCAGGGAGGCGTGGGTTTTGGTGGATATG
>NZ_JBMDIO010000061.1:0-11596 GCF_057808725.1 Novosphingobium sp. FG90
CCGCAGCGGGACTATCCCGCCGCTAGCGTGGCCGAATATTGCTCCGCCGTTCTCAGAAAGCCGACATCGCGGGCAGTTTTGAGCGTGAGCTGGATGCACGCCGCTGGAGAATACACAGCGTTGGGCAGAAAGTTGATTGAAAGCCTGGCGCCGGAGTCAAGGATTCCGGCCTCGACCGCCCCCTTGATCGCTGCGACCCTGCATTGCTGGTCGAATGCGTACCTATTCTCGGGTGTCACCCTGGACAGCACTTCAGCCGCACCCTCGCCGTTGCTGCCGCGGACCAACGCTTCAAAAGCGAAAGGATCGCCAGTTTCGCAATCGACTATCGGTTGAAAAGCCATCGCAAGATCAAAATTCTCGCCGTCGGATCTACAGCCCTGACATCCTCTTTGCATACTGCCGTCTCCTGCCCGCTTCGCAAAGGTAAAAGAGGAAGAATAATAATGCCTTAATCTCAACGTCGACGAGACGATGCCTGTACCTCTTGAGCGTATCGGGAAAGAAATCTTCAGCCAGCACGTAGCTCCATGTTTCGGGATCCTGGCGCCGGAAGCAGTGCGGCGCGACGATCCCAGCCGGTCGCTCAATCGCAAGGTCGCCCGGGAGGAGGAAATGGGTTTACTCGTCATCCCACAACCGCGCACAATCCGTTCCATATGTGATCGGCCCAATAGTGTTTCCGGACACGGCGCGGCGTCGATGTCTGGCAGAGCGACGCGCTTGCAAGTGCCCAACGCAGTAGGCCGATATTACTGACGCAGATTCAGCGGAACGCCGTGATTTGCGGCGTGTCGGCGTTCTGCCTACAGCTTGGAAGTCCGTGCGCGCTGACCAATGAGGTCTTCCATCCCTTTATGTCGAGGCGAGCACTGTGTCTGAGACGATGTTCCCGCTCTGGCGCGGTGAAATGAGCGCGGCCAGATCAAAGCCCTGTGCAGTCGCGCTCGACAGATAATCGTCGCGCACCTTCGCCGACAGACGAGGCGTACGCGCAAGCAGCCACAGGTTGGCGCGATCCGGCGTTCCGACCAGAGCGACGGTATAGTCCGGCGAGATCCTCATCACCCAGTAGTCACCCTTGGCGAAAGGAAGCCAGCGCAGATATTGTGGCAGGAAGCTGACCTTCAGCCTTGCATTTCCTGCGTCAACAGGAAAAGCCTGTCCGATTGCCTGATCGGGTTCGCCCTTCTTGTCGATGCAGCGGTTGTCGACCCTGATCGATCCGTCCGGGTTAAGCGAATACGTGGCCGTGATGTCGCTCGCCTGTGCATCTTCCCATTTGAGCGGCAGGCGGCAAATCTCGAACCAGGTGCCAAGGTACCGGTTCAGATCCAGGTTAGGAACGGTCTTGATTTCGTGCGGGTCGGTGGTCATCCGGGTCTCCATGGACGGAAGAACCGAGGCGATTGGCACCGGTTCCTGTCTCTCGCCTTACCGGTTCAGGGTTTCACTGTGACAATGGTAAAGCGCCGCTTCATCAACGATCCTTACCAATTCGAAATATGCAAAGTGGATGGTGCACCGGCCTGGCACAGTCGGGTGACCCGAATGCAAGGCCCGCCCCCGAACTACCGCCCTGATCGCGTGGGCGGGCCTTGTTGCCTGATTGAAGGCAATTTTGCGCAGATCAACCCGCGATCAAGCGCGGGGCTTACGCTGCGCCACCTGTCTTTTTGCGGTTGTCTGGCGTTTCGTAGCAGGAAGATGTCGATCTCGCCCTCATAGAATACTGCGATCCTTGCCCTTGCTGTTCCGACAGTCGGTATCGACGCATTTCTCGAGTTGAGGTTCGGATCATGGCTTCGAGCACACTGATTGCGCATCGCTGATGCCGCACAGATCGGCAGCTGGCGCCCTTTTCAGCCGCCGGAGATGCAATCCAAATCTTGGAACCGGAACAACGACCTTACAGAGATTTGGCCTCCAACGCGTTCCAGCGGCACACGTCCCAAAGCGGATATTAAAGTTTTGCCTATTCGCCTCGGCTGCACCTAACTTCGCTTCGGCTCCCAAAGCTCGATTTTGGTGCCGTCTGGATCTTGTATCCAGGCGAACCGACCGAAAGCGTCATCATCATAGCGCTTCAAAATCGGAACGCCGTGAGCGGTAAGTCTCGCGACGATAGCGTCCATGTCGTCCACAGCGAAGTTGATCATAAACTCTCGCTTTGACGGTGCCATGTAGTCACTGGATTCCGGGAGCGGCGTCCAGGAGACCTTTGGAGGATGGCCCGGCGCATCGAACGCCAATGCAGCTCCGCCCCAAGACTGGACATCAAGACCAAGAACTTCTCGATACCAGTTTATGAGCGCCTGCGGGTCATTACTCTTGATGAAAACGCCGCCGACGCCGGTGACGTGACCTGCTTGTTCTGCCATAGCATGTCCCTGACAAGTGAGAGCAAGCGTGACCGCCATCCCGAAATGTGCAAGCTGCTTGACCATGACGATTCCCCAGTAATGCTCCAAGATGGCTGGACATCGAGTCGAGGTACAGGCCAGATTGTTAGTAGGACTTTCGCGAATACGAGGCGATCTGCAACCGCCGCTTACCACCCATCCACGCCATTGAGCCCGCAATTCTGCCCCCGGTGCTCCCCGACCGCAATTCGATCGAATATCGAGCGGGCCGCGCCTAATCGAGGAATGCGCGCATGATGCGTGACCGGCTCGGGTGCTTGAGTTTGCGCAGCGCCTTCGCTTCGATCTGGCGGATACGTTCGCGGGTCACCGAGAACTGCTGGCCGACTTCCTCAAGCGTATGATCGGTGGGCATGCCGATGCCGAAGCGCATGCGCAGCACGCGCTCCTCGCGCGGCGTGAGCGAGGCCAGCGTGCGAGTGATCATTTCCTTAAGGTTGTTTTGGATCGCCGCGTCCACCGGGATGACGGCGTTCTCGTCCTGGATGAAGTTGCCGAGACTGCTGTCTTCCTCGTCGCCGATCGGCGTTTCGAGTGAGATCGGCTCCTTGGCGATCTTCAGCACCCGCTTCACCTTCTCGAGCGGCATCGAGAGTTTCTCGGCCATTTCCTCCGGCGTGGGCTCGCGGCCCTGATCGTGGAGGAACTGGCGGCTGGTGCGAACCAGCTTGTTGATCGTCTCGATCATGTGGACCGGGATGCGGATCGTACGGGCCTGATCCGCGATCGAGCGCGTGATCGCCTGCCTGATCCACCAGGTCGCATACGTCGAGAACTTGTAGCCGCGGCGGTACTGGAACTTGTCGACCGCCTTCATCAGGCCAATGTTGCCCTCCTGGATGAGATCCAGGAACTGCAGGCCGCGGTTGGTGTACTTCTTGGCGATCGAGATCACCAGACGCAGGTTCGCTTCGACCATCTCCTTCTTGGCGATGCGCGCCTCGCGCTCGGCCTTCTGGACCATGTTGACGATGCGGCGGAACTCGGGAAGCGCCATGCCGGTGGCGGCGGCGATGTCGGACACTTCGACGCGGATGCGCTCGGCAGGTTCAGCCTCGTTTTCCGCGAAGGCGGCCCACTTCTTGTCCTTCTTGGCCACTTCGGCGACCCAGGCGTCGTCCAGTTCCCGGCCCGTGTAAGCTTCGAGGAAGTCGGCGCGCTTCACCTTGTGACGCTCGGCCAGACGCAGCATCTGGCCGCCCAGCGTCGTCAGGCGGCGGTTGAAGGAGTACAGGTTGTCGACCAGAAGTTCGATCTTGGTCGCATGGAACTGCACCGATTCCACCTGCGCGGTGAGGTCTTCGCGCAGTTGCAGGTACTGCTCTTCCTTCGTGGTCGGGAAATCGATGCTCAGCGCCAGCGCTTCGAGACGATCGCTCTGCAGGCGCTCGAAGGTGCGGAACAGTTCGGTGATGAGCGCGAATTTCTCCAGCGCTTCTGGCGTCAGCGCGGCTTCCATCTGGCCGAGGGAGAGGGTGTTGTCCTCTTCATCCTCCTCGACCCTGCGCTTGGGTATCGGGTTGCCTTCCTCGTCGACTTCTTCCGAGTTGTCCTCGCCGGAATCGTCATCGTCCTTGAAGGTCGGACCGGCGGTGGCAGCGGAAATCTCGCCGTCGCCCTCACCGTCCTCGCCCAGGTTTTCCGGCTGCGGCTCCTTGGAGAGCATCGCGTCGAGATCGAGGATCTCGCGAAGCTGCATCTCGCCATTGTTGAGCGCTTCGGACCAACCGATGATCGCGTGGAAGGTCATGGGGCTTTCGCACAGCCCCATGATCATCATGTCGCGGCCGGCTTCGATGCGCTTGGCGATGGCGGCCTCGCCCTCGCGGCTGAGCATCTCGGCCGCGCCCATTTCCTGCAGGTACATGCGCACCGGGTCGTCGGACCGCGCGGCCGTGTCGGCCTTGCGGCCTTCACCAACGCGGCGCCGGGCATTGCCCTCGTCGGACTCCGAATCCGGATCGGTATCGTCGTCGCTGCCATCGACGGCGTCTACGCCATCATTCTCGCTCTCATCCTCGTCGTTATCGTCGTTGTCGATGATCTTGACGCCCATTTCCGAGATCGCGGCCATGATGTCCTCGATCTGATCGGTGGTCATCTGGTCCTGCGGCAGAGCGGCATTCAGTTCCTTGACCGTGATGACACCCTGACTTTTGGCACGGGCGATGAACCGCCCGACCGAGCCCTTGTTTAGGTCAAGAAGAGGAAAGTCGCTGTCGCCGCGGCACTGGTCGTTGGTCATGTAATCCGCTGTCGTCTCTTTGGTTTTTTCATGGCAATGATGGGGCCATGGCCGGTGCAGGTTCTAAGGTCATCACGCGGCAATGAACGGCTGCCGGTCTGCGAATCAAGTAATGTGGCCGATCATCAGTTCCGGAAGAAAGCCGATGCTCGCAGCAGATTATGTGGTGCGGGGCCTGCAGGATGCAAATCCATGCCCCCGCGCGCACTCTATCGAAGGCATACACGCGAAGAAGCTTGGGCTTCCGGATGCTTTCCCCGATCGCGATACGATCGAGGAAAGCCGAAGATGAGGCCATGGCCACTTGCAGCAGCCATGGCCGGATTCGTTAGCGCTGGATCAGGTTCGCGGCAGATGCCTTGCCGCGGCGGTCGATCTCGATCTCGAATTCGAGCTGGTCGCCTTCCGAAAGGCCGTGCACACCAGAGCGCTCGACGGCGCTGATGTGCACGAACACATCGGGCTGGCCGTCATCGCGTACGATGAAGCCGAAGCCCTTGGCGGCGTTGAAGAACTTGACGGTGCCGCTGGCCTTTTCGCCAGTCGACTGGCGCGGAGCCGGAGCACGCTCGCGGCGCTCGGCCACGATGACCTCGCCGACTATGGTCAGTTCGGAAGCGGAAACCTTGCCGCCTCGCTCGACCAGCTGGAACTCCAGTTGCTGTCCCTCCGCCAGCGTTTCGAGGCCGGCGGACTGCACGGCACTGATGTGAACGAATGCATCGTCGCCGCCGTCTTCAAGCTGGATGAATCCGAAACCCTTGTCGGAGTTGAAAAACTTGACCGTGCCACGCCCCTGACCAACGATCTGGCCTGGGCCGCCACGCGAACCGCCGCCACCACCAAAACCGCCGCCGCCAAAGCCACCACCGCGCGATCCACCGAAGCCGCCGCGCTGGCCGCCACCAAAACGATCACCGCCACCTCCAAACCGGTCACCGCCGCCGAATCGATCGTTTCCGCTGCCCCAGCGATCATCACCGCCGCCGAACCGGTCACGGCCATAGCCACGATTTCCCCTGTCGAATGTCACTGTCTAAACACCTTTAGCTACGCTCAAAGAAACCTGTCCTCGCGCGTGAACGTGGCACGCAAGGTCGCGCAGCCTGTCGCAAGATCCATAATAGAACAAGATAGCAGTGCAGGGCTGCGAGTCGAGCGCATCGATCCCGATACTTTCGCGCGTCATCGTGCCCTGACGCCTGCCGAAGCCCTCAGCATCGCGTGTACGATCCCTTGTCTTACTCCTTGCCTTTTTCCGGAATTTGGGTTGCCCGGGCGCATTTTTGTTTTTCACCGTCGATCCGGGAATGGCGGAAAGTCCGCACCGCTCCTTAACGGTTGCCCGTTTTGATTAAAGGACGGAAGCTCGCGCGAAAGAGAGGCGAAATCCGTTATGTGCCGAATCCCTTCGGGCTATCAATCGATCGTCACGATAGAAATATTCAAGGCGCAGGTCGTCTAACAGATGTTCGATCGCAGCGCGCTGCGGATCCGTACCACTGAGCCTGAAGTCCCAATTGCAGTGGGGATGGGTCATCCTGTCTCTCACGATGACCTTGCCAAGCGCATGACGCCACGTCTGCGAGGTGCCACCTCTTTCCCGGACAAGGCGAGCCACAGGCAAGTGTTCGAGATCGGATGCCGTCATCCCTGCCACTTAGCCCCTGTCGGCAGCTAATCAACTGGAGCTTACTACCGGACCCTGACCGCTCTAGAGCGGGCCTTGAGGACAAGCTGCAGAGTTGCAAACGTGAGCCCACACACGGGGTCCCTTCACCGCAACTGGCTATCTTTGCTGCCTCTCCGGTTGATGTGGGTATGGACGATGGCTTTATCCCGCTGCCCTTGGCAAGTGACGCACGTGCGTACACCTGGCAGTGCTTTGCGCCGACGAGGGGGGATTTTTTCCCCGCAGTCTTCACAATGTTCTAGCCCCTCGCCAACTGGCATGCGCGCACGGGCACTGCGGACGGCGTCACTCACGGTATCGTCGATCTGATCCTGCACCGCGCCATCGCGCGACCATCCTCCGGCCATATAGATTTCCAATCATCTTTCCGGCCTGACGTGGGAACCCGATGCCTGCGGTTCAATAGCGGCTACTCATTGCCATACGGGCCGCATGGAGCAGCCTCGTGCGACTGCCTCCTAGGCGAACCTCGGTAGATTCCTTTGCTGGCGCCTGCCAAGCAATGTTGTGAAGCAATGCGGAGCCTGTTGAGGCGATAGTCACCTTCCGGTCCTTGAGTGCTTAAGGTTGGAGCATTTAGGGGTTGAACGCTTCGTTATCGTCTCGACTTGTTAAAGCGGGCTGACAACGATGCGGCGACAACCAGCGCTTTAGGCGAAGTGGCGACGATATTCTCGGGATCAAACTTCAGACTTTCCGGTTGAGCATGAGGTACAGGATATACGGCCATGCGCGAAGGATCGAACCGGTGACGGAGTTGGAACGTCTGGAAACCAGAATCCGAATGGACATGGCCGAAATCGGTCAGCCTCTGGCAATACGCAGCGCTCTGAGCATCGCCCGGCGATACGCGCAACACGGATATGACGTGCCAGAGCGAGAAATCGAGGCTGCTGTTCGCCGTATAGCCCGCCCCTTACAATTCACGGTATTCTAAGCTCGTCTGTCAGACGTCGTCGACAGGGAACCATCTCCCAGGAGGCACGCCGAACCAACGCGCAATTTACACCGTGCCGACTTTCAGGCGATCTTAGTTCTACGAAGCCGCGCGACACATGAACCCTCTCGTCTACGTAGGCGGATCTCGCGGTGATCCGCCCGCGAGCCCAGGAATTCGCTGCTCGGCAGTGGCTGGCCCGCCATTGATCTCGAAACCAAGCGCGGTGATGAAGGGGGAAGCGCGTCTATCGCATATGCCCTGCTCACACCGCCCGCTGCCGGTCCTGTGGGCTGCAAGCGACAACGCGGCGCACGTGCTGACATAACGCGATGATACCACGCGCCGACAATCGCCGGAAAAGGCGCCGCTCGCCGCGTAATGAAAAAGCCTGATGAAGCGGTCGCTTCAGGATCGCTTTCATCTACATTCCCCCGAAACTCCGAGGCCGCTGCGCAATAGCAACTCTTTGCCTCACCCTCGGAGTTCCGAGTTTCCAGAACAAAGCGGCTTCGGCTATGGCAACGGCGATAACCAAGCGCGCGCCCCCTTGTCATACCGACGATTCGAAAGCGGCTTTCAAGGTCCCGATGCATGTCCTCAGTACCGATTTTTGACTTCTCGCCTGCTTCGGGTGCCCTGCTCTTCCTGCGCGGAGGCGGTGCGTGCGCGCAGCTCATCGAAAGGCAGGACTGGTCGGCCACACCGCTCGGGCCGATCGACCAATGGCCGCAGTGCCTCACCAGCGCGCTATCGCTGGTGCTGCGCTCCCGCCTTCCCATGGTTTTGATGTGGGGGCAAGGCGGCGTCATGCTCTACAACGATGCCTACTCGAATTTCGCGGGAAGCAGACATCCTGAATCGTTAGGCTCATACGTTCGCGAAAGCTGGCCGGAGGTCGCCGCGTTCAACGACACGGTGATCAAAGCGGTCCTCTCGGGCGAGACGCCGAACTATCACGATCAGGAAATGACCCTGCTGCGCAATGGGGCCCCGGAGCAGGTGTGGATGGATCTGGATTACTCCGCGGTGTGTGATGCCGAGGGTAATCCCGCAGGCGTCATCTGCATTCTTTCGGAAACGACCGAGCGGGTTGCGGCGCAGCGACGCAGCGCATTTCTGCTTGCCCTTTCGGACGACCTGCGCTCGCTCAGGACGCCGGCCGAGATCACCAGCCTCGCCGCGGCCCGTATCGGGGAACTGCTCGACGCCAGCCGCGTCTTCTATGCCGAGATAACCAGTACCGGCATGATGACGGTCGAGCGCGATTATGCGCGCAGCGTCGGCTCGATCGCGGGAGTGCATTCGCTGGCATCATTTGGTCCCGACCTCCTCGCTGCTTACCGTAACGGCGCCCCCGTGGTGGTTTACGACATCCCCGCCGATGAACGCCTGAGCGCTGCGGCCCGGGACGGCCTGTCCGCCCGGGAGGTAGGCGCCTTCATTGATGTTGTCCTGTTCGAGGAGGAGCAGTGGGTCGGCCTGCTTGCAGTCCAGAACGCCACGCCGCGCGTATGGAACGAGGCCGAGCAGATGCTCGTCCAGGAAGTCGCAGAACGGGTGAAGGCGGCGATCGAGCGGGCGCGCGCGGAGCGCGATCGGCTGTGGGATCTGTCGCAGGACATGCTTGCGCGCGCCGATTTCGCCGGAATGATGTCGGCCGTCAATCCGGCGTGGACGCGTGTTCTGGGCTGGAGCGAGAACGATCTGCTCACGCGCGGTTACGCCAGCCTCATGCATCCTGAGGACAGGCCGGGTTCGCTCGATGTGATCGGCCAGATGGCGCTCTCGCGTGAACCCGTGCGCTTCGAGAACCGCATCGCCGCGCACGACGGTGGCTGGAAAACCATCGAATGGATCGTCGCGCCCGAACCTGACGGCATCAACTTCGTGGCGGTGGGCCGTGATCTCACCGATGCCAAGGCGCGCGAAGCCGAACTGGAAACCGCGCAGGAGGCCTTGCGCCAGAGCCAGAAGATGGAGGCCATCGGGCAACTGACCGGCGGCATTGCGCACGATTTCAACAACATGCTTACCGGGATCATCGGCAGCCTCGACCTTATTCAGCGCAATATAGCGGCAGGCCGGCTCGACCGGGTCGATCGCTACATCGATGCCGGCAATGCGTCCGCTCAGCGCGCCGCCGCATTGACAGCGCGCTTGCTGGCATTCGGCAGGCGCCAGTCGCTCGACCTGCGAGTAACCGACATCAACACCCTGGTGTGCGGGATGAGCGACTTGCTTGAACGTACTCTGGGCGAGCAGACGGCGCTGGAGACCCATTTCAAGGCGGATCTGTGGCCAGCGTCCACCGATACGAATCAGCTTGAAAGCGCGCTGCTCAACTTGTGCATCAACGCCCGTGATGCGATGCCCGATGGCGGCAAGCTGATCATCGAAACCGACAATATCCATCTGGACGAGCGATACACCCGCGCCTATCCCGATCTTCAACCCGGCGAGTACGTGGTCCTGAGCGTTAGCGACACTGGCATTGGCATGTCGCCATCGATCGTCGAAAAGGTCTTTGAACCTTTTTTCACGACCAAACCGGTCGGTCAGGGTACAGGGCTCGGGCTTTCGATGATCTATGGGTTCACGCGCCAGTCCGGTGGACACGTGCGCATCTACAGCGAGCTGGGCCTTGGAACCACGGTCAAGCTGTTCGTTCCGCGAGCCCACGGCGAGACGGAAACCGTGCAACGCGGATCGCCTGAGTATCCTATGGGACTTGGCGAGACGGTGATGGTGGTCGAGGACGATCCGTCGGTGCGGCTTATCATCACCGAGGTGCTCAAGGATCTGCAATACAATGCGCTCGAGCTACCTGACGCAGCGGCCGCGATCCCTCTGCTGCAATCTGACGAGCGCATCGATCTTCTGGTTACGGACGTGGGCCTGCCCGGCATGAACGGCCGCCAGCTTGCGGAGATCGCCCGTGAGACCCGGCCCGGGCTCAACGTGCTTTTCATCACAGGCTATGCGCCCAACGCCACGACAAGATCGGGCTTTCTCGACGAGGGCATGGGCATGCTGACCAAGCCTTTCGCAGCCGACACGCTGGCTACGAAAGTCCGGGAGATGCTGATACGCGAAACATCGGTTTGACGAGGCGCAGCCGATACTGGGCGATGGGCCTTTCGAATTGCGCTTTCGCAGGCCTGATCCCATCCCCGCTCCGCAATTACGCATTACCGGTCTTCTTATGCCAAAGCCGAAAAGGGTTCTGCGGATATGGCGCAAACGCCGCGACGCGGGCGTGATTTTCCAAGGGCAATGATCGCGACCTATCCACGTACCGCATTCCCGGCCATGCTATACGATCTGACGAAGGAGCTTTTGTGCCTGCGTCAAGACGGCCGCCTGATCCTCGCTGCTCTGGCTATCCCAAGTGCGATAGGGCATTGTCAGGCGGTGATTGCCCTTGAGCCTGTCACGGTGCCGAGCGAGGAAATCCCAGTAAAGCGCATTGAAAGGGCAAGCCTTGTCGCCGACCCGCACCTGCACCGAGTATGCGCATGCACTGCAATAATCCGACATGCGGTTGATGTAG
This sequence comes from Novosphingobium sp. FG90, assembly GCF_057808725.1. Classification (NCBI taxonomy): domain Bacteria; kingdom Pseudomonadati; phylum Pseudomonadota; class Alphaproteobacteria; order Sphingomonadales; family Sphingomonadaceae; genus Novosphingobium; species Novosphingobium sp. FG90. The sequence goes on from NZ_JBMDIO010000061.1 coordinate 10,852, forward strand.
GAACCGGACGATACATAGGGCTTCGAGCCTGGCAGACCACCGTCGCCGAACTGGCTCATGCCGAGCGTATTGGGCAGTTCGACCCATTCATAGGCATCGACATAGACCTCAAGATACCATTCGTGGACATGCCGGGGATCGGCGCCGATGAGCAGCGCAAAATTGCCGATGATCATGAGCCTTTGAATTTGGTGCGCATGCCCTGTGGACAGGGTCTGCCCAATTGCCTCGCGCAGGCATCGCATGTCGGTTTCGCCAGTCCAGAACCACGCGGGCAAAGGCCCGTGGTGATTGAGGAAATTGCGTGCCACGTATCGGGGCCCCTCGCGCCAGTAAATCCCGCGCACGTATTCGCGTCATCCCAGGATTTGCCGGATGTAGCCTTCCACGGAGTTGATAGGCGCGCGGCCCGCCCGGTACTCCGCCTCGGCGCGGCGGCACAGATAAAGCGGATCGAGCAGCCCCGAATTGATGTAGGGCGAAAGTATCGAATGCCATAAAAACGGCTGGCCGATCAGCATCGCATCTTCGTAACGGCCGAAATCAGGAAGGGCGGATTCGAAAAAGTGGTCTGCCTGCCGCCGAGCATCGGCAGCGGTGACAGCGTAATCGAAATCGTCCAGCGATCCCGGATGGTCTGGGAACCGCTCCGCGACGAGGGCGAGGACTTCGCGGGTGATGGAATCCGGCTTAACAGGCTGCGGAAAAAGGCTTGGCAGAGCCCGCCATTGGCCCCGGTTTCGCC
>NZ_JBMDIO010000062.1:0-11548 GCF_057808725.1 Novosphingobium sp. FG90
ACATTGGACCCGGCCATCATCACGGGCAGCGCTCGGTGACCATCTCATCTACACCTTCGAGTTCGACTGTGAGGACGCGAGGTTTCTCCCGGAGCAGTTTTCGTGGACACTGCCGCTTAAGGAATGGCGGAACTCTCAGTTCGGCAAGCTCTTTGGTGAATTGAAGGGGTTCGCCGATTTCAAGCTCCTCAACGTGACCTACTCGGGCAACAAGTCGCTGCACATCAATATCGTCCTCGACACCGTGCTCATGCATGACCGGTCGGACGCGCGTCCGTCAGCAGACGCCGTGCGCGTCGGTTTTCGAGCCCATTGGATGATGCTGAAGGAACTCGTGATGAAGCACCTTCAGCCGTCTGGCGGGCTGCAACCCGACCATTCACTGGCAACCTCAACCGCGCTTCGTCGTATGCCCAACGGAATCCGCCGCGTCGGCCACAAGCATCCTCTGGGCTTGCAACATGGCCAGAAGGTTCGTCAGGTCGTGCTGTGGGAGCAGAGCGTTCAGCGTAACTCGGCCACCGAGCTTTTTCACCAGCCTAACCTTTTCGTGGCGAAGTCCAGAGAGGCAGGAAAGCGAAAGGCGGCCGCTGCGCCGATCAGCCGGGCACCGCTGACGCCGTCGCAAGTCATGTTCTGTGAGGAATGGCTTCGAGACTTTTACGAGGATTCCGGGGTGATCTTCGCCAGCCTCGATGCGACGGCGAACGGTTACGTGGCGCGTTTCCGCAATTCGGAAGCCGACCGCACTGCGGGGTCATTCATGTCCGAAGAGGGAATTGTGCCCCGCCTACAAGGCCGTGGGGCAGAGGATGTCGGTCACGTCACGCCACTGCCTCTTCCGCTTGGCTCGCTTCTCGACCATCTGGCCGCCGACGCTGATCGCGCAAAATCGTTCGATCTAGCCGACCTCCAACTGTCCCGCTCCCGTCTTGATGCCTTCATGCCATTTTGGCTGACCGGCCATTCCATGATGCTGATTCACGCCGGAGAAGGAGTCGGAAAATCGACGTCGATCATGCGGCACATCGGCCTGACGCGGATGACCGGTCGGGCGGAGCAGCCGTCCATGTTCACCTTCTCGACCTACGATGATGCAGCCCTCAAGGCTCGGGAATTCAATTCCTCTGACTCTCGCCATCGAGGAGATTTCGTCGGCGTCCTGTGGCGCTCCTTCTCCCGGCGATATCAGGATGCCGTTCTGAAGAGCGAGCACCCGGCACTTACAGTTGAAGATGCCGATGAGGCTGACACCAGCTTGTGGGCGCTGATCCAAGAAATTCAGCCGAGCGTCGCGGCTGCGATGCGACAGGGACTGGAAGAAGATTGGACGCGCATGGCAGGCGGAAACGTGGTGTTGTTTTCCGTCCACGATGTAGCCCATCAATGGGCGGCAAACACCTTTACGCGGCAGATGCTTTCGGCGGATTTCTTCACCGATGAGTTCGATGCGGCATCGGCGCGCGCTGCCAGTGAGTTGAACTGGCTCATCCATGATGAGGTTTCCACCTCGACTTTCGTGGATCGCTTCTCTCAGGGCGAAATGGGATGGTTGCGGCGGCTCAGGGTGGCCTCGGGAAAAATCTGGTCTTCCGGCAACAGCAAACTCCAACGTCAGGCCTATTCACGACACTGCAATAGCGGCGGAGCCGTCAACGCTGTGGAGCGCGCAGCGGCCCAGCGCGCTTTACGCATGGGTCTCGACACGTTCGAGCCGATCACGATCCGCGATGCAGAGGAGTATGGGTTCGACACCCATGACCTCACGTTCTTCGCCTGCGACGGTCAGCCGTTCTTTGTTCGAGCGCGAGACTGGTGGCTCGAAGGCGGAAAACCGGTTGCGAACAGGATCGTGTTCCTGACCACCGAAACCGTTCCGGCGCTCGTAGCAAAGAAGGCCGTCGGTGATCTTGCCTACCTGCGCCCCCGTGCGAACCTTGGCAACGACGCGATAGCTGTCCATGCCGGGCGTTCCGTCAATGCCGACAATGCCTCCGCCATCGCCCAGACTTATGCAGGCAGTTCAACATGGGTCATCGCGAATAAGCTCGGTGGCGCGGTCGGCACGGTAAGTCCGTTTGCTGTGCGGGGCCGCAACGATCTGGCCGACAACGACATCGTGCAGATTGTATCGATGTTTCACCCTGACCAATACCGCGAGCTTCAGGCGCTTGGGACGTGGCTGGGGCGCGATGACCTCGCTCTTCTCGCTCATGTTGACCAAATCAACCAGAGTGCAGGCCGCAATCGCGGCCCTCGCAACCGAGGTGCTGAACATACCCTCTACATCAACCTCACGCTGTTTCGCGCGATTATGAGTTGTCCGACGGCCCGTGATCAACTGCGCTATGCGCTTCGGCTTCAGATGGACGAGGTGCAGCGCAAGAACGCGCGACAGAAGCACAGAGATGCCGGTTGCAAACTCGCCAAAGCTGCCTGATCAGGGGCGGTCGAGGGGGCGCGACGTAGACTTCGCGCCCTCACATTTTATTGCGCTCAAGCTTGGCGAAATCCGCCCGCATAAATATCCGATGCAGGAAGAAATCACCTATTTCCCACGGGCGTCCGGATACTGCCACGTCGGCACCGCAGAAGTGCTTGTCACCGTCGAATTTGATTTCGGTCTCGTCGAGTTAGACCGCGATGTGTTCGGGATCGAGCGCCCGCGCCTCGCGGGCTATTATTTTCGGATCAAACGACCGGATGGCACAGTCTGGATAGGTCGTTCTGCGACCTCCGTGGTGGCCGCGATGAGGGAGATCGACGGCCAACTGTCGCAGGGCGGCGTCCGCCTGCTATGTGCCGGGTTGCACGAGGATTTCTTCGAGACCGCGCTGAGTGAAGGCACGGGGTTCGGGTATATTGGCGGGCAAGATGCCCCCGTCCACATCACCGACTGGGCTCTTCCCTGTGAACGGCAGGAACAAATCCCAGCACCTTGCGAGAAGGAAGGTGAGGAGGAACCGAAGCTGACGGCTGAGATGTTCATTCAGAAAATACGGGGGCAATAGGCGCGGAGCACATGCGACGGCGGTGGACGCCTTAGCCCCAGCTAACTTAACCGTATTGCCCCATAAGCTCTGGTTCGTTTAGTCGCTCGGGCATGGATAATTCGTTTAGTTCCAAGCGCGCTTATAGGCCCGGCATTCTTGCCAGCCGGGCGAAGAGGTCCGCAGATGCATATGAGCGCTCGCTTCCCATCCAGCAGGTGATCGTATCAATGCCGGGCGCGAGCATTCCGGATATAATTCGGCGCTTGCAGGAACAGGGATATCGAGCAGCGAGAGGCGGTCCAGTCAATTACCATACCGTCGCACGGGCGTTGGCTCGAATGGGAAGCGAACCGCCTCCACCCATCCGCGCACGCAAGCCGTCAACGGTCTCGAAAGACATTCGTGGCCGGGTCGAACGCTTCGAAGCATTCCGGACACCTTCGTATGCCTTCACGCCATTGCTCGACTACAAACCGGAATGGTTCGTAGGCACAGGCTTCGACCCATCCGCTGGCGATGGCCGAATGATCAGGGAAATCATCAGGCGCGGAAATCCCGGCCCTCATTACGTCAACGACATCCGGCGCGAGGAGCTACCCAGTCTCCTTGATCTCGGGCACGCATCGGCGAGGGACTACCTCGATATGGTCGATCCCCCAGAATGTGATTTCATGATCACTAACCCGCCATTCAAACTCGCGGTCGAGTTCGTAGAAAAAGCTCGACAGCACACTCGCGGACCAATCTGCATTCTTCAATCGATTGCATGGCAGTCAACGAGGAAGCGAAGCGAATGGCTGCGCACGGCTGGACTCGGGTTCGTGCTTAACCTTCCCCGTCGCCCTCGGTGGGAGGTCGATACCGGCGACAAAATCGGGAAAAACATCTGGGATTTCGCGTGGTTCGTCTTCTTGCCCAGACATGCCGGGGGAACGACGATGGACTGGCTCGTGGAAACAGAAGCAGTCGCAACGGCAAAGGACTTAATTTTAGCATAGCTTTGCCACCGGCGAATGCCGGACACCAAGCCACCGGAGCCGCTATGCAACCGTCAAACGACTAACCGCAGCCGGGGTTTGGTCGGGCTATCTTCGGTGAGATCATACATACGGACGAACTCAGCTTCGTGCAGCGGAACGAGGTGGCTCAATTCGGGCAGGGTGAATCCCAAGTCGGTGAGGTGCGCCTTGATGATCGTGTTCAAAACAGTCGGGTGCTCGTGCGGGAAATCCAATTCGGAAGGTTCACGAGTCCGCCACCCACGAGCGCTGATCTGCTGCCAGAGATACCGGTTCTGATTGTCTGTGAGATAGCCCAGTGCCTTGGCGCGCATCAGAAGAGCCTGCATTGCGACACGCCATTCAGGCTTGAGGGCAGCGAGCAATTCCAGCGTAATGCGGCGACCGGCGAACGCCTCCCGCATCTCTCGCTCCGGCATGAGGAGAGCCGAGGCGAATGCATTGGCTTCGTCTTCCATATCCTTCGTCGGGAAGCGGTGCATTACGAGGTGCCCAAGCTCATGGGCGAGCGTGAACCTCATACGGTCAGCGGGGTGATTGCGATTCAACAGAACGAGCGGCGGCTGTCCCGGCACGCGAAAGGTCATGCCGCTGATAGAAGCGCCACTAAAGTCTGAAGTCCCAACGATCACCCCTGATCGCTCCACCATGGCGGTCAGATTCTTGACCGGTCCAGATGGGAGGCCCCAATGCGCCCGGACGATCCCGGCGATCTTTGCAGGCGAACCGTAATCCTCGACATCGAGCGACGGAAGGTCGCTGGTCGGGGAATATTCAACGGCATCCAAAAACCGGCGCACATGCATGACGCGCAGGTTCATCTCGGACACCACCATGTCGAGGTCGCGGGCGGAAATGTCCGCCTTTGCGCGCAGCATGGGATGAACGCTGACCGGGGGGCCATATACGGGGTCACGAAGATCGAAAAATTCGCGGGGCAGATCGTAGACGGATGCCGCCTTGTTGAGGAACGACTCGTCTGGCTCCGCTGGTCCGTTTTCGAAGCGCGAAAGCACGGGTTGGGCGACACCGATCTTGGTCGCCGCCGCCTTCTGCGTGAATCCCAATCGTTGCCGCGCCAACCGCAGCATGTCGCCGACCGTAGTCATAAATCTTACTTTTCTTCGGGCTTCGCCTGCGGTTTGATCTTGGGCTTGATCAGATCGCTGGCGTCCAGTTCGTCGCCACCCGGATCATGCGGGATGATCGGGATCGGCGGCGTAATAGCTCCACCGGCAGCATCCGCAACGATTTCGTATTCCCAAAGCAACCGGTCGCCGTCGCGCGCCACAACGAGCACGCGCTCGACTTTCGTCCAGATCGCATTCGGCTCCCAGATGAGTTCAATTTTTGCGGTTTCAGGAGGCAGGCCGGGGAACACCTTGTCGGCATCCATAAAGTCCATTGCCGCCTGCGTGCGAATGTTGGAGCCGAGTCCGTCCTCACCGGCCTTCTTGAAGCGTGCCACGACCCCACGGAATATGAACTTCGCGGTCTGGGCCTCGACCTTCACCGAGACCTTGGCCTCTGCACCAAACATCGGAATGGCCCGTCGAATGATCGCGTCGAAAATTTCATTCGAGTTCGTGCGCGAATAAAGGTTTGGGGCAAGTCCGCTGGAGGCACGATAGGCCTGCAAGTCTCGCCATTCGCCGAAGCCACCCGTTATGCACGCCAGAATCTTGCCGTGATACGGCGTCAGCGAATTCCGAACGGCATCGATATCAGCGGGCACGAAGAGACCTCCCCATTGCAGTCATGGAGAGGTCTAACGGATCAAATCTGCAAATTCAAGTGAGAATATACAAATCCTATGCAAGCTCGCTGACACCAGTAGCTTGTCCGACAAGGATGTCGAGCGCAGGGAGGCCATTCACGATCTTCATCGTCTGCAAGCTCACCGTGATCATGCGCTGGAACAGCAGCAGCGGGTAGGCCGGGTCGCCGACTGTTTCGATGGCGTAGCGGTTTGAATCGTTGACGATGCCGCTGGCCTTGTCGGTCTTCACGCATTGGCGCTCCATCACCCATTCGAGCGCAGGCTTGCCGTTCACGACATACTCGTATGCCTCCACGGGAATGCCGGTCATGGTGATATTGGCGTTGTAGATCACCGTGGTCTTGTCGAGCTTGGGGCGTTTGCCTGCGAACTTCATCTGCTCGACGCGGTAGAAGGCTTCGGGGTTATCGATGTTAGCGAGGCGCAGGTCGCCCTGCGCGATCCCCACGGGGAAAGGCTCAACGCTTTCGAAGCCGACATGAAGGTCGCCAAGCTTGCGGCCTGCCTCAACGAACGCGCGGAAGTTCTCGATCCCTCTCACCGGAGGAATTCGGGGCAATTCCTTCGACAGATTGTCGGCGTAACGCTCCCGGTATTCCGGCGAGTGAAGGATGCCGTAGGTATAGTAGAACAGGTCGTCCTTGGTGATCGCCGCGCCGGGATACGCAGCTTCAAAATGGGCAAGGCCTTCATCGGTGATCGCGTCGCGGCTTACGAGGCCGGGGGCGTCTTGTGACTTCGCTGCGAATAGCGACCCTTGATCGGTTCCCGTTTTTTCTTCTTCAACCGCAAACACATAACGCGGGAAGCACTGCGAACCGCCAACATCGACCATGTGAAGGCTTGGCACCGCACCGGCCATCAAGGTGCTGAATGGCACTTTCTCGCCAACGCCAGACACGCAGATCACCAAATTGCTAACCGCTGGATCAGGGAAGAAGCGCGGCATTTGGTAAACCATTTCGTTGACGGCGCGATTAAAATACAGCCACTGCGCAGTGAATGGTCGATAGATTGTAGGGCACAGGTATTCTTCGCTGAACAGAATGCTCTTTGCCTTTACAAGGTCCTGCTTCAGTGCTCGCGTCCAACTGATTTTTGATGGCGTAGCGTCGATGAAGCCATCGACTGCCGCGTCGCGGGCCTTCCGATTTGCAACCGGATAGCTTTCCCCGAAGCGATCCACCTCCTCGTTGTAGAAATCGATCATGCGTTCGATATTCGTAGCAAGACCTTCGCGGCTGCTGTTGAAGCACCAAGCGTCGCGCTGTGTCTTCACACCACCGGAGTAATTTTCAAAGAGCTTGAGCGCTGTTGGATCGTCTTTGTCCCCCATGGGCACGAGTTCGGAAAAGCTCGTGTCACGCTGCCCCAGCCAATCGCCATGCTCATCGGGGGTGATAGCCTGCCAGCCATCGGCTGCTTCAATACCCGCGACGCTACCGAAGCGGGCGACGATGGACAGCTTCTCTTCGCGCGTCAGGTAATCGCCGATGTCATGGTAATGGATTTGACCGTGCGACAGCGCAGCGGGGTTCTTCACAAGCAGCGTGATCGCGACCGGGGTGCGTGAGCCCAGTCCGAACACATTGTCCTTCTCCTTCCGACGACGCTCGCCGGAAGTCCGTGCGTTGCCGCGAAGGTGGAAGACATAAATGTTGGCGAACTCATCGACCAAGCAGCGGCGAAGCCCCTCCGTGGCGTTTCCGTCGATCCAACCCGCATTGCTCACATAGGCAACGACGCCGCTATCGCCGATGCGGTCACTCGCCCAGCGGATGGCGCGGATGTAGCTGTCATACAGAGCGTTCTTGTTGGTGGTGTCGGTGCGCGCTGCGTAGGTTTCGCGGATACGGCCATCGAGCTTGGGGTAGGCCACATTCGCGGCGTTGTCGTTGGCGCTCCCTTGCCCCACCGAATAGGGCGGGTTGCCGACGATCACCCGGATATCGAGTTCCTTCTGGCGCGTGCGGCGATTGCTGTTGTCGGCCATCAGGTCGCTGATGAGATCGCGGTCCTGCTCGTATAGCTGGAAGGTGTCGGTAAGGCAGATGCCCTCAAACGGACGGTAATCGCCGCCAGACATCGTGTGGTAGACGGCCTCAATGTTGATCGCCGCGATGTAGTAGGCGAGCAGCACAATCTCGTTGGCGTGTATTTCGTGCGTGAATTTGTGCGCCAGTTCCTCGGGCTTGATCAGCCCGGACTGGAGCAGCCGCGTGATGAAGGTGCCGGTGCCGGTGAACGGGTCAAGGATGTGAACGCCCTTGCTGCCAAGGGTTTGCCCGAACTCCACCTTGAGCACTTCGTTTACCGAATGGATGATGAAGTCCACCACCTCGACCGGGGTATAAACGATCCCAAGCCTGTCTGTCGTCCTCTTGAACGCTTTGAGAAAAAACTTCTCATATAGCTCGACAACGATCTTTTGCTTGCCTTTGGCGTTATCGATACCGGAAGCCCGGACTCGCACGCTGGCGTAGAAGCGCTCCAGCGATTCCGTTTCCTTCCCGAGATTCTGCTCTTCGAGCACCCCGAGCACCTCTTCCATGGCGAGGGAGACGGGGTTGTTCTTGGTGAAGCTGTAGCCCTCGAAAAGGGCCTCGAACACCGGGCGGGTAATCAGGTGCTGGGCCAGCATTTCGATAGCATCAGATTCGCTGATGCTTTCATTGAGATCGTCCCGTATTTCCGCAAGGAAACGCTCGAACGCATCCCGCTCCTTGGAGCCGGGTTGCTGCACCACGGCGGTGATTCGCGTGATATGGGTTTGAGCGATTTCGGCAATGTTGACTGCCCAATCCTCCCAGTAATCGCGCCGCCCGCACTTCTTAACGATCTTGGCGCGGATCGCAGCGGTGAACTCGTCGAGTGTGAGAGAAAGCTGCTCTTCCTCCCCTGAGGACTTGCTATCGCCGTCCCACTCGTCCTGCTCTCCGCCCGCGCCGCCGCCTTCCCCGAGGCCGATCTTCTTGCCGCCCTTCTTGGCTTTGGTGGGCAGCTTGTCGGAAACGGCGATTACCTCGATCCGGTCACTGACATCGACGCCAAGGTCCATCTTGTTGATGGTGGCGTCGAAGCGCTCATCGTGCGCACGAAGCGCGTTCAGAATCTGCCAGACGACCTTGTATTTCTCGTTGTTGTTAAGGGCCTCCTCGGGGGCAACTCCCGCCGGGATGCCGACCGGGAGGATCACATAACCCATCTTCTTCCCGGCAGCGCGCCGCATGACACGGCCCACTGACTGGACCACGTCGATTTGCGATTTGCGAGGGTGGAGGAACATGATCGCGTCAAGCGCGGGAACATCGACGCCTTCCGAAAGGCAGCGCGCGTTCGATAGGATGCGACAGCTATGGTCTTCGTGATCGGCCTTAAGCCATTCCAACTCGCGCGTGCGGGTTTTGGCGTTAAAAGTGCCATCGACATGGCGGATTTCGCACCCGAGGGTCGGTTCGTCCTCGGATTGCGGCGCGGCGGCAAGATACTCCTCCACCACGGCGGCAAACTCGTCTCGGACGAGCTTCGAGGATTTGATATCTCGGCAGAAAGCCAGCGCACGCCGCATGTGTCCGGTATCGGTGGCGACATCGGCGGAGAGATCGGCCTTGGTCAGAGCCTTGTAGCAGCCGATGATCTTGGTTGCGTCATCGAGCTTGAGTTCGTTGTCCGCGTCCTTGAGGCGGTTCTGGATGCTGGCGCTGATCTCACCCTCATCAACGGCGAGCACTATGACCTTGTAGTCGGTCAGAAGGCCGTTCTGGACGGCCCACCCAAAGCTGCGCTGGAAGAGGGTCTCACCATACTGATCGACGCGATCCATCGAGCAAAGCTCGGCATCGATTTCCTTGGCCTTGGACTTGACCGCATCGCCGAAAATGCGCGGCGTCGCGGTCATGTAGATGCGCTTGCGGCCCGCGATGAAATCCTGATTGTGGACTCGAACGAAGTTGCTTTCATCTTCGCCTTCCAGCGTCGCCCCGGTCGTCCGGTGGGCTTCATCGCAGATGATGAGGTCGAACTCGGGGAAACCGTGCTTCTTCTGCGCGTTTGAGATGACCTGTATCGACTGATAGGTGGAGAACACCACGGTCATTTCGTCGAGCGCTGACGACTTGGCCTTCGCAGCCAGCTTGGCCGGATCGGTGGTTGCCGGGTGCGCAAGGTCATGGACATCGATGTCGCCGATATCGTCATTGCCCTTGTTGCGCTTGCCGACTTGCGTGTCGGAACAGACGGCGAAGGCCCGCAGCGGCGTGGTGGTGTCGAGCGACCACTCGCGCACGGTCTGACTCATCAGAGCCAGTGAGGGCACCAGAAACAGGACATATTTGCCGGGACCGGCGAGGTCTTCTGCGATCTTGAGGCCGGTAAAGGTTTTACCGGTGCCGCAGGCCATGATGAGTTTTCCGCGATCCGCCGATGCAAGCCCGCTGCGCACCGCGTCTAGCGCTTCCTGCTGATCCGGGCGAAGCTGCTTCTTGGCTGCAAGGACGATCTGGTCGTCGGCGAGGTAGGTCCGCCAATCGATGGGGCTCTGTTCAAGCCGCTCCATACCTATCCGGGTGGTGGCGATGTTCTGGCCGTCGAGCGCGTCTTCGGCGTGCTTGCTCCATGCCACCTCGGTGGTGTCGATTATCAGGCGGCGGGTGAATGGGGCTTTGCCGCTGGCAGTGAAGAACGAGTCAATCTCACCCTTCTGGATGTGATGGTCGGCTGCGTAAAACTTGCACTGGACGGCGCAGAAGCCCTCTTCGTCCCGCAACTTGGCTACCAGATCAATGCCAGTGTCGCTCTGCTTCCATCCAGTGGCGGCGGCCCACTCTCCGAAGGTCCAAGCGTCCTCGAACTGCTGCGCCATCTCAGGGTCGTGCTTGAGGAACTCGACACAGAGGCGTTCGAAATATGTGCCCTTCTCCCGCTGGCTCTTTGCACCTTCACGGTAGCGTGAAAGCAGGTCACGAATCGAACTGGACACAGGCAAATCCCCCGGAACTCAATGGGATCGATATAGGGTGAAGATCGCCACATGTCAGGAATAGCGCGCATTTTGGGCCGAGTAACCTGTGAACGAACTCACCCAGCGCTGCGCGAGTTGTCATCCAGCACGTCCAGCTTGCCCCGGCAGTCGTCGAGGCACGGGGGTTCAACACGTTCGGATGTTCGGCACGCTAGAGTAGAACGCACGAGCAGACCGACTGTGAAGGCTGCTATTATGAACCCCGCCGTTTTCCATTAACCGTTAACGGGCCTTCAAATCGTCGATGCCCTGAATTTTAGGCCACCAAGCGATGACCTCTGCCTCATCCCTACCATTTTTCAAGGCGAGAATCTGCTCGCGAGAGATGGTGGCCGTGATCAGGAGCGGCCGCCCCTTCGAGCGATAACGATTGAGGAAAGGAAAGCCTGCCGCAACGTTCCGGTCGAGCGACCAAGACAAGCCCTGCTTGTTGTGCTCGAAGCACCCTCGATAGATCGTCACGCATGAAGGCAACTTTTCCAAGGCTATGCGGTCATCGGCAATCATCATGCAATCTCGCCACCCCGCAGGGTCTTTTACCAGTTGGGTGAATGGCGTGCGGTCGAGCAGGTCGTCAGCGCATTCGGTGACATTGTCGCAGACTTCCCAAATCTCGCCGAGAAGCGTTAACCAGTCTGCGCAATCCATTTGCGGTGCGATTTCGATCAGCGTCGGCAGGCGGTCATATGAATTGCAGCCACGATACATCATCGACCTTGCTTCATTGAGGCTCAGA
>NZ_JBMDIO010000063.1:0-10557 GCF_057808725.1 Novosphingobium sp. FG90
ACGCCTTCCTGGCACAGGCGTCGGAGGCGCTCGGGATGGACGCCTACGGCGATATTCGGATCGATCCCGATGGCCCGAAGCAGTGTCAGTCGCTCGATGATGGCGGCGAATGTCTTTCGGCCGGGCTTGCCGGGTGACTGCCGCACCCAGGCCAGATCGCTCAAGTTCGTGCCTGTGTGGGGCAGGAGAAGCGCATCGAGCAGCCGGCGCTGTCGAGCATCGAGTCCTCGGGTCAGATGCTCGGCGACATGGCGTTCGGCATCGAGCAACGCCTGTGCGACCATCCGCTCGACCGAACTGATGCCCGGCACAATGATGCGCCGTCGCCGGCACTCATCCAGCATCACGCGCGCCAGCCTAGCTGTAGGCGCTTGCAATCATATCAGTGTCTGCTCGCAAACAGCCTGATTTCCTGCTCACGCTATCTGCCACTGGCGGGGAGCGTCCTGCTCGAATTATCTGCCAGTGTGCTCGCCATCATCCGGCGCTGCTTGCAAACGGGACGTTGTGCTCACGCTCCCAGCCAATGGGTTCTCCAAACCCGTCGCCGGCAGGCGCTTTTGTGAAGCGGGTTTCCAGAACAGTTCTGACAAGCGGCGGACCGCAGAAATGCGTTGCGATCATGGTTCGCCGGCAAAGTCGTCAGAAAGGAAGGTTTTTGCGAACAGCGGCCGGCGCATAGAAGGGGCACCGATATACGCTTACGACTGAATGAGCCGAACCGCGCCAGCCGCGATCGTCCCGATTGGGATCGACGTTCGGGAAATGCACTCTTCTCCCGAAAAGCGATCAGGTTTGAGTGCCATCCGCCTCGAATGTTGAGACAGGCGCCGGAGAGAGAGGATTAGGCAATTGATGCTCTGATGCCGATGAGGAGCCGCAGCCCGTCATCGCAGTGCAACTCAGGCCGGAGCGTAACCGGTGCGGAGGCCCGGAGATGTCGGCAAGCGGGCGCCCCAGCGTTCTACATGTCCGCTTCTTTCGACCCGCACCGGCTGCGGCAAGTCTAGGAGCGGCAACAGCCCTACGCCGTCCAGCCACGCGGACACGGCGTGCTGCTGCTCGTCGCCGAGCGCGGCGAACACGTCCGTGACCCGCTGCCACAGGAAGAACAGGTACGGCTGCACGCCGCTGGCGAACGGCACGCCCCCGAACATGGTGTCCACCGAGCCGAGCACCCGTTGGTGCGGCTTGTCGGTGACCGGCGCGCCCTCCTCGGGGTCGGTGTCGGCGACGAACCGGCACAGCCAGGCGGTCTTGTCGGCCAGCTCCGGCAACAGCTCGTCCGCCATGTGCCGGAACAGCGGCACCAGCGTCTCGGGCAGTTCGTCGCCGCCTAGGTAGCAGGTCGGATACTCGCCATACTCCGGCAGATCGGCATCGGGCGCGTTCATCCGTTCGACCCAGCGCGCGACCTTGGGCGCACGGCGGCGCATCAGGTCGGCAGGAACCGGATCGCGACCGAGATGCGCGAAGAGCGGGCCGAGCAGGCCATAATCGCCGAGCGATGGCTGCCCGCCGAACAGATAGGGATGCCGGCACAGGTGTGCTTCCAGCAGGTCGAGCAAGGTGAGGTACGACGCCTCGATCGCAGGAATCGTGTCCCGCGTGACGCCGAGCATCGGCAGGTAGGACTGCATGCGCGCCATGACCTTGGCCGCACCGTCCGTTCCCGATCCGCCGGTGAACGCGTCGGTCAGAAAGGTCCGCTGCTCATCCAGATACGACCAGCGATAATGCATGGCGTGGCGCGTCAGCGTGACCACGGCGTAAAGCTCGGCGACATGCGCCAGCACGCGCTGGCGCGCGCCCGGCGGACGGGCCGACACCGGCACGCCGCGATCCTCGAAATGGTCGAGGATGTCGACCGTGTCCTGGATGACCTCTCCGTCCGGCGTCACCAGCACCGGGATGATGCCGCGGCCGATCCGGGGCACGATCTCCGCCCTGAAGCGCGGATCAGCCGGGGTGCGCTCGACATAGGTGAAGCCTTGTTTGCGCAGATAGGCTCGGCTCTTGCCCGTATAGAGCGAGTGCGGGACGCCGTAGAGAATGTGGGGTGCCATGTAGCCATCATACAGCCGCGACGCGGCGTGCACAACCGGATCGGCAGCATGTACGGGATACGTCCTCCAGATCGCCTCGCGTACGCTCGTTCCACGCGACTGATGCATGTGCCTGCACTGCAGCGGATGACGTCCAATTGCGCCGATGTGGCATGATCCGACCGGTCTGGCGCGCTCGCCGCTCGATTGCGGACGGCAGTGAGTGGGTCGAACCCAATTCATCTTCGGGGTTGCGATAGCGTCCGCTGCGCAAGTGGCCTCGGCGTTCGCGTTCCCGCGCAAGGCCGCGATGACCTCGCCCGCTCCGAGCCAGTCTTCGATAGCGGGACAAGAGACTGATCCTTCCAGCGCTCACCCGCCGCGATCACCGCTATTGTACCTTCACCGGCAACCACGGCGGCCTCTTGCGCGACAGCCCGGGCATTGCGGAGGCACCTGCTGATGGGGGGAATGTTGCCTGTTGCGAGCGAAAGCCGCGAGCCGTTCGGGGATGGCAGCACGATGCGCGTGCCTGATTCAGGCTGCGGCAGAGCTGCTGGAGAGCGTGGGCGCTGCCAACCTGTCGTTGCGCGGGATTGCCGAGCGCGCGGGCCTGTCGCGGCAGGCACCCTACAATCACTTCGCCGACAAGGAACCGCTTCTGGCGACACTGGTCGTGACCGGCTTTGATCGCCTGGCCAGCCAGGTTGATGCTGCCTCGGCGCACCTGTCCGGCCACGAAGCGCTGGCGAAGGCGGGCGAAGCGTACATCGCCTTCGCGCAAGACGCGCCGGCCCTGTTTCGGCTAATGTTCTCCCGCGAGTTGGTCGACAAGGCCAAGTTTCCCGATGCCGCTGCGCCGGAGCCCGGGCGTTTGGCATTATGGCCGCCATTGTCGCAACCATCGTCACGGCAAACCATACAGAGAAGGTTAGCTTGGCAGCGTGGTGCGTCGTTCACGGTTACGTGTAGGCGCTTGCACACGTAGCGGCGTTTGCTCGCAAACAGCGCAATTTCCTGCTCAAATTGGCCGACAGCCGGCGCGCTACCTTGCTCACGCTAGCTGACAATATGCTCGCCATCGGCAGCGCTTGCTTACAAACCAAGCGATCTACTCACGCTTTTCGCCAGCAGCGGCAACTCGGTCGCGGGCGAGGCTGGCGCTCTCTGCCTTCAGCGGCCGCGACACGGGGCAAACCTCCTGCACGTACGCGTTGAGCGTGTTGGCGAGGTTGTCCGCCACCAAGCGGTAGAACACGAATTGGCCTCGCTTTTCGCTCGTCACCAGGCCAGCGTTCTCCAGCACCGACAAGTGCTGGGATACGGCAGGCTTGGACATCTCGAACCGTGACGCGATCTCGCCTGCGCTGAGTTCCGCGTGGGCGAGGTAGGCAAGGATTTTGCGGCGTGGGGTGGACGCCAAAGCTTCAAAGACCTTCTGCATGGACGATGATTAAGCGATAAGCTAACCACTTGACAAGGGCGGCTGGCTAGGACAGCATTTAAGCTATGAGTTAAACGCTTGGAGCTTGGCATGACCCTCGATCCCGAACGCTGCCGGGTGAACTCGCTGGTGGAGCTGCCCGGTAGCAGTCCCGTGGCAGGTGTCGTGCGGTGGGATCCGGCTCACTCCCTCTGGAACGGTACAATGCTCGCTGCCTCGTTGCTTCTGGCGCCGCTGCTCTTCAGCTGGGGCGCGCTGGCCGCGTGCTTGCTACTGGCCAGTGGCACGCTCCTGCTGGGTCACAGCGTTGGCTTCCACCGTCGGCTAATTCACCGCAGCTTCGATTGCCCTCTGTGGCTGGAGCGGCTGCTGGTCTGGGCAGGAACATTGGTCGGCATGAGCGGCCCGCTATGGATGATCCGCACGCACGATCTGCGGGACTGGGCGCAACGGCAGGCCGATTGCCATGACTATCTAGCGCACCGTCGCCGGCCGCTAGCCGACGCCTGGTGGCAGATGCATTGCCGCCTGGAGCTGGAGTGCCCGCCCTCGTTCGATCTGGGACGCGCGGGACGCGATGGGTTCTACCGCTTTCTGGAGGCGACCTGGATGGCCCAGCAGTTGCCGGTGGCGGCGCTTCTGTTTCTGGCGGGGGGCTGGGGTTGGGTCGTCTGGGGCGTGTGTGTGCGCGTTACCCTGTCGGTGTCGGGCCATTGGTTCGTTGGCCACCTGGCGCACCGCACGGGACCGCAGAGCTGGCTGGTGAACGATGCCGGCGTGCAGGCCCACGATGTGCCTTGGGCGGCCATTCCAACCATGGGCGAGGCTTGGCACAACAACCATCACGCTTTCCCCGGTTCGGCGCGGATTGGCCTCTATCCAGGCCAAAGTGATTGGGGATACGGCTTTGTGCTGCTGCTGGAGCAGGCGGGACTCGCCTGGAACATCGCACTCCCCGAGCACCTCGCACGCGAGGGTAAACTGACCAGGGTCGCACCCGAGCACAGGCATGAAGCGCAGCCCGCCGTTGCGGTGACCGCAGGGAGAGCGTGATGCCAATCCTCCGGTTTCCCTCCTTCTCCGGCACGATGCCGCCGGCACCTTACGCGCTCACCGCGCCGCTGCTGTTGCTGACACCGCATCTGGTCGTCGGGTTGCTGATGGCCGCCCGCGGCACGCCGCTGATAGCTGATGTCGGCTTCTGGCTGCTGCCGCTAAGACGATTGGCCATGAGTCCAAGCCTGCCGGCCAGCGACGCTGCTCTGGCGTTTACGGTATCGCTCGCGGCAGCAGGCGGACTTGCACTCATATCGTTCCGCCGCGCCAGTTGGTCAGGTGCGGGCTACGCACTCGCCGCAGCCGCAATAGTGCCGGCCGTGCAGATAGCGGCCGCGGCGGTATTGGCACTACTGCCCAAGTTCGAACGGCAGGATGACTTGGCTCCTGCGCCTGGCGCGAACATCGCTCACATGGTTCAAGGCGTGCTTGCCGGCGTAGCCATCATCGTCGCGGCCGTACTTGTGTCGGCGCTAACCCTAGGCAGCTACGGATGGAGCCTGTTCGTCGCCACGCCCTTCTTGGTGGGTGTCACCACCGGTTATCTCGCGAACCGTCGTCTGCTGCTAAGCGCGGGTGCAACCGCGCGGCTGGTGTTGGCTGCGGCAGCGCTAGGCACCGTTGCGCTCGTGATGCTGGCACTGGAGGGTTTGGTCTGCATCCTGCTGGCCGCTCCGCTGGGCGCGATTGCGGCGCTGATTGGTGGCGCTGCAGGCCGCGCAGTTGCAAATGCGGCTCATGGCGGTGGCCGAACGGTAGCGAGCGTGGCGCTTCTACCCGCTCTGTTTGCACTCGAAGCGGCCGTGCCGCCCACGCTGCCGATCGCGGCAAGTAGGTCCGTCGAGATAGCCGCACCCCCGGGAGCGGTATGGGCGGCGCTCACTGACGATCGCGCCATCTCTGGTCGCCCCGGTCTGGTGGGGATCGCCGGCCTCGCTTACCCAATCCGCGGCCAGCTACTCGGCCAGGGCATCGGCGCGATCCGCTTGGGCGAGTTCTCTACCGGAACAGCGCGGGAGCGGATAACCGAGTGGATGCCCGGACGCCGGCTCGCGTTCGCGGTGCTGACCCAACCGCCGGCGATGGAGGAAATGAGCCCATATCGCCGGGTCCACTCACCCCATGTGCAGGGCTACTTCGAGACCGGTACCACGGGTTTTACCCTGACCTCTTTGCCGAGTGGGCACACCCGGCTTGATATCGAGGCCCGTCATGTCTTGCGGGTCGAGCCGGTGCTCTATTGGGAGCCGTTAGCCAGGCTGGCGATCAGGATGAACCTGTCGCGGGTTTTGGGAGATCTGAAGCAGAAGGCAGAGAGGGTTAGCGTCCGGAATACTCGCATCGCGAGGCTGCCGGCAGGCTGACGGTCTTTCGACCTTCCGCAATCAGGGGCGGAATGTTCACGTTGGACCTGACGTCCGGTTCACGATCAGGCGGCTCGTGCTTTCTGGCGAAAGAAGGTCGTGTCCGGCCCGATCAGATCCGGATCGATCCCGCTTTCCTCGGCAGCCAGTTGCTGGATGATCCGCCATATATCGGGTGTGGTGAGGCGCGCGCCCTCACGTGCCAGCCTGCCGCGGTTCTGCTCCGTGACGAGGCGGGCCAGATCGCCGATGGTTTCACATCCCCAAGGTAGTCGTCGGCGGTCGATGTGCCGCAACCACAGCCCCGCATATCCGCTCGCTCCAGCAGCGAAGATGCGAAGGGGCGGCGCCAGCGTCGTGAAGGCGACGATGGCGACCGCGACGGCGAAGCAAAGGGTGGCGACGATCCCAAGCCATCCGGCTCGCGTTGCCGGCATCTTGAGGCCGGTATCGGCTTCCAGGTTGGTGAACGACTGGTGCAGCTTGTTGCCGATCAGCGGCGCCAACGGCGCATCTGGCCCGACGTGCCGCCCAAGCCCGAGCGCACGTCGAAGCCTGTAGAACGTCATCTGCGTGGCGCACGTCGTGCCGCCCCCGCCGTGGGCTGCGACATGCGCGACGACATGGGTCCTCACCTCGCCGAACGTCGTCCAAGGCAGGTTCGAGCGTAGGCGAAGATCGAAGGTACGCTCGATCGCTAGGAAGAAGTCGGTGTCGTCGCCGTCGCCGACCCAGTCCACCGTATCGAGCACCTGCATGAACCCTGCTCCTCAGCAGTTCTGCAAAACGACCCTTTCTGACGAGCCGATCGCCTTGCCTGTCCGGCAACGTAAATCTGCGGGCGGCGCTTTGTCAAAACTGTTCTGGAAACCGACTTCGCAAAAGGGTATGCCGCGCACGGGTTTGGAGAAGATCGGACGCCCATGCGGGTAGGCTACGCCAGGGTCAGCACCAGCGATCAGAACCCCGAGCTTCAGCTCGACGCGCTGCGCCGCGCCGGCTGCGACAAGGTGTTCACCGAAAAGGCATCGGGCGCACGTGATGACCGGCCCGAACTGGCGCGTATCCTGGAAGACGTGCTGCGTGCAGGCGACACGCTGGTCGTGTGGAAGCTCGACCGCCTCGCCCGCTCGCTCAAGAAGCTGATCGCCACGGCCGAGGAACTCGAGCGCGAAAAGATCGGGCTGGTGTCGCTGACCGAGAGCATCGACACGACTACACCGGGGGGCATGCTCACCTTTCACGTGTTCGGCGCTATCGCGCAGTTCGAGCGCGCGCTGATCCGGGAGCGGACCACCGCCGGGCTGGTGGAGGCGCGTCGGCAGGGCCGCAAGGGTGGCCGCCCATCGGTAATGCGCCCGAGCGACGTCACCGCGGCACGGGCAATGATGAAGGAGGGGACATTGCCGGTGCGCGACATCGCCAAGCGCATGGGCGTGTCGGTGGCGACCCTCTATCGCTACGCCGGCAAGCGCGGCAGCGGCGCACCGGCCAAGGAGCCCGCCGCAGCCCATGGCTGACCGGGCTAAGCGGCCGCCCGGAGAGGCGCTGGTCGACCTTCGCCGACGATTGTCGCTGTTGCCCCCACGCGACCCCGGTCGCACCGAAATCATCGCCCGCGCCGCCGAGGCTTATGGCATCTCGATCTGGACCCTGTACCGGGCGCTGCGTGAACTGAACCGCCCCAAGTCGGTGCGACGGTCCGATCATGGCGCGACGCGGGTCGCCCCGCAGGCTGAGATGGAGCGCTACGCCGAGATCGTCGCTGCGCTGAAGATCAGGACGACCAACAAGAAGGGCCGGCACGTCTCCACCGCCCGCGCTATCGAGTTCCTCGAAACGGACGGCGTCGAGACGCCGGAGGGCTTGGTCAAGGTCGCGCCCGGCCTGCTGAAGCGGGCTACCATCGACCGGCTGCTGCGCTCGTCGGGGCTGGATTATACTCGCGTGACCCGTCCGCACGCGGCCGTTCGTTTTCAAGCGCGGCGATCGAACGAGCTGTGGCACTTCGACATGAGCCCGTCCGACCTCAAGCAGGTCGAGGCGCCGCTTTGGATCGAGCAAGGGCGCGGCAAACCGACGCTGATGTTGTTCTCGGTCGTCGATGACTGCTCGGGCGTGGTCTATCAGGAATATCGCAGCGTCTATGGCGAAGACGCCGAGTCCGCGCTGCGCTTCCTGTTCAACGCCTTTGCCGCCAAGCCGGAGCCCGAACTGCCGTTCCAAGGTCTGCCGGTCACGATCTACATGGACAACGGCCCGGTCAGCCGGTCGCGGGTGTTCCAGTCCGTGATGGGCAGCCTGGGCGTGCGCGTCCTCACCCATCTGCCGCCCAAATCTGACGACCGGCACACCGCGGCCCGCGCCAAGGGCAAGGTCGAGCGGCCGTTCCGCACGATCAAGGAAGTGCACGAGACGCTGTACCACTTCCACAAGCCCAAGGACGAAGCGGAGGCCAATCTGTGGATGCGGCGCGCGCTGGTCACCTATAACAACGGCGACCATCGCTCCGAGCCACACGCGCGGGTCGAACACTGGCTTCGGCATTTGCCCGGCGAGGGCGTGCGCGCCATGTGCTCTTGGGAGCGGTTCTGCGCCTTTGCGCGCGAGCCCGAGCGACGCACCGTCGCCGGCGACGCGACCGTCTCGGTCGAGG
Organism: Novosphingobium sp. FG90; assembly: GCF_057808725.1. NCBI lineage: Bacteria > Pseudomonadati > Pseudomonadota > Alphaproteobacteria > Sphingomonadales > Sphingomonadaceae > Novosphingobium > Novosphingobium sp. FG90. The sequence continues at coordinate 8,566 of NZ_JBMDIO010000063.1, forward strand.
GTGCTTCCTACGAGGTCGAGCCCCAGCTGGCCGGCGAAACGGTGACGCTGCTCTGGGGCTTGTTCGACCAGCAGTTGTTCGTGGAACATGGCGGCAAGCGGCACGGACCCTACGAACCGTCGCGCGGCGCGGTGCCGCTCTACCGCTATCGCAAGTACCAGAAGAGCCGTGCCGAGGAGCGGCTCGACAAGGTGGTCCGGCTCGCCGACCAGCTTGGTCTGCCCCGTGCGACCGTGACGGGCGGCGACCGGCCGCTGCCGTCGCTGCCGCCCTCGACCGCAGGGCTCGCGGTCCGACAGACACCTTTTCCCGAACCAGTGGTGGAGACGGCATACCCGAACGGGCTCGCGGCGCGCCACGCCATCGTCGACCAGCTGCGGCGACCGCTCGGCTCGCTGCCCGAGGCGGACCGCGCCTTCATCGACGCGCTGCTGGGCGAAACGCTCGACAAGACCATCATCGCCGGCCGCATTCGCGAGCGGTTCCAGGCAAGACGGGGGACAAGCTGATGCTCGCCGACGTTCAATCCAGCTACGGGCTCGCCCGCCCGTTTCATGGTGCCGGCAACTTCGAGACAGAGCATCAGCGCAACCTCGTGCGCGAGGTCTGCGCAGCGGTGCAGACCGGCCGGCTGATCGTCGTCTCCGGCCTGGTCGGATCGGGCAAGACGCATCTCCTGCGCCGCATCGAGGACGAGCTGGTCAGGGCCGGCAAGGTCGCCGTCGCCAAGTCGCTCGCGGTCGACAAGCGTCGGACCTCGCTGCCGTCGCTGATCGAGGCGCTGTTCTACGACCTCTTGCCCGGCGACCGCGCCCAGGTGAAGATCCCCAAGCAGGCCGAACGCCGCGAGCGCGATCTGCGCGACATCATGCGCAAGGGCAAGCGACCGGTCGTGCTGGTGGTCGACGAGGCGCACGACCTCCACCACAAGACGCTGACCGGCCTCAAGCGGCTGATGGAGGTGGTGGCGGACGCAGGCGTGCTGCTGTCGGTCCTGCTCGTCGGCCATCCCCGGCTGCGCAACGACTTGCGCCGTCCGCAGATGGAGGAGATCGGTTACCGCACCACGACGTTCGACTATGAGGGCATCGGTGCCGAGCGACGCGACTATGTCGCCTGGCTGCTCGGTGTCTGCGCGGCCGAGGGCGTCGAGGTCGCCGACCTGATGGACGAGGATGCGATCGACCTCATTGCCGAGCGTCTGCGCACCCCGCTCCAGATCGAGATGCACCTGACCCTCGCCTTCGAGCAGGGCTTCCGGCTTGCCGCCAAGCCGGTCACGGTCGAGATCGTCGAGCAGGTGCTGTCGCGGGCGATCGACGACCTCGAACCCACGCTGACCCGCAACGGCTACGACGCCGGGGCGCTCGCCAGCCAGCTCAACACCCGGCCATCCGACGTGCGCGCCTTCCTCGCCGGAACGCTGGACGCCGAACATACCCGCGAACTGACCGAGCGGCTCCGCGAAGCCGGGGTGCCAATATGATGGTATCGCAAGCCGTTACACGACATCGATACCTTCTCCAGGTGTGCATCATCGCGGTCGCATCCACGGTCGGCGTGTTGGTGACAGACGCACCTGCGTTTAGGTCACCGGCCAATCTGGCTTGGATGATCGGACTACCCGTTGCAGTCGGGATGGCCGCGAACGTCGGTTGGGGTCGACGGTGCTTCATGGCCATGGCGCTGCTTGGCGTTTCACTAATTGTCGGCACGTTGGTCGGTGTAAATTTCACCAGCTATGGCTGATGTCTGTCGTCGCCTTCCTCGGATTGGCAGAAAGCGTGAGCAGACCGACTACGATTGCGAGCGAGCGCGGATGATGGCGAGCACATTGTCATTTAGCACGAGCAGCCCGGCCCGCCCGCTGTCAGTCAATCTGAGCAGAAAACTTCTCTGTTTGCGAGCAGGGGCCGCTACGTTTGCAAGCGCCTACACCTAGCCCCGCTGGTCGTCGTCAGCGCGATCGGCAGGAGCCATTCCTGCAACGTC
>NZ_JBMDIO010000064.1:0-10525 GCF_057808725.1 Novosphingobium sp. FG90
ATGTCCGTTTGTCTTGCGCGCCACGCGCTTCTCTCCATCGCCCTCGCTGGCAGCGCATGCCTTGGCGCAGGGGCCGCGCAGGCCGCAGACGCCAATGGCAGCTTCGCCATTCGCGGTATCGGATCCCAGACTTGCGCGACCTATGTTGCCGCGCTCGCCAAGCCTGAAGAATTCACTCGTTATGGCAACTGGCTGCTGGGCTATGCCACCGCGCACAACCGGCTCGTCCCGGACGCGTATGACATCATTCCGACCGAGCCCGGCGTCGATTTCCCCAACGTCGTCGCCGTCGTCTGCCGCAGCAATCCGCAGATGCTGCTCGAAAATGCCGCGAGCAGTGCCGTCACCGCGATCAGGCCGCTCCGGCAGACCGCAGCCTCGCCGCTCGTTCAGGTTTCGGCCGATGGCAAGACCGTCTCGATCCATCAGGACAGCCTGAAGCGTCTGCAGGCCGCGCTGATCGCTAGGCAGATCTTCAAGGGCGCGGCCAACGGCGCACCATCCGCCGCATTCACCGACGCGCTCAAGGCTTTCCAGCGCTCCGAACGCATCGCGGTCACCGGCTTGCCCGACATCGACACCTTCATCCGCGCCATCGTGAAGCGCTGAGCCGATGATCCTGCCGCAAAGGACAGTACCGTGACTTTCGACTGGTTGGCGTCGCCATCTTCGCCGTTCCACATCTTCGTTCAGGCAGATAGGTTGGTTCAGGCGATCATCGTCCTGCTGATGCTGGCGTCGGTCGTGTCCTGGTCGATCATCATCGGCAGGGCCTGGGCGCTCTCTCTCGAGAGACACCGGGCGGTCAGCGTCAAGCGCTTGCTGACCAGTATCGGCACACAGGACGAGTTGCGGAATCTCAGCGACGGGGCCGAAGGCCGGATCATGCGTATCCTAGGCGCGATCGAGGTCGAGTGGCGCTGGTCCTCGGAAAACCTCGTCCGGGACTATGAGCAGGTTCGCGAGCGCGTGGTCTCGATCGCCGAAATAGCGATCCAGCGCGAGGGGCGCAGCCTCGCTGGCCGGACCGGCTGGCTCGCGACGCTTGGAACGTCGGCGCCTTTCATCGGACTTTTCGGAACGGTCTGGGGGATCATGGGCAGTTTCCTCGCGATCGGCCAGAGCCAGGACACGTCGCTGGCCGTCGTCGCGCCGGGGATCGCCGAAGCACTGCTCGCAACAGCCGTCGGGCTGTTTTGCGCGATCCCTGCATCCATTGGTTACAACCGCCTCGTCCAGGCGCTTGCCGCTGTCGATGCCGAATGGCGTTCGATCGCAGGCCTGCTCGAGGTCGCAATCTCACGACATTTCGGGACGCGGACATGGTGAACGCGCCTTTCCGAGACCGGCCCCATTCGGCCGAAAATTCCCTCTTTTCACCATGCATTCAGAAGGGAGACATCTAATGTCTACTGGTTCCAGGAGAATGCGCTCGGTATTGATGACCGGTGCAAGTACGGCGCTTCTCGCCACATTGGGCGCGACGCAGGCATTGGCTGCAGGACCGTCGGAGACGACGAGCTCGACCAACTCGGTCAGCGTTCAGCAGCAGTTCAACGATTACACCACGCCGACGGCGGGGCTGGCCCTCAATGGCAACACCCAAGGGTCGGTCAATACGACGGTCAGCAACAATGACGCGACCGCCTACGCGCTGACAAACAGCACGGTCACCGTCGGCTCGTCGGCGACGACCGGCAACGCCTCGACCGCGACGGGTTACGCCAATACCGCGACCCTGACGGTCAATGGCGACCTCAACAATGTCACCGGCTCGGGCTATGCGATCCAAACGGCCTCATCAGCTGGTGCAACGACCGGCGCCAAGGTTGACGGCACGACCGACATCGGCATCGCCCTGACACAGCAGAACACCAGCACGGCCGCGACGGTGACCGATGGCACCGACATGGGCATCACCATCGATCACGGCATGTCGGGCAGCACTGCTAAGATCGCCGGCAACAGCCAGAGCGCTACCGGTGTGCTGAACTCGGGCGTGACCGCGCTCGACACCAGCGTCAACAGCACAAGTGGTTCGTCCGCCATCGGCGTGGCGCAGTCGAGCCTCAACGGTTCGCTGACCGCCTCGGTGTCCTCGCTCGACAAGTTCTCGACCGGTTCGGGGCCGTCCACCACGGCGCTCACCGGCAGCACGGTCGATCTGACCAACAACAGCCAGGCTGCCACTGCGGTCGCCAACTCCGGCTCCAACAGCCAGTCGATCTCCGGCAATGATGTTACCCTCGCAGGTCAGTCCGATGGTCAGGCCAAAGCGGGGCAGACCTATGTGGCTGCTGCCGGTTCAGATCCGGAAGTGCCCAATACTTCCGCCGTGGCTGGCTATGCCATCGCCTCGAAGCAGGAACTGGCTGTCACAACCACTGGCGCCAAGACCGTTACCGCTTCGGTCGATGATGCAGCAGGCACCGCAGGCTATTTGGCCACGGTCACCGGCAATGTGACCGGCTCGACGCTGGCCAATGACAGCAACTCGGCTCGCGCTCTGGCGCGCGGCAACGAGGTTGCGAACGCGACCACGATCGATGCCAACAGCATTGCAACGGGCAGCCTAGCGTCGCCGTCCTCCGGCACGGTCGCGGCGATCGCCTCGCAGCAGGATGTGACCGTCGCGACCGGCACGCAGACGATCGTGGCGCAGGTCGGCGGCGCAGGTTCGGATGGGCCGATCGTCTCCAATGCGATCACTGGCGATGTGACCGGCAGCTCGGCGATCACGGCGTCGAACAACAGCGTGCTCGCCGATGCGGCGGCCAACCGGGGCGGCAACGCCATCACCGCTTCGGCTACTACCATCAACACGCTCGGCACTGAAGTCGCCTCGGCTAACATCAACGGCAATGTCTCGACCGCCAATGCCGCCTTCGCGGTGGCGAACGAGCAGTCGGTGGCTTCCGGCACCAGCGTGCAGGCGGGCCTCGTCGACAGCTTCGGCACACCCACCAAGAGCACCTCGGTCAGCACGGCGATCACCGGCAGCCTGACCAGCTCGAGCGTGACGTCGGACGGCAACAGCCTTGCGGCCAATGCGGCAGGCAATGCGACGCTCGGCACTGGCAATGCGATCACGCTATCGGGTACGAACCTGGGCACCAGCGCTGCTATCGCGAGTGACCAGACCATGAACGGCACCGCGACCGCCTATATCGGTCAGACCGGTACGCCTGCCGCCGGCGGTGTGCTTGTCACCGTTGGCAACGACATTGCCAACAGCAGTGTGACCGTGGATGGCAACAGCACGAGCGGATCGGCCAAGGGCAACAGCGCAACCAATGCTCTGGCAGCAAGTGCGACCAACCTGACCCGAGGCAATGGCGTCAGCAATTCGTCTCAGGCTTCGGCCAACAGCGATGGGGTCGCTGCGGCGGACATGGCTGTCTCGAGCAAGCAGGCGAACACCGGTGCGCTTTCGAGCACGGTCGGCGCTCTGTTCGGCGTGTCGGCGACAGGCGTCACCAGCCCGACACTGAGTGATGTCAGCGCCAGCACGGTCTCGGTGTCCGATAACAAAGAAAGCTCGACGGTCACCGGCAATAGCGGCACCAACAGCATTGCGCTCGATGCAACCAACGTCACCACCACCTCGGCCCTGGCCAACAACCAGACCAACTCGGGTGCCCTCGGCGCGACCATCTCCAGCTTCAGTGGCGCAAACGCCACCGTCGGTCGGGATATCGCCAACAGCAGCGTTCTGGTGGACGGCAATGCCATCTCCGGCGCGACCACCGGCAACGCCGCGACCAACAGCGTCAACGTGACCGGGAGCAGCACGTTGCTGGCTTCGGACACCACCAGTGGTGCGACCGCAACGCCGTACCACATTGCGGGGGCCGAGGTCACCGCAGTTGCGGATCACGCGCTCGCCAGCATCCAGACTGTGAGCGGCGCTGAAACGACAGCGGTTACCGGCACCTACGATATCGTGACGCTGGGCGCCGGCGCTCCTGCGGCAGTGGACGCCACCAGCGACATCACCGGCAGCACCTTGTCCGTCTCTGGCAACACGCAGTCGGCAACGACCATGGGCAACACCGCCGCCAACAGCATGGCGCTAGAAGGCGGAAGCGTCTCCACCAATGGTGCCTTGCAGTCGGTTCAGCGGGCAACGGGCAGTGCTGCATTCTCCGCGACCTCTACGATGACCGCTGCGGCGCCTGCCGGAAACAGCACATCGACGCTGGCGCTGGACAACAACAGCAATACGGCGTCGACGACGGTCAACGCGGCGACCAACAGCATGATTGTTGCGGCCGATACCAGCCTGTCCTCGACAACGGCTGGCGGTGCCAACGCCTCGCTCGGGGGGACCATCACCACCTACAGTGCAGCTGCTGACTATGTCGTCGGCAACTCGCAGTTGGTGACCACCAACCCGGTCACCGCGACGGCGACTACCAATATCTGGAACAATGACGGCGGCGCGACGGCACAACCCCAGTTCGCAACCAACGGCATCAACCAGAGCACGGTCGATCTCAGCGGTAACGCCACCTCTGCGACGGCCCTTGCCAACCGGGCGACGAATTCGCTGACCCTGTCGGGCAATTCCGACACGGCGTCAGCGGGCGTCATGAACCTGCAGAGCAGCGGCGGTGCGGTCACGGCGAATGCCACGACCAAGGCGGATGTCGTTCTGGCTGGCTATGATGCGGCCACCGGAACGGATCCGAGCCCGCTGGACAGCAGCTCGGTGGCGCTCAACAGCAACAGCACCTCGGCGCGCGCCGGCGGCAACAACGCCACCAACGCGCTCTCGGCATCGGCGACCAGCTTCGCCAATACGAGTGCTGGTGGCTCCGCTTCGCTGACCGCAACGCGGGATGATAATGTCTCGGCGAGCTTCGCCGTGATGAACGAGCAGAGCAATGCCGGCGCCATCACGGCGGCGGCGAACGTCACTTATGGAGCCTCGTTCAACAACCTCGGAACGGCGGCTTCGGTCACCAATTCGGCGGTGACTGTTAACGGCAACAGCGCGGTCTCGGTGGCCTATGGCAACGCCGCGACCAACTCGCTGACCCTGATGGCGCTCAACAGCCCGGCTACGGGCGCAGTGCCGACCACGACGGCGATCGCCAGCAACCAGAGCAACACCGGCGCGATCAATGCGACCACCGGTATCACGACCGGCGCTCTCGCGATCAATGCGGTGGCGACCGGTGCCGGCAACACCGGCGGCGTGACCAATGCCAGCCTGTCGATCAACGGCAACAGCCTGGCATCGGCGGCCTATGGCAACAGCGCGACCAACACGCTCACTATCAGTGGGACCAACGTGAACGTCACAGTGGCGCGTCCGTAAAAGGAAGTCCGGCGCGTGTCTTCGGGCGCGCGCCGGACTTCTTGCGGGAACCCCGCGCCCGATCCGGCGCGGGGATTTCCCCGGCCCTTTTCCAGCACATGCTCCGCGATTCAGAAACGCTGGCGCCTTCATTTTTTAATCGAGAATTGCCATGTCCACACGTTCCAGGAGAATGCGCTCGGTATTGATGACCGGCGCAAGTACGGCGCTGCTCGCCACGTTGGGCGCAACACAGGCGCTGGCCGCAGGACCGTCGGAAACGACTTCCTCGACCAATTCGGTGAGCGTCCAGCAGGAGTTCAACGACTATTCCACGCCGACTGCAGGGCTGGCGTTGAACGGCAATACCGAAGGGTCGGTCAACGCCACCGTCAACAACAACGACGCGACTGCCTACGCGCTGACCAACAGCACGGTGACGGTGGGCTCGTCGGCGACGACCGGCAATGCCTCGACGGCGACCGGCTATGCCAACACCGCCACCCTGACAGTCAATGGTGACCTCAACAACGTCACCGGCTCGGGCTATGCCACCCAAACGGCCTCATCAGCTGGTGCAACGACCGGCGCCAAGGTCGACGGCACGACCGACATCGGCATCGCCCTGACACAGCAGAACGCCAGCACGGCCGCGACGGTGACCGATGGCACCGACATGGGCATCACCATCGATCACGGCATGTCGGGCAGCACTGCCAAGATCGCCGGCAACAGCCAGAGCGCTACCGGTGTGCTGAACTCGGGCGTGACCGCGCTCGACACCAGCGTCAACAGCACGAGTGGTTCGTCCGCCATCGGCGTGGCCCAGTCGAGCCTCGACGGTTCGCTGACCGCCTCGGTGTCCTCGCTTGACAAGTTCTCGACCGGTTCGGGGCCGTCCACCACGGCGCTCACCGGCAGCACGGTCGCTTTGTCGAACAACAGCCAGGCTGCCACTGCGGTCGCCAACTCCGGCTCCAACAGCCAGGCGATCTCTGGCAATGATGTTACCCTCGCAGGTCAGTCTGATGGTCAGGCCAAAGCGGGGCAGACCTATGTGGCAGCTGCCGGTCCGGATCCGGAAGTGCCCAACACTTCCGCCGTTGCCGGCTATGCCATCGCCTCGAGGCAGGAACTGGCGGTGACAACCGCCGGCGCCAAGACCGTTACCGCTTCGGTCGATGATGCAGCAGGCACCGCAGGCTATCTCGCTTCGGTCACCGGCAATGTGACCGGCTCGACGCTGGCCAATGACAGCAACTCGGCCAAGGCGCTGGCGCGGGGCAACGAGGTTTCGAACGCCACCACGATCGACGCCAACAGCATTGCGACGGGCAGCCTGGCGACGCCGTCCTCTGGCACGGTTGCCGCGATCGCCTCGCAGCAGGATGTGACCGTCGCCACCGGTATGCAGACGATCGTGGCGCAGGTCGGCGGCGCAGGCTCGGACGGCCCGATCGTGTCGAACGCGATCACCGGCGATGTGACCGGCAGCTCGGCGATCACCGCCTCGAACAACAGCGTGCTTGCCGATGCGGCGGCCAACCGGGGTGGCAACGCCATCACCGCATCGGCCACCACTATCAACACGCTGGGGACCGAAGTCCCCTCGGCAAGCGTTGCTGGCGACGAAGTGTCGACCGCTAACTCGGCCTTTGCCGTGGCAAATGCACAATCGGTCGCGTCTGGCACCAGCGTGCAGGCAGGCTTGACCAACAGCTTCTCCAGCCAGACGAGGAGCACCGATGTCAGCACCGCGATCAGCGGCAGCCTGATCAGCTCTAGCATCGCTTCGAACGGCAACAGCCTCGCAGCCAATGCGGCGGGCAATGAAACGCTCGGCACTGGCAATGCAATTACGCTGTCGGGCACCAACCTCGCGACCACTGCCGCCATTGCCAGCGATCAGACGATGAACGGCACTGCCACGGCGTTGATCGGTAAGGCGGGGACAGCCGCAACGGCGCCGAGAACATACGTCTTCCCATTCACCGGAACCACCACGTCAGGCACTTTTTCCGGCCAGACAGTGGATGATGGCTATACCCAGTCTGAGGTGAATTTCCTCAACGCTCAATATGGCGCGGGCTTTACTTTCAGCCGCGACGCTTTGACCGGTACCATCTACCTTGTCGCTACTGGACAAAGCGCCGGAACTACTTCGTTCCTGGCTTCCTACACGAGTGGAGGCTCTGCGGGAAAGCTCGCGACAGGTGGCGCGATTGTCACGGTCGGTAACGATATCACCGGCAGCATCGTGACCGTCGATGGCAACAGCACCGCCGGATTGGCCCGCGGAAACGGCGCTAAGAATGTCTTGGCCGCAAGTGCGACCAATCTGACCGCAGGTAAAAGCGGAGGTCTGGTGGCTGCTTCGGCCACAGGCGCAGGAAGCGCGATGGCGGACATGGCTGTTTCCAGCACACAGACCAACACGGGAGCGCTTACCAGCACAGTCGGCGCGCTGTTCGCTGTGTCTGCGACGGGTGTCTCCGGCACGACCCTTAGCGATGTCAGCGCCAGCAAGGTGTCGGTGTCAGACAACGCTCAAAGCACGAGCGTTTCCGGCAATGCCGGCACCAACAGCGTAACGCTCGATGCCACTAACGTCGCGGCCACCTCGGCTCTGGCCAATAACCAGACCAATTCGGGTACGCTCACAGCGACCATCTCCAATTTTAGTGGCGCCAATGTCACCATTGGTCGGGATATCGCCAGCAGCAGCGTTCTGGTGAATGGCAACGTCCTCTCCGGCGTGACCACCGGTAACGCCGCGACCAACAATGTCGCCGTAGCCGGCAGCGGCACGCTTCTGGCTTCGGACACCACCAGTGGTGCAACCGCGAACCCGAGCACTGCCACTGCACAGGCAGACCATGCCCTTGCCAGCATCCAGGTGGTGGACGGCGGTGAAACGACGACCGTGGCAGGGACGTTCAATATCGCAACCCTCGGTGTTGGTGCTCCGGTGGGGCCGACCGCCAGCGACGTGACCGCCAGTGCGCTGTCCGTTTCGGACAACGCGCAGTCGGCAACGACCAACGGTAATACGGCAACCAACAGCGTGGTGCTGAGCGGCGGTAGCGTCTCCACCAATGGTGCGCTTCTGTCGAATCAGAACGCTGCGGGAACATACGCTTTCTCGGCGACTTCGACGATGGCTGTGGCCGCGCCGGCGGCGAGCAGCACGTCGACACTGGCGCTGGACAATAACACCAACAGCGCGTCTTCGATGGTCAACACCGCAATCAACAGCATGACGATCGCTGCCGACACAAGTCTGACCTCGACGACCTCGGGTGGCGCTAACGCATCGTTGGCTGGTTCGACCGTTGGAGACTTTGTCGCAGGTGCCGATTATGTCGTGAATAATGTCCAGTCCGTGGCCGACAAGCCGACCACTGCCACGGAGACGACCACCATCGGCAACAACGACCGAGGTTCGCCATTCGCAACCGATGGTATTAACCAGAGCACGGTCGATCTCAGTGGCAATGCCACATCTGCGACCGCGCTTGCTAACCGCGTGACGAATTCGCTGACCCTGTCGGCCAATTCGGACAACGCTTCGGCCGGTGTTCTCAACCAGCAGTCCAGCGCCGCCGTGGTCACGGCGAATGCCACGACCACGGCGGATGTCGCTCTCGCAGGATATAACGCCACTTCGCCGGCCGTCGATCCGAGCCCGCTGGACAGCAGCTCGGTGGCGCTCAACAGCAACAGCACCACGGCGCGCGCCGGCGGCAACAACGCCACCAACGCGCTCTCGGCCTCGGCGACCAGCTTCGCCAACACGAGTTCTGGCGGCTCCGCAACGCTGCAATCGTCCCGTGCGGACACCGTCTCGGCAAGCTTTGCCGTGATGAACGAGCAGACCAGCACCGGCGCCATCGCGGCGGCGGCGAACGTCACTTACGGAGCCGCGTTCAACACCCTCGGAACGGCGCCTTCGGTCACCAATTCGGCGGTGACGCTGAATGGCAACAGCGCGGTCTCGGTGGCCTATGGCAACGCCGCGACCAACTCGCTGACCCTGACGGCTCTGAACAGCCCGGCGACCGGCGCGGTCCCAACCACCTCTGCCATTGCCGGCAACCAGAGCAATACCGGAGCGATCAATGCCAGCACCGGCGTCACCACTGGGGCGCTCGCGATCAATGCGGTGGCGACCGGCGCTAACAACACTGGCGGCGTGACCAATGCCAGCTTGTCGATCAATGGCAATGCCCTAGCGTCGGCTGCCTATGGCAACAGCGCAACCAGTTCGCTCAGCCTCAGCGCCAACACAATAAATGTCGCGGTAGTGCATTGATGACCATGCGTCCACTTCCTCCTGTACAGGACCGTTTCATATGACCCTCGCGTCAGGCCCGATAGCCCGGGGCCGTCCGCCCCATGGGCCGCTGCTGAGCGAGATCAACATAACTCCGCTGGTGGACGTGATGCTCGTACTTCTGGTGATCTTCATGATCACCGCGCCGCTCGTCGCGACTGGCGTGAAGGTCGATCTACCCGAAGCGCGAACCCGCGAACTCGCCTCCGACAGCAAGCCGCTGATGATCACGATCGATGCGACCGGCGACATTTTCATCGGAGATGCCGTGGTTGCCCGTGAGGCGTTCGGCGACACCTTGCGCCAACTGGCGCAGGCTTCCGGCGATCCCGCCAGCCTGAGGGTCTTCGTTCGCGCCGATCGCACCCTTGCCTATGGAACGGTCATGCAGATCGTCGCCGAGGTTGGCGCCGCAGGCTTCCCGAAGGTCGCCTTCCTTTCGGACTCGCGCCTGCCCAGCGACCAGAAGGAAGCGCCGTGAATGCGCGTCTGCCTTCCCTTGTCTCGTTCGTCCTGCATCTCGGACTGCTGGCCTTGCTGTCGCTGGTGACCTTTCGCGCGCGCGATCTCGTGCCGCCGCCCGCCGGCATGGCGATCGAAATTGTCGATCTCGACCACGCCATGCCGCTGCCTGATCCCGTGCTTGCAAAGCAGCAGCATGTCGAACAAGCCGCCCGCGCTGAGGTCGAACCCGTCGACGCCTCTGCCGTTGAAACATCTTCCTTTCCGGCTGCACCCGCGCCATCGCCGGCACCGCAGCCCGTGACGGCGCAAGCCGTTTCGCCTCCCTCGCCAACAAGCGCGCCACCGATGCCCGCGCTTGGACCCGGCCCGGTCGCCAGACCGCAGCCGGCGGCGCCGGCGCCACCCGTACCCCCGGCGCCGGCGCC
>NZ_JBMDIO010000065.1:0-9934 GCF_057808725.1 Novosphingobium sp. FG90
GAAGCGCTAAAGGCTCCGCTTGGACCCGGCATGACGTCAATTATGGTGCGTCACACCAAGGACCGGGCCGACGACGCGCGGGTGATGTTCGCCAATGCGCCGATGAAGATCATCCACTATCCCGACGTCGGCCATTACCCGATGATCGAACTGCCCGAGCAGACCGGGCGCGATCTCAAGGCATGGATCGACGCGCTGCCCGCCGAGGGTAAATAAGCGCGAGGGATTGTCCGCAGAGCGGGGAGGAAGCGTTAAATTCTGGACCCGGAGGCGGCTCCGGGTTCCCCTTCCTCTTTCCGTCAAATGGCTTGAGGTGGGATCATGGATCTTCGTCAGTTGCGGCATTTCATCGCGGTTGCGGAACTGGGCAATTTCTCGCGGGCGGCGGAGCGGGTGTTCCTGACGCAGCCCGCGCTTACCCGCAGCATCAAGACGCTGGAGGACGAGATCGATGCGCGGCTGTTCGACCGCCGCTCCAGCGGCGTCGAACTGACTGCGGCGGGCACGGCGCTGCTCGAACACGCGCGGCTCATGGTCAACGAACAGGAGCGGGCGCAGCAGCGCATCGCGCTGGCCAAGCGCGGACTGGGCGAGGAACTTGTCGCCGCGATCTGCCCTCTGCAGGCGCAGATGGGCCTGCGCGCCGTCGTCGCGGAATTCACGCGCGAGCATCCCGACGTGTCGCTGCGGATCGTCGAGGGGCACGTGGACGAGACGGTCCCGGCGCTGATGGACCGCAAGGTGGACCTCGTCTTCACCACCGTCCCGGCGACGACGATGCAGGAGAAGCTGGCGTATGAGCGCATTCGCAGTTCGTCATGCTCGATCTATGGGGGGGCGGGGCATCCGCTGGCGCAGCGCAGCGGTATAACTCCCGCCGAGCTGACACGCTGGGCCTGGGCGATGCTTGATCAGAAGCACTGGCTGGCGGCCACCCGCAATTACTTCGCGGTGGGCAACTCCGGGATGCCGACGGCCGGGGTGAAGACCAGTTCGGTCTCGTTCATGAAGTCGCTCGTGCTGGAGGAAGGCATGCTGGGCATGTTGCCCGATGCGCTGATGGAAGGCACCGGGGCGGTTGCGCTCAATGTCGAGCGTCTGCCGCGCCCTCTGCGCGCGGGGCTGCTGTTCCGGGCGGATGCGGAGATCAAGCGCTCGGCCGAACTCTTCGCGGAGAAGCTGCGCGCTCACGTCGGACGGCCGGACGTGGAGGAAGGCCGGGCGATCCCGCACGTTCCGGTCGCGGTTCTGGCGGAAAAGCGCCCTCACGCGAATTGATATGCGCAGCCCCGGCGGTCAGTGCCGGGGCTGGCGTTTCTTTCAGGTTGGCTCGCCCGTGGGATCGACGACTGGGTCCAGCGCGGGGGCGGCGCTCGCTTCCGCCAGCGCCAGTTCCCCGGCGTCGAGGCGGTAGAAGCACATCGTGATGAAGGCACCGACCATGGCCAGCGCGGGGATCACGGATTCGCACATCATGATCGCCCATTCGGCGCTGGCGCCCTGCGCGCCCGAGGCGCCGCTGGCCGAGGATACGTAGCCCATCGCCGACAGGAACGCGCCCAGCGCCGCCAGCGAGGCGGCGGAGGAGAGCTTGTCCAGCAAGGTGGTGACGCCTGCGAAGGCACCCTCGCGCCGCTCGCCGCTGCGCACGAAGTCGTAGCGCACGGCGTCGGACAGCAGGGCGTAGGCGCACAGGATCATGCCGCCGCCCGCGAAACCGCCGACGAGGGCGCGGGCGCCGACGCTCAGGGTGCTCTCGCCCGGTCCGGCAAGCAGCCACGTCAGGTGGTTGGCGCCGTAGACGGCCAGCGCGATCATGTAGCAAGCCTTGCGTCCGAGATGGCGCGATCCGAAGACCCAGACGGGCATCGACAGCACCATGGCCACTGTCGAGAGCATGAAATAGGTGCCCAGCGTGGCATCGCCGACCTTCAGCACGACGCGGGTGAAGTAGGCGAGAGTGGCCGATCCGATCACCGTGCCGAACAGCAGGAAGACGTGCGCGATGGCGAGGATCTGGAACGGCTTGTTGGCCCAGACCACCACCAGCTGGCGCCACAGTTCGAAGCGGCCACGCGGCTTGCGGGCAGCCTCGGCGCTTGGCGCCGTGCGGGGGGCGTCGCGCAGCAGGCGCACGGCGGCGGTGGTTGCGACGAAGACGATCGCGCCGACCAGCACCGCGAGGATGAGGTGGCTCTGGCGGCCCGGCCCGATCATGCCCAGCAGCCATGTCGGCAGCGTCGATCCGAGCAGCGCGCCGATGGCGTTGCCGTAAGTACGCCAGGCCATGAGCCGGGCGCGCTCGTCGGGGTCGGTGGAGCTTTCTACGACCATGGCGAAGCCGGGGATCGTCATCAGCGTATAGCCCGAGGCGTGGATGACCAACGCCAGCGTCACGAAGGCTTCGGTCAGCAGCAGCGATCCCACGTCCGGCGCGCCGAACAGCATGACGACGCCCAGCGGCATCGCCAGTCCGCCCGCGAAGAGGAACGGCAGGCGGCGGCCCCACTTCGACTGGAAGCGATCACTCCACGCGCCGACGGTGGGGTCAAGAAAGCCGTCGTAGATCTTCACGAGGGCGAAGATGAGCCCCGCGGTCCCGGCGGAGATCGCGAGGCTGTCCGTCATGAACCGCAGGCCGAGGACGGTCACGACATTCTGTCCCGCCGCATGGGCGAGGGGGATCAGCAGCGACCCTATCCTGATCGACCATGCTTTGGAACTTGCGGCGCCTGCATGGGCCGCCCTACCTGATCCTGTTGCCACGCGCTTCTCCGTACTCGTGCTTGAGCGGCAGAACACGGGTGCTCGGGGCGATGGCCTAATGCCGTTTGGTGATATGGCCGCAGGGTGGAGTTGCGGGGTTGGGCAGTGCAGACGTCAGTTTGAACCATAGCTCGTCATTGCTTCGCTGCGCTCGCAATGACGATTTAAGGTGGCCTCTTTCGCTCCTAATACTCGCTCAGCAGGCGGCCCAATCCGGGCAGCTTGTCTGAAATCCCGCAGGCACGCAGGGCGTGCCAGTAGGTCGCGGTATTGATGGCGATGACCGGCTTGCCGAGAGTGCCTTCGTACTCGGCTGCGAGATCGACCATGGAGAGGTTGGTGCCCACCTGCACGACGGCATCGACGTCGTCCCCGTCGAGCTGGGCGATGACGTCTCGCAACGTGTCGGGCGAGACTTTGGCGATATCGGTCCAGCGGCGGCATTCCAGCGCCCGGTCGCGCCTGACGGCAAAACCCGATTCTTCGAGGAACCGGCGGACTTCGGCGTTCGCCACCGGGTAGTAGGGCGACACGAAGCTGACCGACTTCGCGCCAACGGCGGTCAATGCGGCGGCGACGGCCTCGGCACCGGTGGTCGCGCCCACTCCGGCTTCCGCCTCGATCTGCGCCTTGAAGTGGCGCGAGCCTTCCACACCGCCGTAGAACGTCACCGCTGACATGCCGAGTACCAGATAGTCCGGGCGGCAGGTCATCACCGAGCGCACCGCGTCCAGCGTGTTCTCGGCGATAGCGGTGGTGCCGGCGATGAAGTCCTCGTTCGAGAGCGCCACCGGGTCCTCGACGTGGATGCGCGCGAGGTGATTGGTGACGCCGGGCGGGCGCATGCGCTCCATGTCGGGTTGCACGACCGTATTGGTCGAGGGCGCAATCACCCCCAGCAGCTTGCGCCAGCCCAGAACGTCGGTCACGAGCGCTGGCCTCAGCGCCGCATCAGGCGGATGGGGAGGGCGTCGGTGACCCCGGCATCGAGCCTCGCGAGGGCCTTGGCGTTCGCCTTGCCGCTGGCGAAGGCGTCGAGGAACAGCCCCGCCACTGCATTCGCGTGGCTGAGGCCGTCAAGCTGCATCGGTCCGGGCTGGCTGAAATCGCAGATCGCGCCGCCGAAGTAGTGGTTCACGCCCTCCAGCACGAGGCCGTAGCGGTGCCCGCCCGGCTTCGCGGAATCGAACGCGGCAAGGTGCGCGCGCCAGCCTTCCGCATCGCTCGGCGTCATGCCGGGGAGCAGGTCGATAGTGCCGGTCTGGATCAGCGCGGGGACGGCGAGGGCGCGGTACCCTTCCGAGGTCATCATCACCGGGATCGTCGGCGGGGGCGAGAACGCCACCACGCTCGTCGCAAGGCGCGGCATGAGCGGGCCTTCGAGACCTTCCGGAATGACACCCGCCGCGCCGCCGAGAACGGTGGCGATCAGGCCGCCGTAGCTATGCCCCATGGCGATGAACGGCGTGTCGCCGATATGGGCGATCAGGGTGCGCATGTCCTCGATGCGGCAGCGCCAGCTGGCGAGGCCCTTGTACTCGGCCGTGTGCGGGTGCTGCGCGGAATCGACGTGGAGCGGCGCGAGCACGCGGTAGCCCGAGGCCAGCAGCGGCTGGAGGATGCGGTCGTAGAACCAGGGCGCGGACATGGCCCCGTGCGAGAACAGGATCGTCCCGCGCTTGCCGCTGGTGCCCGCCCACTCGCTGACCGAGAAGGTACGCCCGCCCGGACCTGCAAGGTCGAAAGTGCGGCGTTCCGGCATCGGTGCCGCGACGACGCTGCGCGATGCACCGTCCGCACAGGCGGCGGTGGCGCCGAGCAGGGCGCTTGCAAGAAGGGTGCGGCGTGAAAGGGACGTCGACATGCGCATCGTTCCGGTAATTCAGAGATCGGAATGACCTCGATCGAGCGACCATGCAATGCGCTGGCCGCGCCGGATACAACCGGCAGGCGAGGGCATGTCCGCTCTGTGGAGTTGATCGCTGCAAGATTGCTTCTGCAGGGGCATGAGCCCGCCGCATCATCCTATGCGTTCTGCGCCGCAAACACGCTGATTGCCGGGATTCTGACCGTCATGCGGAGATATGCACCCGGCTTCTGAGGCCATGCACGGGCGCGCACATAGGCTTTGCGCAAATGCCAGGGGAATGTGCCAGAGGAGCCTCCATGCCGATAGAAATCAACGGTCTCATCAATCACAACATGGCCTCCGAACTGTCGCCGGTGCCGGTGTCGCACTACGACATCGACGCCATCGTGAAGCTGGCCAAGGTGCAGGAGGCGGCGGGCTACGACCGCGTGCTGATCGCCAATGCCGCGACGATGCCGGACAACTTCACCACCGCCGCCTATGTCGGCGCCGTTACCGAGCGGCTGGGAGTCATGCTGGCCCATCGCCCCGGCTTCATCGCGCCGACCATGGCGGCGCGGATGCTGGCGACGCTCGACCGGCTGCTCGGCGGGCGGCTGGGCGTGCACGTCATCACTGGCGCCAGCGACATCGAGATGCAGTGCGACGGCGACTTCCACACCAAGGAGGAACGCTACGACCGCAGCCTCGAATACATCGACATCCTGCGCCGCATCTGGGCGAGCGAGACGCCGGTGGACCACGATGGCAAGTGGTATCGCTTCAACGGCGGTTATGCCGAGATCAAGCCGCTGAACGGCACGATCCCGGTGTTCTTCGGCGGCATGTCGCCGATGGCGATCGCGACGGGGGCGGCCTGCGCGGACGTCTTCGCGACGCTCAGCGATACCGTCGCGGGCATGACCGAGGTGGTGCAGAAAGTCACCGCCGCCGCGCAGCCGCTCGGCCGCAAGCCCGACTTCCTCGTCTCGCTGCGCCTTGTCGTCGGCGAGAGCGAGGACAAGGCGTGGGCGCAGGCGGCGGACCTCAAGAGCCGCATCGCCGCGCTCGAGAGCAAGGCGGAGAAGAACAAGGTCGCCGCCAGCGCCGCCGGTTTCGCGCGCACGGCCGAACTCGCCGGCAAGGGCGAGCGGCTGGAGAAGTGCTTCTGGAACGGCATCAACGAGATCCGCGGCGCACACAGCAACAGCGGCACCCTCGTCGGCGATCCCGACCAGCTGGTCGACGCGATCATGGATTACTGGGACGCGGGCGTGCACAAGTTCATCCTGCGTGGCTACGATCCGATCGGCGACGCCGAGATCATCGGTCGCGACATCATTCCCGCCCTGCGCCGCAAGGTGGCCGAGCGGGAAGCCGCGATGGAGGTGCGGTGATGGCTTTCGAAGTCGTCGGCCTTCACTTCTTCGCGGATTCCTCCGAGGCCCATCCGGTGCGCGGGGTCTACGACCCGCAGTTCCTGCGCGATTATGCCGTGGCGCACGAGGAGGCGGGTTTCGACCGCGTCCTCGTCGGGCAGACGGCGACATGGCCCGATCCGCTTTCGACCGCCGCGCATATCGCGGCGGTGACGAAGACGCTGAAATTCATGGTCGCGCATCGCCCCGGCTTCATCGCGCCGACCATGGCCGCGCGCATGTTCGCGACGCTCGACCGGGCGAGCGGCGGGCGTGCGGGCGTCCACATCATCACCGGCGCCAGCGACGTCGAGACGCAGGCGGACGGCGACTATCTGACCAAGGAGCAGCGCTATCACCGCAGCCGCGAATACGTGGAGATCCTGCGCCGCATGTGGTCGAGCGAGGTTCCCTTCGACCACGCGGGCGAATGGTATCGCTTCAACGGCGCCTTCGCGCTGGTGAAGCCGGTACAGGAGCAGATCCCGGTGTTCTGGGCTGGAAACTCCGACGCGGCGGTGAAGATGGGCGCGCAAGTCTGCGACGTCTATGCGATCGGCCCCGCCACGCTTGCCGATACCCGGGCGACGATCGCGCGCTTCAAGCAGGAAGCGGCGCTGCACGGGCGCAATCCCGACGTGTCGATGTCGATGCGTGTCATCGTCGCCGATACCGAGGATGCGGCGTGGGAGAAGGCGGAGCGCCTGCTCGGCACCGTGATGGACCATCTCGCCAGCGGCAGGCAGATCGGCCGCGACAAGGGCGACAGCGATCCCGGCACTCTGGCGCTCAAGCGGCAGGCGGCGATGGGCGAGCGGCTGGACGAACGCCTGTGGACCGGCATGACCCGCGCCACCGAAGGGCGGCTCCACGCGACCGCGCTGGTCGGTACGCCCGACCAGGTGGCGGCGGCGCTGGAGCAGTATCACGCCATCGGCGTCGACCGGTTCCTGCTCAACGGCTTCTACACGATCGAGGACGTGCGCCTGTTCGGCGAGGGACTGGTCCCGGTCCTGCGCAAGCGCATCGCCGCAGCGGGGTGAGGTGTGGGAAGGCACTGCGCTGCCGACCTGTTTTCATCAATACAAGTCAAGAGAAAGTTTTCTTTATACCTGATAAGATTTGAATAATACTCACCTGTCGAACATTAGATCACAAATTGTTGTCGAGAAATTGACATCACTTAGCCTTGGATTTGTATCAAGCGCATATCGATAAGATCAAGCACATCAAGGGGAAGCTGGTATGATGAGGTCTGTTTCATCTTCTGTTGGTATTGCAGTAATTGCGATGATGTTCTGCAGCACATCGGCATTGGCGCAAGTCGCCGCCGATGAAGACGTCTCTTCCAATGCGATCATCGTGACGGCCAAGAGCCGCAAGGAAACGCTGCAGGAAGTTCCGCTCGCCATTACCGCCCTCACCAGCGACGATCTTGCCAGCGCGCAGATCCGCGACGTGCGCGATCTTCAGAAGGTGACGCCGAACCTCAGCCTGTTCGCAGGCTCGGGGCGCAACGATCCTTCCGCCTATTCGCTGCGTGGTCTTGCGCCCAATACTTCGGACGAACGCTATCAGGGCATCTCGGTGTTCATCGACGGCGTCGCCCTGTCGGGTCAGCTCGCCTCGCTCGACCTTGAGAACCTTCAGCGCGTCGAAGTCATCAAGGGGCCGCAGAGCGCCAACTTCGGCCGCGCTACCTACAGCGGCGCGATCAACTACGTCACCGTCGATCCTTCGGGCGACGAGGTCACCGGCTTCGTCAAGGCGCGCGGCAGCCTGATGAATTCCGCGCCGGAGGCCAGCTACTACTTCGGCGGCACGGTCACCGCGCCGCTGGTCAAGGACGCGCTGTGGGCCTCGGTCGCGGGATCGGTGTTCCAGAACGGCGCCATCGCCAAATCGCGCGACGGCGGCGCGCCGATCGGGCGCGAGCGCACGCAGGCGGTGTCGGGCACGCTCTACTTCAAGCCCGACGCCACGTTCTCGATCAAGCTGCGCGGCATGTACCAGCATGACCGGGACTCGGTCGCCGCACAGGTCGTCGAGCAGCCGCGCGAATGGGTGCAGTCAGGCATCGCCACTGCGCCCTTCGCACGCGGCAACGGGTCGATCTTCCCCAAGTACCTGCCCGATCCGGATATCGACAACATCGGCACCAGCGGCGCGGACGGCTATGCGCGCGATCGCTACTTCGCCAGCGCCGTCGTCACCAAGATGTTCGGCGACTACGAGTTGAGCTATCGCGGCGGCTACGTGAATGAATCGCGCACCGCAGACGCACCAAACGCCCCGCGCGCCAGCGGCGTGGGCCAGGACAAGGTCTTCGGCGAGGCGCTTGCCAACAACGAAGTGACCCTGCGCGCCGCCTCGCTCGGCACCTTCCCGTCCTATGAGAAGTTCACCAATACCAGCCACCAGCTGATGCTGCTTTCGCCCGGCGACAAGCCGCTGCGCTGGCGCGTGGGCGCCTACTACTTCTGGGAGCGCGACGACACCGGCTTCACGTCCTTCGCCACCGCGGCAAACCCGGCGGGCCGCACCCGCGACGACCGGCTGGAGAACCGCGCGATCTTCGGCGGTCTCGACTGGGATTTCACGCAGCAGCTGACCCTCAGCCTGGAAGGCCGCTATGCGCGTGAGAGGATCTTCGCGCCGAGCTGCCCGAGCTGCGCCTTCTATCCGACGACGAGCGACTATTCGCAGGTGTCGAAGGACTTCTCGCCCCGCGTGACCGTCAGCTACAAGGCGACGCCGCAGAACATGCTCTATGCGCTGTTCTCCAAGGGCGTGAAGAGTGCGCGCGCCGGTTACGTGACGGTGGGCGGTGTCACCCAGCCGGTCTATGCTGACCCGGAAAAGCTCTACAACTACGAGATCGGCAGCAAGAACAGCTTCTTCGGCGGCGCGCTGACGCTGAACCTCGCCGCTTTCTACGACGAGGTGAAGGACCAGCAGCTGGTCAGTACGCTGGAGCGGACCGTTTCCGGCCAGACCGTCACCGTTTCGGCGGTGGGCAACGTCGGTTCCTCGCGCATTGTCGGTTTCGAGGCGGAGAGCAACTGGCGCGTGACCCCGCAGCTGACGCTGCGCGGCTCGGTCGGCTATGCCAAGCAGGAATTCACCAATCCGGCCCCGATCCTGATCAGCTCCGGCTCGACGGCGGGCTTCCCGGTAACGCCCAACGGTTCGGTGGTGCTCGATGGTCTGACGCAGGCCAACGTGCCTTACTGGAACGGTTTCGTCGGCGGCGAGTACCAGCTTCCCGAAGTCGGCGGCTTCATGCCCTCGCTGCGCGTCGACGGCAGCTATCGCGGCAGCTACTTCGCCACGTTGTCGAACACGGTGAAGGTGCGTTCGGCCTGGACGGTCGATGCGCGGCTCAACCTGACCAGCGACATGATCGACCTTGCGCTGTTCGGCCGCAACATCCTCAACAACCAGCGCGCGACCGGTTCGGGCCTGGCGGGTGCGACCGCGAGCTGCATGTTCATCGAGCGCGACACCGCGACCTACGGCACCAACCAGCAGTGCCTTTACGCTTCGGCGCCGCGTCCGCCGGAGTTCGGCATGGAAGCGACGCTGCGCTTCTGATCTGATCCTGGAGGGGAGGGAAAGGCCGGGCGAGCAATCGCCCGGCCTTTTTCGTGGCCGAGGGGTTTGCAGCACCGGGCTTGCAGTAATGCCACGCCGTCACCCTGAACTTGTTTCAGGGTCCATCGGGCAGCTGGTGCCGGAGTGCAGAATAGCAAACCGAGCCGCCGGTTTGCTGATCCACGCGCAGCGTTCGCGGCGCAATGAACCCTGAAACAAGTTCAGGGTGACGAGGTGCTTGGGGGTGAGGAAATCCTCCCTGTCGCGAAGCGATGGGGAGGTGGCAGCCCGTCAGGGCTGACGGAGG
>NZ_JBMDIO010000066.1:0-9807 GCF_057808725.1 Novosphingobium sp. FG90
GTGTTGGCGACCGTAGCAGAAGCGTGCTCCGCTGCGGTGAAGCGGCCTCTAAGCCGAGGAAGTGAGTCGGTCAACAACCAATTTTAAAAATTTTGCCAGCAAGGGGCGTAGCCGGACAAAACAGCGCTTCAAGGGCATATTTCAGCTTTTGCTTGAAGCCCGGCGTCGATGCCGATAGCCACGCGCCCACAGGGAATTATGCCTCAATGGCCAGGAAAACGTCGGGTTGCGTGCTAGAATAGCGAATGCCGTCTGCGCGTTCGCGGTCCTCTCTTTGTCGACAAACGGGGCCATCGCCCGGGACGTAGTGCTGAACGTTCCAACGCTCCCGCTTTCCCGCGCCGTCGCGGCTTTGGGCCAGCAAGCCGGCGTTGAAATCCTGCTCAATGCACCGGGTAGTGAAGCACGACGTACACATGCGGTGCAGGGGCGCATAGCTGCGGACAAAGCATTGCGGCGAATGACACGCGGTATGGGCCTGTCCGTTCGAGCCGTTGCTCCCGGGGTATATTTGATCGTGAGAACGCCGCCTGCCGGAAGGCTCGGTCGCGCCCAGCCGCCAGCGCCGGTCGCAGAGCCGCCTGAAATTCTGGTCTCTGCCCGTCGCCGTCCTGAACTGGAGCGCGATGTGCCACTGGTAGTGACCCATCTCGACAATTCGATGCTGGAGCATGGAGCCGCGCGCACGCTCGTCGATGTCGCTCGCATGACTCCGGGGTTCGTCGCCACCGGCCAGACCAGCAGCGCCACGCCGCTCCTGGTGATGCGCGGCCAAAGGCGATCGATCAGCGACGAGAACCGTTTGCCGCTGGTCGTCTATCAGGACGAAGTGCCCCTGCCCAATCAGGCGGCACTCTCACCGTTGTTCGACATCGCCTCGGTCGAAGTGCTGCGAGGGGCACAAGGAACGCTGTTCGGTCGCAATGCCACCAGCGGCGCGGTGCTGCTCCGTTCAGTGCAGCCAGGCGACGGCGTCGCTTCCTATATTGAAGGAGAAATCGGCAACTACGGACTGCATCGGCTCGAAGCCGCGATCGAACTGCCTGCGGCCGGTCCCTTCTCGCTGCGGGTATCAGGCCAGCAGGTAAGACGCGAAGGTTACACGCATCTGCTGGGTGGCGGCCATGCGGACGACGTCCATAGCGATGCGATGCGTGCGGTGCTGCGCTTCGATCCGGACGGGCCACTGCGTTCCACGATCAGTTTCGACATGCTCGATGCGGAGGAACAAGGCGCAGCGCTGATCCTTGCGGGCGTCTATCCAGGGGGAAGCGTGCGCGATGCTCAGAATGCGCCCTACTTCGATTGCGGCACCAGCGCCTGTGACATCGATGCCTATTTCGAAACCCAGAAGGCACTGGGCCGCCACACTTCTCAATCGGGCCTTGCACCTTCCTTTCGGCGACGGTTTCGCGGCATCGGAAACGTCACGGAATATGGCGATGAAAGCCTGCTTTTGCGCAACATCGTCGGGCTCAGGACGACCGACCTCCATTATGCACTTGACGGAGACGGAACACCTCTGCCGATCAACGATTCAGTCACCGACGCCCGGTTGCGGCAGTGGAGCGAGGAACTGCAGGTGCAGGGCAAGAACGGCAGCCTGCGTTACATCGGCGGCCTGTTCTACCTCGACAGCGCGCCGGACGGCCCCGTCGTACAGACGCTGTCGCGACTGACACGGCCGGACAATCCGCCCTCGCACATCGCCAGTTACCAGACCTTCCGCAGCGCCGCGATCTTCGGCCAGGTCACCGCTTCGCTTACCACCGACCTGACCGCCGATCTAGGCCTGCGCTATACCGGCGAATGGATCCGCGGCTGCGCCTTGCGATCTGCCGCGGCAAAGCCGATGTCCGAACGGGAATGCCTCGGCGAGGGCGGAACAAAAGCGCGGGCGCGATCGCGACGGCTCACCTGGACGCTGGCACTGACCCGCAGGCTGGGAGGCGGCAGCCTTTATGCCACCAGCCGCCGTGCGTTTCGTTCCGGTGGCTACAACACCCCCGCTCTCGCCGGTTCGCTCGCCGCGTTCCAGACTTTCCGGCCGGAAACGCTGACCGATTTCGAAGCCGGGGCCAAGGGGCGCTGGAATTTTGCAGGAGTCAGCGGCTCCTATACGGTCGCGGCTTATGTCGGTTTCTACGACGAGGTGCAGCGCGCGCTGTTCCCCGACGTCGATTTCGACGGCGATGGCGACCCGTCCACCGATCCCATCACCCTCTACATCAACAGTGCCAAGGCCCGCGTCGCCGGCGCGGACGGCGATGTCTCGCTGAACGTGGGAGCCCGCACCCGGCTCACCTTCAGCGCCTCCTGGATCGACGCCCGGTATACCCGGATAAATGCTCCCGCCGCGCTGACCGCGCTATTGGGTGCGGATCCTTTGCATAATCGCTTCACGTATACGCCGACATTCAGTGCATCAATCTTCGCATCGCACGAGTTCCCGCTGCCGGCGAGGCTTGGCGCTCTCTCTTTCGGGGCCGACTATGCATGGGTGAGCAGCATGCGGCTGACAGAACGGCCGACCGAACCGTTCGCCCGCCAGTCCGCCTATGGCCTCCTCGGCGCCTCGGTGACATGGCGCCGTCCGGGCGGGTTACCGGTGGACCTTGAATTATGGGGGCGCAACCTGACTGACCGATTCTACGCGAGCGGTGGCGGAACGCTGAACCCCGCTTATACGGCGGCGACGATCATCCCCGGCCCGCCCCGCACCCTCGGCCTGCGGCTGCGCTACAATTTCGAATAAGTAGCGCCTGTCCGGGTGGGACCGTCACGGCTCGACGAGTTCCGCGCACGTGATGCTCTCGTTTTCCACGCGGGCGATGCCTGCCAACTCGAGGCTCTGCAGGAACCCTCGCGTCACACCGATGCGGAACGTGCCGCTGATGGGTCGACGGGCAAGCGCCGAGCTCGCAATAATGATTTCCTGCGGGCTGTAGCGGTTGATCTCGGCCACGGCCTGTTCAAGCGGCACCCGATCGAAGCTCAATACACCCGTGCGCCAGGAAAGCTGGCGC
The DNA here is from genome assembly GCF_057808725.1 of Novosphingobium sp. FG90. Classification (NCBI taxonomy): domain Bacteria; kingdom Pseudomonadati; phylum Pseudomonadota; class Alphaproteobacteria; order Sphingomonadales; family Sphingomonadaceae; genus Novosphingobium; species Novosphingobium sp. FG90. The sequence continues at coordinate 3,027 of NZ_JBMDIO010000066.1, forward strand.
TCCGCTTCGACTGGCGCGGTATGGTAGGCACCGTCCTTCCAGACAAGCTGCTCTCCGGGGTGCAGTTCGGTGGTCTGCGGCTTGCCGCCATCCAAGGCCGGCATGTCGACACGGACCCTGCCCTCGGCAAGGGTCACCGTCACGCGGCCACCAATATCGCGCACCGCGAAGGCCGTTCCCAGCGCGGTCACCCGCACGCCGTTTGCAGAAACGACGAAAGGCTTGCGCGGGTTTTTGGCGACTTCGAAGAAAGCCTCGCCGCTACGGAGCACGGTGCTGCGGACCGCCTCGCTTTCCGAGACAGTGAGCGCGGTCGCCGTATTCGCGGTGATCGCCGAACCATCCGTCATGCGGAACGTGCTTTGCTGGCCCACCCCGGTCGAGATTACATGACTGTCCGCGTCGGCTAGAACAGCGGGTGCAGTACCGTCGCCGCCGCGGTAGTGCTGAAAGGCAAGACCGCCTACCACCGCCATCGCCGCCAGGCCAGCCGCCATCGCCGGGCGCGCCCAGGCGCGGCGGTCGCGGCGGTTGGCGAGCGTCCGTTCGCGGATTTCGAGGATGCGGGCATCGGCGCGCATCGCTCCGGTGCCGTCCCAGGCTCGCTCCACTCGCGCCCAGGCGATGCGATGCGCCTCGTCGCGGGCGTGCCAGCTTTCGAAATCCTCGTAGTCCTGCGGCGTCGCCTTGGGTGAATGGAAAATGCTGAAATAGGCAGCGGCGGTCGCCTCGGGCGAGTCGATCTTCTCCAGCGCCCGGCCATCGAAGGGGCGGCTATCGAACGGGCGATTGTCGGCGGATTTGCTCACGGCAGATCCCTCGCCGCCAGAAAGCGGATCGCCTTCATGATATTGCGCCCGACCGCACTGGTCGAGATGCCAAGGTGCCGCCCGATCGCGTCGTAGGACATTTCCTCGAAGCGGTGGAGCACGAAGACGTCGCGCGTCAGTTCGGGCATTTCCTCCAGCGCATTGGCCAGCCGATCGACGTCCTCGCGGCCGCGCAGCACGCGCTCGGGGGTGAGGTCGTCCACCGGGTGCAGCGCTTCGGTGAGTTCGTGATGGGCGCCGCGATGGCGCACCGTATCGCGGCGCGCACGGTCGGTCAGGACACTCGCAGCGACCTGAAAAAGGTAGCCCTCGACATTGGCGATCGGGTCCGCCTGCCCGCGTACGTGCATGCGGACCAGCACGTCCTGCACGAGATCGTCGACATCCACCGGGTTCGCCCGCTTGGCGATATAACGGCGCAGGGCGGGCACGTGCACCGACAGGTCGGTCACCTGCTGACGGCCCTGCACATGCTTTTCCTGCGGTGTCCTGCGCAACGAGAAAATCGGATCAGCCCTTCTGTCCAATGCCCGGCCTCCATAGCCGCGCAGGCTACGGAAGGTCATCCGATATATTTTTTCACGGGCAGCGAATGATCCGCGCGCCTTTGCGTCTTGCGCATATCGGCCTGCGATCAGGGACAGGCCGGACAACCATGGGGTAACACACCAATGACCTGTCGCAGCCTTTCGGCTCTTCTTCTCGCGTCCACCGTTCTCGCCATCGCCGCGCCCGCGCAGGCCCAGTCCGACACGGCAGCCCAGTCGCTCGACCAGCCGGGCGGCGACATCGTCGTCACCGCGCGCCGCCGCGAGGAAAGCGCCCAGACCGTCCCCGTCTCGGTCACCGCGTTCAACTCCGAGATGCTGCGCGAGAAGGCCGTCGTCTCCACGCAGGACCTGACCTACACGACGCCGGGCCTCAACGTCGCGCCGCAGACCTCGCGCGATACGCCCTCGATCGTGATCCGCGGCCAGCGCCGCGCGACGGCAGGCGCGGCCGCCCCTTCGGTCGTCACCTACTTCGCCGACGTGCCGCTGCCCAACGAAGGCAGCATCGTGCCGACCTTCGATATCGGCTCGATCCAGGTCCTGAAGGGTCCGCAAGGCACTCTCTTCGGCCGCAACACCACCGGCGGCGCGCTGCTGCTCTACCCCGTCGCGCCCGACTATGATTTCGCCGGTTACGGACAGGTCACGCTCGGCTCGTACAACGAGACGACCTTCGAGGGCGCCGTCAACGTGCCGATCGTCGCAGACCGCGTGGCCCTGCGCGTCGCGGGCCAGATCGCCCGCCGCGACGGCTACACCAAGAACCACGGCAACGGCGGCGATCTCGACGACCGCCACAACGACGCCTTCCGCGCCTCGCTGTTGCTGGAGCCGGTCGATGGCCTCAAGAACACCACCGTGTTCGACTGGTATCGCGCGCGTGAAAACGGCACCGGCACCGTGCTGGGCGGCGTCTACCCGAACCCGGCCGTCAGCGGCGGCGGTACCGCGCGCACGGCAGCGAACCGTCCCTACTTCGACTGCGGCGTGGCGGGCTGCGACATCGACATCGCGCTGGCCGAGCAGCAGGCTGCGGGCGTGCGCGACGTCAGCACGAGCATCAATCCCTATTCGAACCGCACCTTCTGGGGCGTGGCCAACACCTCCGAACTGGAAGTCGGCAAGGTCACCTTCAAGAACATTTTCGGCTACCGCCGGAGCAAGGTCGCGGCCGCCCGTGACATGGACGGCACCTACCTCGCGCTTTACGACGGTGTTTCCAACACCGACGTCGAGCAGGTCTCAAACGAGTTCCAGATCCTCGGCTCGCTGCTGAACGACCGCCTCGACTGGATCGTCGGCGCCTTCTACCTCAAGAGCGACCCGACCGGCGTGAACGGCAGCGTCACCTACTCGGCGGTGATCCCGGGCAAGACTTTCACCTACAACGAGAACTACAATTCCTCGACCAGCAAGGCGCTGTTCGGGCAGGTCGGCTATGCCTTCGGCGGCTTCGCGGAAGGGCTGCGCTTCAACGGCGGCTTCCGTTACACCTGGGACAAGTCGAGCGGCTGCTCGGTCGCGGCGCTCGACACGGCCGAGCGCATCGGGCCTGACGCCTGCGCCACGCAGGGCGGCAAGACCGGTTCGGAAAGCTCCAAGGCCCCGACCTGGACCGTCGGTTTCGACTACAAGGTCAACGACGACCTGTTCCTCTACGTCACCAACCGTCGCGGCTACCGCTCGGCAGGCTACAACCAGAGCGGCATGTCCTCGTACTTCGACGGCTTCGAAACGTTCCAACCCGAGAAGGTCACCGACTACGAGGCCGGTATCAAAAGCAGCTGGGAAATCGGCGGCGTCAAGGGCCGCTTCAACATCGCGGCCTACACCAGCAAGTACAACAACATCCAGCGCTCGATCTTCCCCGGCGCGGACTTCGACGGCGACGGCAATTCGGCCAACGATCCGAGCAGCCTGATCATCAATGCCGCCAAGGCGACGATCAAGGGCACCGAGTTCGACTTCTCGGTCACCCCGGTCGGCGGCTTCACCCTGTCGGGCTTCGGCGCCTACACCGATGCCAAGTACGACGAGTACGACGCACCCGCAGCCTTCGTCCCGCTGCTTGGCACCAACCCGGTGAACAACAAGTTCTCCTACACGCCCAAGTGGACCATCGGCGGCGGTGCCCGTTACGCGACGTATCTGGGCAACTTCGCCGAGATGGTGTTCAACGCCAACTGGTTCCACAGCGCGAAGGTCTGGTACGTCGAGCGCCCGCTGGACACCAACGGCATCCAGAAGGCCTACGACACCGTCAACCTCAAGCTGGACTTCAACAACATCGAGGATCGCGGCATCGACCTCGGCTTCTTCGTGCGTAACCTGTTCGACGTGACGTATGCTGCCGCAGGCGGCGTCGTCACGCCGTCGGTGACTTCGACCACGCTCGTCTACAACGAGCCGCGCGTGTTCGGTGCCCAGCTGCGCATGTCGTTCGGCAAGCGCTGATCCCCTACCCGCCCGCGCGGATCATCCCGATCCGCGCGGGCACTCTTTCGATACGACCCTTCGATGAGGATGTAGCCCGATGAAATCCCGTCTTCGTACCGCTCTGCTCTCCCTTTCCGCGCTCGCTTCTACTCCTGTGATGGCCGAGCCCTTGGCCGATGCCGACCGCACCGCGATCCTCGCCGAAGTCGATCGCGGCGCCCCCGCGATGGCGCGTAATGCGCTGCAGATCTGGTCCTGGGCCGAAGTCGGCTTCCAGGAGACCAAAAGCTCGGGGCTGCTCCAGAAGGATCTCAAGGCAGCAGGCTTCAAGGTGACCGCCGGTGTCGCCGGAATGCCCACCGCCTTCGTCGCCAGCTTCAAGACCGGAGACGGCCCGGTCATCGGCATCCTCGCCGAATATGATGCCCTTCCCGGCCTCGCCCAGGCGGCCGAGCCTGAGCGCCACGTCATCGACGGCATCGCCGGTCATGCCTGCGGTCATAACCTGTTCGGCGCCGCCTCGGTCGCGGCGGCGATCGCCACCAAGAACTGGATGGTCGCCCATGGCATCAAGGGCGAACTGCGCGTCTACGGCGCGCCCGCCGAAGAGGGCGGATCGGGCAAGGTCTTCCTCGTCCGCTCCGGCCTGACCAAGGACGTGTCCGCCATGCTGCACTGGCACGCGGGCGACGGCTACAGCGCCATGCAGGGCCACGCCCTCGCGAACGTCAGCGCCAAGTTCCGCTTCCACGGCCTCGCCTCGCACGCCGCCGCCGCACCCGAGCGCGGCCGCTCCGCGCTCGACGGCGTCGAGGCGATGGACAACATGGTCAACATGATGCGCGAGCACGTGCCGCAGGAAACGCGCATCCACTACGTCATCACCGATGGCGGCAAGGCACCCAACGTCGTGCCCGACACCGCCGAGGTCTACTATTACGTGCGCCATCCCGACCAGCAGCAGGTCGCCGACATCATGGAGCGCGTGAAGAAGGCCGCCGAAGGCGCCGCGCTCGGCACCGGCACCACGGTGGAGTACGACCAGATCGGCGGCACGTTCGACCTCTTGCCCAACGATACGCTGGGCCGGGTCATGTACGACAACCTCAAGCAGGTTCCCCTGCCCGCCTACACCGCACAGGAGCAGGCGTTCATCGACAAGATCGAGACCACCCTGCCCAAGGGCGGCCGCAAGCGCACCGCCGGGATCGAGCCCTATTCCAGCGGCGAGATCATGTCCGCCTCCACCGACGTCGGCGACGTCAGCTACACCACGCCCACGGCAGGCATGTCGGCGGGCACCTGGGTACCCGGCACGCCGCCGCACAGCTGGCAGGCAGTCGCCGCCAGCGGCAACAGCGTCGGCACCAAGGGCGCCGAAGTGGCCGCCAAGACCCTCGCCCTGACCGCCGCGCAACTGTTCCAGAGCCCGGACACGCTGGCCGCCGCGAAGAAGGAACTGGACGAACGGCGCGGCCCGGACTTCGTCTACCGCTCGCTGCTCGGCGACAAGGCGCCCTCGCTCGACTATCGCAAGGCGCCTGTCTCAAAGAATTGACTGGACCCATCCTGACCCCGGTTCCGCGCAAGTGCGCGGAACCGGGTCTTTTTTCTAATTATGACATTTCAATGACTGTTAATGACAGTCAAGCAACTGTCCTTATTAGATTTTCTTAGGAAATTCGCGTTAACCTCTCGCTCAATGGCACGGGAATGGGGAATTCCCGGCACAATTCGGGTGCGAGATGTTCAACGTTAATTCGAAGTTCGGGCGCATGTTTGCATCGCTTGAGACACGGCTGGTGGGCGCGCTCACGCTGATCGTGGCGCTTACAGTGCTGCTGCAGGTGGTTACCCAGCGCGAAGCCTACGCCCTGCGCGAACAGAGCGATGCCCTGATCCAGACCTCCGCCATCGCCGAAAACGCCGACCAGTTCGCCGACGCGGTCGCCAAGCTGCGCATGGCCACCAACCGTGGCCTGATGGTCAGCGAGACCGGCGGCAGCAGCGACGAACTGACCGATCAGGCCATCGGCATCGGCGACCAGCTCGGCCGCCTGCGCAATAGCGGCATGGTGTTCTACGACGCGCCGCAAGCGGACAATCCCTTCGCCGACCTCGACCGGCACGTCGCCGAAATCCTCGAAGTCCAGAAGCACGGCGCTACGCGCTCGCTTGCCCGCCGGATCGAGGCGCGCAACGTCGCGATGGGCGAATTCGCAGACGGCATCGTCGAGCGCGCCCATGCCCAGCGCCGCAGCGCGCAGCAGCAGCTCGTCGCCTCGGTCGGGCGCTGGCAGCTGCTGGTGCTGGCGACCGGGCTGGTGACGATCCTTGTCGTGCTGCTCGCTCTGTTCGACATTTCGCGCAACATCCTGCCCGCGATCCGCCGCATGCACGGCAACGTCCAGCGCCTCGCCGATGGCGACCTCGACATCGAGATCGGCACCTTCCGGCTCAAGGAACTGCAGGCCCTGTCGCACCCGCTCGAAACCTTCCGCCAGAACGCCCGCGCGGTGAAGAACCTCGCCTTCAGCGACCCCGCCACCGGGATGCCCAACCGCCGCGCTTTCCTCGAAACCTTCGGCAAGCTGCTGGCGACCGGCAGTGAGCGGCGCTTCGCCTGCATGGTCATCGATATCGACCGCTTCAAGCACGTCAACGACGACTATGGCCATGCCGCCGGTGACGACCTCGTGAGCCTGATCGGCGAGCGGGTGAAGGACCACCTCGGCAGCAAGAGCGTCGTTGCACGCATCGGCGGCGACGAGTTCGCCGTGTCCATGCCGCTGGCCGAAGGCGAGCAGGGCCTCGCCCTTGCCTCGGGCGTCGTCGATGCGGTCCGCGCGCCTTTCAGCCTTGGCGGCTATGCTGTCGCGGTCACGTGCTCGATGGGTGTGGTAGACCTTATACCAAGACTCTCTGATCATGACCCATGCGCCCACTGGCGCAAGCCGATGGACA
>NZ_JBMDIO010000067.1:0-9419 GCF_057808725.1 Novosphingobium sp. FG90
CGTCTGAATCACCTCAAGCGGCTCAAGGAAAGAACCTTTTTCCGCAACCTGTTAAGGTCAATCTTGGGCAATGCCGTCGTCTCCTGTTGCGGATAGCCAACATGTGGAAGCACAATACGTTGCATCCGTGGCATTTCAGACCCGAACCATGGCCAAATATTCTTTATCGTGTCTGCCGGTTGCTCAGCATTCGGAAGCAAACGTTCGGACTTTGGGCGCTTTCCCGACGGTCCGCCTCGTGGCGTGGGATCGGCGGCTTCTGTTAGGTGAAGATGTCTGCACCGGGTGATCTGCATGTCCGGCTATTGGTCGGGTGCCGCCAGCAACCTCTGAGTTCCTGCAGCTATTTCCTCGCTACGTGTCAAACGGCTGGTGCATCCAGAGCTGCACTTGGGCGTTGTCCGATGATCATCTAAAAATTTAGAGGAATTTCCATGCGAACCAGGGAAAAGCTAGCAGACGTAGTCGCTGGTCAGTCGGGGCGGCAGCAGCGCAAGCAGTTCGTTCGCTCGCTAAAGGAAACTGCAGTTCGCGCGGTGGTGACAGCGTCTGTTACCTTTGCCGTAGGATGGGTCCTCAAAAGGATGTTCGAAAATTCAGTCGCTGACGCGGCGAAAGAGGGTGCGGCGGAAGGCGCTCAGCAAGACATGGCGGCACAGGATACCGGGGTCTCGAAGCAAGGTGACGTATCCGAAGGTGCCGGCGCCAACGAGATCGCAGGGTGAGAATGGCACACCTTCTGTCAGATGTTTGCCTTGTACTTTGCCCCCCCTTTAGACTTCGGCACTGTAATCCGCGAACTCTCTGCGCGATCTTTCGTAATGATAGTAGGTGATCGTGAACAATTTTTTATTTTAGGCTTCGAAGGATTGGTTCCGATGCGAACGGAGCATTTAACGCAGCTTACCGCAAATCAACGGCGGTTCACCCCTTAAGTGCAGAAGTGGTCGAAAAAGGACGGTCAAAAGCTATTTAAATTCAGGCTCATATGCCCATTATTAGGGTTATGCCTGAACTTCCTTCTCGACCCGATCGGCGCGCCGTAATGATCTCGGGTGCAGGCTTTGCGGTCGCTGCGCTTACCGTGCCAGCCGCCAAGCCGTTTCTAGGATCGTCATACCCGCGCCGCCCGGCTCCAGTCCCGGCGGCGCCGCACAATCCTCCGGGTATGCCGCAGACATCGCTGGATGCGGCGCGCTTTTCTGTGGACCCTCAGCTCCTGCGCCGGGCTCTCGCCGCGCTCGACCAGCACTCCAGATCGGTTAAGGCGCGCGACCGGATGGCAATCGTCGATTTCAGCGCGCCATCTTCCGATGCGCGCCTGCATTTCCTCGATGTTGTGAGCGGCAAGGCTTCGCGGCTGCTGGTCGCGCACGGTTCCGGTTCGGATCCCGGCCATACCGGGTTCCTCGAGCGGTTTTCGAACGTTTTCGGCTCTAATGCCTCGAGCGAGGGCGCTTTCCTGACGGGCGATTACTACACCGGCAAGCACGGCCGCTCACAGCGTCTGGTGGGGCTCGACCCGACGAACAACAATGCGCTTAGCCGCGCCATAGTCATCCACAGCGCCTGGTATGCGAACGACGACATGATCCCCGCCCATGGCAAGCTGGGCCGCAGCCAAGGCTGCTTCGCGGTGGGCGAGAACAAGCTCAGCGACGTCTTCAGCTTCCTCGGCGAAGGGCGGATGGTCTTTGCGGCCCGTGCTTGAGCTCGGTTGAAACCTAAAGCATTTCCACAAGTTTTCACACGGTTCTTACCAGGAGTTCCGTGTGCATAGAAGTGTGATCGCTTGCTCGTTGCTGGCCCTGGCGGTCGCGCTGCCCGGCTGCCATTCGAAGCCCGACAATACTTCCCAGACCACCGAGGCGCCGCCGATCAGCATCGATCAGGTGCATTGGAACGACGGCGCTGTCCGCCAGTTGCGCGACGCGATAGGTCGCCGAGCGGCGCATGGCCTCGACCGAGTGCAGTTCGCCGTGGACGGTCAGCCAGGAAATGCCGAAGGCGACCGCGCCCTGACGCAGAGCGCGCTGCGTTATGCCTCGGCGTTGGCGCGTGGCTCATCCGATCCGGCCAAGCTCTACGACGTCTATACCGTCGCCCGCCCCAACCCGAACCTGCTGAACGGCCTCGGCGCAGCTCTCAAGAATGGGAAGCTGGGGGAATGGCTTGACGGTGTGGCGCCGCAGGACGACGGTTACCGCGCGCTGTCCAAGGCATACCTCGCGCTGCGCAAGCAGGCCGAGGCCCCCGCTTCCGCGATCCCCGACAAGGGCGAGCCTCTGAAGCCCGGCGCCACCGACGCGCGGGTCCCTGCGATCGCGCGCCAGCTAGTCGCCTCAGACTACCTCGACCGCTCTGCCGCGCAAGGCACCAATTACAACCCAGCGATGGTCCGCGCGGTGCAGCGCATGCAGGCGGACTACGGGATCAAGCCGGACGGCGTCATCGGCGCCGATGCGCTCGAAATCCTGAACCTGTCGGACGCGGACCGGGCGCGGACGATGGCCGTGGCTATGGAGCGGCTGCGCTGGCTCGAGCGCAATCCCGCTTCCACCCGCATCGACGTGAATGTCGCCGCAGGACGGCTGCTCTACTGGCGCGACGGCAAGGTCGCCGATAGCCGCAAGGTGGTCGTAGGCGAGCCCGAGAACGAGACACCGCAGCTGGGATCGCCAATCTATCGCCTTGTCGCCAATCCCACCTGGACAGTGCCGCGCTCGATTCAGAACAAGGAGATCGCCGGCAAGGGCAGCGCCTACCTTCAGCGCAACAACATGGCCTGGAAGGACGGCTGGGTCGTCCAGCAGCCCGGACCCAAAAATTCGCTGGGTCTGGTGAAGTTCGACATGGAGAACGAGCACCAGATCTACCTGCACGACACTCCAGCCAAGCAGTTGTTCCAGGAAGTCCAGCGCCAGCGTAGTCACGGCTGTGTTCGGGTGGACGATGCGCTGGGCTTTGCCGAGATGCTCGCGAAGGACGAGGGTGTGCTCGAGGAATGGCGCAGGGCGCGCGCGACCGGCAAGGAGACATTCGTCAAGCTACCGCGTAAGATCCCAGTCAGGCTGCTCTACCAAACGGTTGTGCTCGGCGAGGATGGCGAGCCCGTCATCCGCTCCGACCCCTACGGTTGGAACGACCCCGTGGCCGCCGCCCTGGGCTTTTCTTCCAGCCAAGCCTACCTGCTGCGCACTTCGGGATCCGACGTCGGGCCTTGAGCCCGACCGAGGAAGGATCGCCTGCATGCGGTGATGGCGACCCGGAACCGACCGGACGGGGTAAACATCCACCATTGGAGATGTCGGGGCAGCATAATGCGCCCAAAGGCGCCGGACAGGCCAGCGACGGGCGGTCGCTCCCCAACCTCACCATCCGTCGCCGTGACGGCGATGAGCATTCGTGGCAGCGCCAGAAGCGTGACGGGCAGCAGGGCGTCTCGGTGACGTGGCACGATCGCAAGGCGGCGAAGGAGCAGACTGTGACCGAGGGCAAGGCGCACGGCGCCAAGACGTTGCGCAAGGCCTCGGCCAAACGCGCCGCCAAGGCTGAGCAGCGCCGGTTGCAGTGCGCGCCTGCCACCTTCGATATCACCCTCGCGCTCGGCAGGGCCGATGTTTTATCCAGAGACTCGCGCTGCGGCCGCTGGGTTCAAGGCTGAGATCGATAGGACCATATGGCTGATCGCGGAAGTGACCCATCGCCTGGACAAAAGCGGCGGGTTCAGGACTGATCTGAAAATGGAAACGATGCCCGCTTGACCTTGCCCGCATCAGCCGCCGCGCCGCTCGCACGCTGCGGCACTGAAGCGAACGCGATCGTCGCGGGGACCTTGACGCGACGGAGCAGTGTTCCGATTGCCCATCCGAGCTTTTAGCCTTCACGGCGGGAACGCGCTCAAATCGGTCGCTCTACAGGACTTGCGCGGCGGCCAAAAGCTGCCTTTGATGTCGCTTGTTCGCGGGGTCCACCTGCTAGGCTCCCCAACCAGATGGATTCAGATAGGACATCTCTCGGCGAAGAAGTGCTCGTGATACTTCCTCTTGAGGATTGCCCCCCACCACTCCGGAACAAATCCAGCCAGATCCCCTTCTGTGATCGAAGGAGAATTGTATGATCGGCAAACTCATCGGCGCAGTCATCGGAAAGCGCGTGTCGTCGGATTCGAAGGGTCGGGGCGGCATGGGCGGCGCTATTTTCGGAATGGGCGCAGCCAGCGTGTTACGTCGTCTAGGCCCAGTTGGCCTAATCGCTGCCGCTGCAGGCGGCTATGCTCTCAAAAAGCATAATGAAAAGCGCGAACGAATAACGCCACGCTGACCGCAATGCGGCACCTTGGTGCTCAACTGGTAGTAGATTTGGAGATTGAAAATGGGTTGGATAATCGCGCTGATCGTCGGCGGAATCGCGGGATGGCTTGCTAGCCTCGTTATGAACCGCGATGCCTCAATGGGTATCTTTCTGAACATCGTAGTCGGTTGTGTCGGCTCCGTCATTGGTAATGCCGTTGCGGGCCCACTTCTGGGTGTGGGGGGAAGTGTTCAGGAATTTTCAATCACCGGCCTTATCATTGCCTTCTTCGGCGCAGTAATATTGCTGGCCATCGTGAACCTGTTCCAGCGCGGGCGGGCACGGTAAGTCTTCAGTTCCAGACGTCCGCGACAACGATGGGGACAGGTTGTTGGGTCCGTCTAATGACCGATAGCAGCATGCTGATCGGTGAAAGGATAGAAGTGCCGAGCACCCCACTAAAATAGAATTTGCTCGGCGTAAAAAAACACCCGCTGTGGTCACAGCGGGTGTTTTTTACGCACTAGATGATCTTTAGATCACTCCAGCAGCCAAGCTGACACCTCCGTAGATGCAGGCATTGGCTGCAGGGCGGTTTGGTCAATGTTCACCTGTTCTTGTCACCGATGATGGCGCCGGCGGTTCCGCCCACGACTGCCCCTTCAGTAGTGCCCAGGCCCGTTGCACTTCCGACAACGGCGCCGCCCGCACCGCCAATCAAGCCGCCTCGTGCCGCCCCATGAGAGCAGGCGCTCGTGCCAGATGAGGCTGCCGATGCGAAAGCTAGGCGGCCCTTCACAACCCTGCGGGTCAAAAGTCGGCTGCTACCATTTTTCCGAGTGTACGCTGGCGGTGGGCTACCTCACGCGCTGGATTGGCCGGAATTGTGATGCGGGGGAGGGCTCGCCGGCCATTCCTCATCGACGATCGGATTTAGCAAGTCGAAATTCTGCCTCGACAAGGATAGCCGCAACTCGTCGCAGTCGAACTGGACGGCGTCAGCCGGTACGGCTCGAGCGTTTGCTTCACGCCGCCGACCCCGCCGCTCGCTACGACCACATAGCTGACCGTGCCGGTCCCGCATTCGAGCAGGGCTTCGATCGATTTGCCAATGTCGCGGCCATCGCTGGATAGCACGCGCCTGCCGGCAAAGCCGGTGGCGGTGAACAGTGTCAGCGAGCCGGAGCGCCGGCTCGCCGTCTGTGCCGCCTTTTCGCGGTCCTCATAGACACGCTGGCGACCCAGCCAGCGCCAGATGCCGACGCCGTTGACGAGCGTCAGGAAAGTGTTGGTGGCTACAAGGTTGTTTTGGCCGCTCGACAAACCGACGATTGACCAGCCGACAGACCCGATGGTGAAGACCACGAAGCCCCACCCGGTAATCCATGCGCCAAGATTGGCGGCGGTCATCATCGCGGCGATCATGGCGGCGGCGGGGGCCACCCACCCAGCCAGGTGAGCGATCATCGGAGCTCCTCCACATCGAAGCGAGATTGACCGCGATCGCTATGCGGCCACGTCCTTCGCCTTGGTGCTCAACCTCTCGTGCAGGAAGGCAAGCACGACGGCCTCCTCCGGGCGCAGGTGGGCGATATCCTCCCGCAGTTCCTTGGCCGCCTCGTCGCGTGCTTCCAGCACTAACGCATCGCTGAGATAGCTCTCGAACACTTCAGGGTGGATGTAGCATTTTCGGCAGACGGTCGGCGTGTTGCCAAGCCGCGCCGCGACCGCTTCGATCGCCTCGCGAACGTTGCGCTTGGCGGCAGCGGCGCTGTCGACTTTCTCATATTCGGAGAGTGCGATGGCAGCGAGAACGGTGCCGTTCCACGTCCGGAAATCCTTGGCGGTGATGTCTGCGCCCGAGATTTCTTTCAGATAAGCGTTGATGTCGCCCGAGCTGACCTCGCGCTGGGCACCGTCCTCGTCGAGATACTGGAACAGATGCTGGCCCGGCAGGTCCTGACTGGCCTTGACGATCTTGGCAATCCGTCGATCGCGGATGTTTAGCTTCCACTGCTTGCCGCTCTTGCCCTTAAAATTGAAGCGCAGCTCAGCACCTTCGACTGCGACATGCCGGTCCTTGAGCGTCGTCAGGCCGTAACTCTTGTTCTGCTTCGCATAATCGGCATTGCCGACCCGGATCATAGTCGTCTCCAGCAGCCGCACTATGGTCGCCAGCACCTTCTCGCGGGGCAGCCCGCGCATGCTCAGATGCTCGTCGATTTTGGCGCGGATCGTCGGCAGCGCCTTGGCGAATTCGAGCATATGCTCGTATTTCGTGCCGTCGCGCACTTCGCGGAAACGCGCGTGATAGCGATACTGTTTGCGTCCCTTGGCATCCCGACCGGTTGCCTGGATATGCCCATCCGCGCCAGCGCAAATCCACACGTCGGTGTAGGCGGGCGGGATAGCGAGCTTGCGGATGCGATCGAGCGTATTGCGATCGCGCATCGGCTTTCCGCCTTGGTCGACATAGCGGAAGCTCTTGCCGTGCTTCAACCGTTTGATGCCCGGTTCGTTGTCGTTCACATAAATCAACCCGGCGCTCTCGGCGGCCTCCTGTGGGTTGACGACGGAGCCGCTCTCGCTGTCGGCTATGATCGGTTGAGATGCCATTACCGCAAAATCTCGAATCGCGGCAAGTAGTTCCCCGCGACGGTTCCAGCCTCTTGCTGGTTTCGCGCAGCTCGGATTAACACCGTCTTGGGCAATGGTCATTCTATACCGTGAGAGGTGGCTTGCGATTTCTTCGCGGCGTCGAGCACGTCGGTCAGGGCGGCGATTGTCCCGCGAAGCGAGAGCTTGTCGAAACGCATCGCGCGCAGGCGATCATGCAGCCGGGTCTCGACGGTTGTCTGAAGCTGTTCGGCGATGACGAAGACGCGCGACAGCGCGCCGCGCAGCTTCGTCGACGACAGCGCCGCAAGCTTTGCGATGTCGGCGCGACGTTTTGCATCCGACGCCGACGTCGGCGTTCCCGCGGTGAGTAGAATCAATTCCATAACGAAGTCGCCCAGTTCTGCGTGACCAACGGAATGAGCCTTCGGGGGCTGCTCAAGACCCGGCTGGACGCCAAATCGTCTCAACGGATCGGTGAGCCGACCCGACGTCACGAATAGAGCCGCGCGGTCGGTATCGTCAGCCAGTCGTTCGAGCAGGGAGCCGGTCGCCTTTCGGTCTGGATAATGTGTCAGATGCTCGGCCAACGCGCTGAGCGTGAAGTCTTCCAGCGTTCCCTTGACCTAGACTTCGAGCACGCGGGTCGCCCTTGCTCCGCTCCATTCGAACACGGTGTCTTCACCGCCGTTGGGCTCGGGCACGGCCGCTACTGCCGAAAGCTGACCTTCGCCCTCGGGCTTGGGAGTGGCGCCGCCGTCCCAGCCCCGGCCACAACCGGACTGCCCGCTCGTAGGCGCGAGCCCTTTCCAATTGAGCGGCTTGGATGGGCGCTCAGCTGCCTTTCCTGAAGCCAATTAGTCGGCCCAAATGGCCGTCGTCGGACTCCTATAAGGCTAAGGCGCCAGTATGTTAGGACATGGCCGATCTCAACGGACACCTTACTATCAGAGACACGAGCGTCCGACCTTGGTCGATGAAGTAATCTCGACGGAGAACCAGAAGGGTTCATTCCATCATCTGTTGATGATCTGAATCGATCGCGCAGGAAAAGTGATAAGCCTTTTGACGGATGGTCATCCGGGATCGCATGCAACCGTCTGGTAGCGGTAGAGTTTGATGCGCGGGCGACCCAACCGTGTATGATGGATTTCATGGCAACTCTTCCAGAATTTTCTCCAGCGTCGCTTTCTTCCGTCTCGCTCGCCAGCGTGCTTGATCAAAGCGTCGATTGTGTGAAGCTCGTTGGGCTGAGGGGCGACGTTCACTACATGAACCCTAACGGCCAGTGCGCGATGGAAATCGATGATTTCGATTTCGTGCGTGGCAAGCAATGGGTCGATTTCTGGCCGGAGGAAAGCAAGGCTGAAATCTTAGGTGCCTACGTAAAGGCCGCTGCGGGCAAGGTCGTGCGCTTTCGTGCGTTTTGTCCGACGATGAAGGGCGCTCCCCGGTGGTGGGACGTGACGGTATCCGCTGTTCTGAACGAGGAGCAGCAGCACGCAGGATATATGGCTATTTCTCGTGACGTTACGGAAAATCAGCAACGCCTGGACACGGCCATCATAACCGCAGACGAACTGCGGCATCGCCTATTGAATTCCTTCTCGGTGATGTGCGCGGTCATGAACCATTATGCGCGTGGAGACGCCAGCCGCGTGGCCTTTGCGAAACAGATGTCGCTCCTGTTCGCAGCCATGGGGAGGGCGAAGACGCTGTTTGCCAACATGCATGCCCCCCGCAATGTCGATGAGCTGATCTCGGCTGTCTTGTCGCCGTTTAAAAATACCGAGTGCTCCATCACCATCGAACAGCTACCCTGTGCCACGGTTGATCTTGAGTGGGCCAATGCGCTTGCCTTGGTACTTGGTGAGCTGGGCGTGAATTCGACCAAGCACGGTGCCCTTGGATCAGGCGGCAGTATTGTGATCACCGGCAAGCGTACCGAACATGGCTTCACGGTGGTATGGACGGAAAAGTCAAAGAAGGCGGTGCAATGCACCGAGCGCGATGGCGGCCATGGCATGCAGATTATGCAGCGGACCATGCGAACGCGCGGCGGTGCATTGGATATGCGCTGGAGGAGAGATGGGCTGACCGCAGAAATGGCAGTTCGTTTCTGAAATCAGTCCGCGAGCATTGCCTCGATAGGGCCATTTGAGCTGCATGACGTTAATAGTCACCGACATCCAAAGCCTTGCGTCTAGTTTGGGACGCTTCGTTTCCGCCGCAGCCACGGATTTCAGGTCGGTCATGAGCCCGATGAGGTGCCCAAGCTGAACACTTATCAGCCCGGCGCCCATTTTCGCCAGCATGTTGTGCGACGGATGGTGCTAGGTTGCCATGAGTTTGACGAAAGAGCACGCGCTTCCTCTACGAACGACAGATAACCACTTATCTTTGCCGCTGGTGAACGCGGCGGGCATGGGATACCGGACCGGCGGGTTCTGAGATCCGTTAGCGTCCGCGCTCGTGGTGTAATTTCCGGTGTAGGCGATGGTGTATTCCGG
>NZ_JBMDIO010000068.1:0-8954 GCF_057808725.1 Novosphingobium sp. FG90
AGGTCCATCAGCGCCGAGCCTGAATGCCGCAACACGCGGGAGGCCGTACGCTTACCATGGGCGCGACCATGCCGGTCATGCGCAGCCCGGCAACCAAGGTGGTGGTCTTGCGGTGGCCGTGCGGGAAGCCCATCCGCAGTCGCTCACCTTTGGGGCAGCGGCCGTGGCTGCGGGTCATGTTGGTCGCGGTCCACGTTTCGTCGATGAACATCAAGCGTTCCGGGGCGAGATCGAGTTGGCCGTCAAACCAATGCCGGCGTTGCTTCAGGACGTCGGGGCGGTCTTGCTCGATCGCGTGCCCAGTCTTTTTTTCCGCGTGATTGCGTGGCGCACGAAGAAGCGATGCAGCGTGCCAATCCCAACCGGCACGCCCCGCTCGAACAGCCGCGCCTGGATCTCAACCAAGGTCATGTCGCCCTGCTCGGCAACCAAATCCCGGATAAAGCCGCCATGGGCCTCGATCCTGCCGGAATGCCGGTCTCCGCCGCGCGGCTTGGCGACGGCATGGCCATGCTGCAGGGCAAGTTGCCGCCAACGGATCGCGCTCGACGCGCTGACACCAAAGCGATCCGCTGCCGCGCGGCAACTCAACCCACCATCAATCGCCGCGAGGACCCTGTCCCGAAGATCCTGTGAAAGCGTTCGCGCCATCCATGCTGGCCTCCTCCAACCAGCAAAAAGCGTGAATCACATCGGCAAGCGAAAGGGAATCCCCAACGATTCAGTTCGTGTGGAAACCGCTCTAGGCGCCGATCACCGAGTCAGGTGGGCACCACTTGCACGCCGAAACACAGTTGACCCTCAAACCAGTCCTGACGCTGCTTCAGGACGTCGGGTCGATCTTGCTCTATCGCATGGCCTGTCTTTTTTGCGCGTCAGTCCACGGCGAACAAAAAAGCGATGTAGCCCGGCAACGGAAACATCCATGCCCTTGTCCGCAAGCGCCAGACGCAGTTCTTCGAGGGTGATGTCCCTGCGCCCCCCCCCAAATGGCCAGAATGTCCGCTGCCCGCTCTTCTATCCGCCGCGAGCGCATATCCCCGCCGCGGGGCTTTGGGGCAATGTCACCCGTCTCGCGCTGCTGTGCTCGCCAGCGGACCGCCGTTGATGGTGCCACACCGAACCGGTCCGTCGCAGCACGGCAACTCGATCCACTATCCACCGCTGCCAAAAGCCGAGTGCGCAAATCCATCGAAAGAGCCATCCATGCCGGCCTCCTTCACCAGCATGGATTCTGAATCAGAAATCGCGCCCGAAGGGAATCCCATGCCGATCCAGAACGGTCGAAAACCGCTCTAATCGCACAAATTTTACGAAATTCTTTTTAATATTTTATCTATTTGTGAATCCCAAAATAAGTTTTTGCTTTCGCTTACCGCAATGGCTAAGTCATATTCTTCAACTTTACTTTTTAAGTAGTTAATTTTTGCCCGCAACTCCTCATCCGATAGGCCTGCATATACTTCAACCCAAGAAGAGAACTCGCTTTCGATATCTCCAAAATTCTTTGAGAGCAACGCAGGGCGACCGGACGCAAGATACTGTATTAATTTGATCGGAGACTCTTCATGGCACCGTTCGGGTATGTAGGGGATCAAGCCAATAGCGAACTGGCGAATAATTGCGAGCTGATCCGCAGAATGGAATTCACCAGCCACTTCAACGCCATCGATTGCTGCCAGTTCCGCAGCCACCTGTTTGTGGTAGGCTTTGCCACGTATGAGAATGCGATAGCCCAAACCTGCCAACCGTCGCACGAAAGGAATGTCGAACTTATCGGTTATAAAACCGGTGAAGCCAAAATCGTAGGTCGGCATGGCGGTAGCCGATTTTGGCGGCGTCCATTGCGAGCGAACTAAGTGGTTTGGCAAAGTTACCCCACTAGAAAAACCAGATACTGCTTCATCGCTGACACCGGTTACAAATCCACCGCGGCGCCGAACAAAATCGTACTTGCGCTTCACAGCTTCTCGCTGCCGGGGGGTATAAACATTGTGCTTAACAAAATTGTCTATCAAATCATACCAGTAGACAACGTTAAGATGATCTAAAAGTGCTTCATCTGGAATATAAAACGGATGAAAATCAAGCAACACCTTGCGCCCTGTGACTTGCTCGCCCCATTCTCTCAGTTTTCGATCATGTAGATGAAGCACCTCTGCAGACCAAAGGCGACGGCGAAGCATGGCGGGGACTGGATTAATCACCGTCCGATCAAAACTTGTTGTTTTCGACGCTAAGGCTGGTTTTTTTCTTCGATTAATTAAGCCCTCGAGCGCCAGCGAAGGGCGCTCAAACCATGCGATTGATGATATGCTCTTTGTCTCTTCTAGGGCACGAAGCATCATCAAGTCTCGTACGGTAAACCCAAAACGGCCCGCGAAGCTTAGCGTACGATAAGGTATGATTGCAAAATCGAACATGACTCTCCTGCTTTCAGCTAGTTTCGCGGCGCCAGCCACCATGGACACGCCAACCGATCGCGCATATGGCATCGGCCCTAATGCCTGTAGTTCTGGCAGCAGCAATCGATGTCGCCGTTCCAAGAACGACATTAGTTGTCAGAAGGGCAATTGCGGCACCTATTACCCCAACAGCGCCAACCGCTATCCACGAAGCGAGCAGGCCGGCACTATAGAATATCACATTGAGCATCGCTAGTACCCGAGCTCGTCGAGCAACAAGTAGAACTGAAGATGGCATAAGGAAAAAAGAGTTCGCGACTTCTGCTAGCGCCACCCAATACATTACATCAGCATATTCCTGGAGCGTCGATCCGAACACGGCCAAAAAAAATCGTGGGAACGCTAGGAGCGGTAACACGACCATGAGTGATACGGCTAACGATGCGACTGCAATTTGATGCACTTCCTGACGGAGCCGCTCAAGATCACCCGTATGCCAAAGGCGAGCCAGCGATGGCTCGCGGACATGAAGAAAAGAAATGGGTACGAACCGGGCTAGACGTATATAGCGCACCGCAACGCCAAACGCTGCGGCTGACATTGATGATGAAAGATATCCTACAGTGATCAGGAGAACGTCAGGATACATTGACGAAAAGGTCGTTGCTACCGCCATTGCTAGTTGGTCGATGCCCGTCTTCGCTGAAGCCTGATAATCAGAGTGATCGTTCGATGTCAGTGGTCGCTTTCGCAATGAGCGCGACGTAGTGAAGTAAAGGTAAAGCAGCGCTACAAGTTGGCCCACTATTAACGCGATCAAGGCTGAAAACACTGACCACTGCCACAACAGGCCAAATGCCAAAAATGTAATAGACGCTATAGCCAACGGTAGGATTGTGAAACCCATGTCGCCGGCAATCGCATGATGCAACCCCCGAGCTGCGCCGGCCGCGCCGACAAGCAGCGCGAAAGTCAGAGTGCCAACCGCAATCAGCGGCAGATACAGCGCTGGCGTCATAGGCGTACCGTGGCGCATCAACACAACCGCTGCCGTGATGCTAAGTGTAAGTGAGGTGATAGCGATTGCCCATTGCGATCGCGAAATCCACCGACGGGCAAGATGGCTGTCAGTTATCTGCGGCAGGACAAGCGATAGCGACCGGTCGCGGCCTGCAGAACTTAATGTGCCGATCACCCGCATTTGCGACTGAGCAATGGCGACGACGCCGCCCAAAGATGTCCCCAAGATGCGCAATGTCAGCCACTGCCAAGCGAATGCTATTCCTGCGCCCGCCAACTTCAGTGTGACGGACGCCCCCACTCGGCCCAAACGGGCGAAAGAGTGCCGAACGTGCACCATTATGAATAGCGTTTTATCGTGGTAGGACCGCATTGCATGTCACCCTTCCATCCATGGTAGATAGCGGAGAGCAGCAATCGAGCTCGGCGGGCGGACACTGGCCGGCGGTTTTCGGCGGTGGAAACGATAAGCCCCAGCGCCACGAAGGCGAGCGCGTTTAGGACATACAACCAAGGACGTCTGATGACGTACCTCCGTTCGAATGCGACCCGGTTACGTGTGGCATAATAGACACGAAACGCTGGCGCCAAAGGGTCGAAAGCGGCCGGTGCGATAGTTCGGCGCTGATTCCAAGAAGGGTCGATCGATTGCAAGGGCGGTATATCACATAAGAACACCTGAACTCCAGCATTCTTAAGTTTCATGACGTAATCGTAATCGTCGCAGTACACGAATAACGATGCATCCGGCAACTCCGCACATCGAGCTATTGAGCAAGGGATAACCATGCCGCCGTAAGGCGCATAATCGACGAAAATCATGCCGTCACCCGCCCGTCCGCGATGCCCCTGCCCAAGCAACCGCTTAGCAACATGGAAATCGTGGAAGGAATCAGTCAGGATTGCTGGCGCGACACCATGGCGTAAGTTTTCCCGCTGAGTGGGGCGGTCGTCGCGAGGAATAACGAGCACGCGTGCCGACGCTCCCCCGGAAAGCATGGCTACCGCCCTCTCCAATGAGCCGGGCAAAGGCATCAAGTCGTCATCAAGGAGGATTATATAATCGATACCGGCAAGGCGCGATGCATGTGCGATACCCACATGGTACCCCCCAGCCGACCCGACATTTTCAGATTGCCGCAAGATCGTGATATAAGGGCCTGAGATGTCTAGTGGTCGCTCGCTGGCGTTATCGACGATGACGATATGCCCGACCACAGGAAGCTGGAGCAACCGACAAACGACCTGCCTGACCAGCTCCAATCGCCGACCATAAGTGACTATGACGGCTGCGCACATTGGTAGAGCGCTAGGTTCTAGATTAGACGTCAATGGCTATCTCGATATATCAACAGTGATAATGGTCATTCGCTTTGAGCGCGGCAAGCATGCTTCGATATAGCTTTATTCAGAGGTGGCCCAGTTAGGCTGAACAGCATTTGGCTACGGATAAGTGGATCGTCTGCGGGTTGTCGTTTTCATATGCCGGCGGGGGCGTCATGGAAGAAGGGCGTAGCCCGACTGGAATGAGGCTCACCGCCGGCGGCCAAAGTCATGCTGCCATTGTTGTGGGCAGATTGTCAAAATAGGTTTGGTCGGGCGTTCTGGCGGCCAGGCTGGAATGTGGTCGCTTCTCATTGTAAAAGCGCAAATATCGGCCAATTCCCGCCCGCGCTTCGCTGACCGTGGCATAGGCCTTGAGATAGACTTCCTCATATTTCACCGACCGCCACAGGCCCTCGACCACGACATCGTGCTAAAATCAGACGGTTCTTCAAGGTGTCTAACTGCTCCGCTCGCATACGGGCCGTGCCGATTAAGCTTATGATCGAGGCGAGGTAGAAAAACTGGTAGATTGGCTCGAAGAAGACGATGTTGAGTGCAAATCCGAAGATGGCTGAAACAAAAAGAGCGGTAGCCTGTCCCGACCATGGAGTATACCGCCTCGCGTTCATTAAGCCAAAAAAAGTCAAAAAGAGTAAGATGATCACAGCTGAGAGAGCCGGAAGCCCAGCTTGGAAAGCTGTGTTCAGCAAGAAATTATCAACGAGTACGGGTTCTTCACCCACAATTTCCACGCCCTGCACGCGCCCGGAGCCAAGCACGAGTTCATCCCAACGATTCGATAGCAAATCCGCCCAAGTGTTTGCCCTAGTCGCTAGCGTAGATGTTTTGCCGTAAGCTGTCTCGTCGTTGGTCGAGATATTGGAGAAGATAGATACTGTTGGCACCGCGACAGCAAATGCGACAGCCGCAAGCGTGACCAGACCTATCTTCCAATATGCGCCTCGGACGTCGCTACCAAATAAGATCCGCATGCCGATAACGACAGCACACATGATTATGCCGTTGCGATTGAAGGTAAACATTAGAACAGTCATCGCGGTCAATGCGAACGCAATCCATAAGTAACTCCTGCGGGGGCGGAACAGTGCTGCCGCAACAACCCAATTGCAGAATATGGCGAGCGTAAAGGCAGAGTAAAATATCCCAGGCGCGCGCACTGAATATTCTCCGCCGGCCGTTTGAAGAGGGAAAACTATCAGTCCTTCTTTGTATAGTAGCATAAGTATCTGCGCGGCTGCGATTTTATCAAATGCGATATATAAAATCTGACAGATTGAAATCCCTAGAACAGAAAAAATGATGATCAAAATATTTATGCTTCGACTAAAATATTTATTCAGATCGTAGGCCATCGCGGAGGTTGCGGCAGCGAAGGGGAATAGGAGCTGGACGAGTGTGATGCCGAAATAGTCACGCGCTGTAATTAATTCGCTTGGAAGCAGGTGTGCAGTTACGTTTAGAAAGATGAAAAGGGTCAGGGCAGCCCATCCAACCGCCAGATTATTTTGGCGCTTCTGAGCGATGATGCACAAAATATTTTGCGCAATCAGAAGAAGAGTGAATGCCGCCGAGATGGCAGAGAATGGCACTGGGAAACTCACCATGTATTCAAGGACACGTAAGGCGTCCTTGAATACCACCAGATATAAAACAATTGTGAACAATGCTGGCGGTAGCGGACGCGTCACAAGCCGAAGTGGTGTGCTTCCGGATGCCGGTGGGTTTGCAGTCAGAGCTACCGCCCCCCGCGAGTTAGTCATTGTCATAAATCTCAAGTGGCGAAGTTGGATACGGGGCTGCGTTTGGCCTGTCTCTGTTCCAGGTCCTAGATTCCCAGCGCAACATTGACGTACCCGAATCTCCTCGTTCCTTTATGATCTTAGTTTGCATTTGTGAAAACTTTGATCGCACTTTGGTAATATCGGAAGAGTAATTAATCGCCGGCAGCTGACCAACCTGCTGAAGGCTCGGATTGCTAACTATCCATTGTCCGACCTCGCCTGGGCGCCGATACTTCTGTGTCAACCTTCTACCATCGAAAACGACCGGCTCCACCCCGATTGCGAAAGCAAAAGAGCCATTGCCACCGAAGCTCCACTTGAAGTCCCAGTTGCTTATGGCACGGGTTCTCCACTTACCGCCTTCGAAACGAGCATTGAAAATTTGAGAACGATTGTTCGCGTCGTATCGATGGTAGCTAACCACCGCATGTTTGTCAGCATCAAAGCCGACCGCGAGAAGACCATTTAGAATTCCACCGCCTGGGGGGACGCGATCGATGATATCCGCAGTCTTCAACGTTATGGGGAGTTTCAAGCGTTTCCCACCTGCCGATTTCCACGTGATTAGATCGTCAGAATATGCGTAACTTGGATTGAAATTGGTGGCGGCATCCGGCGATCCCCGCCAGACCCACGCAATGTGATATCGCCCATCCGGCCCTTTAGTCACGTCGGTGGGATAAGCACTACGCTCCCCTTCTCCACTTATTAGACCCCGAGGTGTCAGATCAGCCCAACTTTCTGACGTTGGATTATAGCTCTTGAGCCTTAGGTCACCAGATCCGCTTTTACCATTTCGGTAACTAAGGATGAGGTTTTTACCCGTACCTTCTAGAAATGTCGGGTAAGTAATGGAGTTCTCGGCCACCCCTGTAAGTGAGGGTATCCGTTTCATCGTTGTGAGATCGCCTGGTTTGGTGGTCCGAAAGTACGTCAGCGGCGAATCGTGCATATTTGCGAGAACGTGCACTCGGCCGGCGGAATCTATGTCCATCGCGATACCATTGTGGCTGTCCCAGCGAAGCGTCGTTGGGAGTGTCGCAGAAACTATATCGTTGGTTCGCACATCCCGCCTAGTGACGACAAGTCTTCGCGCTGCGTTGTAATATGCGGCAAACTGATATTGCCCTCGCTTTACAACAGCGAATTGAACGGGAAACCCTCCCCAAGCTTGCCCGATAATGAAGCCGCCAGCGTCCCCCTTCGTTGCAACACCTGTGGTGATGCAAGTTTCTGTGGGAGCACAAGTTTCGGCGCGCGGCGCTGCAAGGGCTGCAGCGCCCATGAGCAGGCCTAACAAAGTAAAGCTAGAGGACAGGCGCAAATCAGTCCGCCATCCGAAACGGGTCAAATAGCTGGGATCGCTCTTTGGCCGTTTGATCCCGTCCATGAGCGAAAGCTGCGCACTCTGGATCGGGAAAACATGGATTTTCGTTGTTGGAGGGGTTCATGACCGCCTTCATAGGTCCGTTCAGTCAAATCATCAACATGCGGACTTAGGGTGACCCTGTCCCAGTTTCGCCACCGGCCAGAACGAGAGATCCGGCACTTCATCGGCCGGGGTTAACCCCGGCCGATGAAGCAAATTCGGCCGGCGTCATGAACCCCAGGGATGTGTGAGGTCGGGTCTCGTTGAAGTCCGTCCGCCACGCCTCGATCTTGCTCCTGGCGTCGTCCAAAGACAAGAACCAGTGCGTGTTGAGGCATTCATCGCGCAGCCGTCCATTGAAGCTTTCCACGAAGGCATTATCCGGCATGATGCATAGCGGTGACTCGTTCCTGAGGTCGGTCTGACCTGCTAGGTTCTACTGATCCGGGCCATGGGCACCGGGAGCACGGAGAGTGCGGGCAGGCCGTCCTACTGACATGAGCTGCGAGCTCGAGGTCATTATCTGGCCGCCCCTGCGACTAGCCCGGATGCGCTGCGAGCGCGGATCCGTAATTGTCGTGTCGCCCGCCAGCTCCCTTAACCTTGTTGGACTAGGGGAGGAGACTATGCGGATTATCGGCATGGACATCCATCGGGTTGCGGCCGAGGCCGTGGCGCTGCTCGATGGCAAGTTGGAGAAGTTCGGCCGCATCCCGATGTTGCGTGAGAGCCTGGAGGAGTTCGCCAGGACGGAGCTCACGCACGACGACCACGTCATCGTCGAGGCGACCGGCAACGCCGCCGCCGTTGTTGAGGTGCTTTCTCCTCACGTCGATCGGGTTGTCATCGCAAACCCGAAGCAGGTGAGACTGATCGCGCATGCCAAGATCAAGACCGATGCGATCGATGCCGCGGTCCTGGCCAAGCTGTACGCAACTGGCTTCCTGCCAGAGGTGTGGGTTCCTGATGAGGCGACTCTAGGTCATGTTGACAAAGAGGATTCCCAAGTCGCGTAAGTTCTGATTCATGGTG
>NZ_JBMDIO010000069.1:0-7874 GCF_057808725.1 Novosphingobium sp. FG90
CGGTCAAGCACCCGCTTGCATCGCGTCCCTTGCTGCAATGGCCGGATCTCATCGGCGAGACGTTTCTCGTGTCGGGCTATGATCCCAGCGATGCGATCCGCGAACTGCTGGAGGATCGCTTCGCACCGCTCCAGGTCTCACCGCCCATCGTCATCCATGACATCAGCACGCGGGGCGTCATTAACATGGTCGGTGCAGGACGCGGTATCTGCCTTTGCCTCGATTCCATGCTCGGCGATCAGTATGCGGGCACCGTCTTTCATGAACTGACGGGCGCGATCGGACCCGAATATGTGACCAGCTTTGCCTGCTGGTTGGATGATAACCCCAATCCGGCGCTGAAACGCCTGCTCGCTCGTCTGCATCGACAATATGCTGGAGCGATGAAGATCGAGTCGTCCATTACATATCCGGGAGGAAAATCATGAAAAGGACCGCGATTCTATTGGTCATGCCTTTGCTGTCGACATTGACAGGCTGTGCTTCCATTGGCCGGATCGAAACACCGGGCGAGAAGGCTTCGGCTTATGGCTATGTTCCGCTTGATCCCTTGCCGGTCGATCAGGCCAGCGGTGCGGACAGCTGCACGGAGACATCTGGCGGAGGCAATGTGACGGCCAACGCCGATGTTCTCAGCAGACTGCCAGACCAGACGATCCGGTTTGCGGTCGCGACATTCGACCAGACGAAGGGGAGCCTGACGTTCGGTCCAGCGACGCTCACCAGTAAGGGCGGCCAGTATAAGGCCGTGCTTGACTATATTCAGGCCGATGCGGTTCCCGAAATATTCTACATCCGCAAACGTGTGACGGTGCCAGGCCAGACTCAGAGCGTTCCGGTTGCGCTCAGCGATCCCTTGCCGATGGGCGGCAAGATCATCGGTTATGATGCTGTCATCTCCAACAGTACCGGCATGCAGGCGGCCCTACAGTCTGTGGCTCCTGCGGAGGTTGCTCTCGCACGCTCCCGTTTCCTGGAGGCGGAAGCCGAGAAATTCGCGGAAGGTCATTATCAACAGGTAACAGTGCCGGTCTATGTCGGGATAGGCCTGCGTCTCTCCGCTGACATCCTGTCCCTGCAGGGTGGCCTCACATTGGCGGGGCTGTCCGCGATCGGGGCAGAGGCTGAAGCGAAACGGGTCACCGGGACGCTCACGGTCCAGTCGCTCGGCGTCAGCGGTAAGAGCATTGCGACTGCCTTGCCGTTGCCGAGCAAACTCGACCAGACCACGATCGAGAATGCGATCCTTGCCATCGGCAATATGCGCGCCACGCTCTATGCAACCGGTCAGGGAACGAACGATCTCTACAAGCAGCCGCGTATCGTTGGTCTCTATTCGCCAGTCGGATCTGACCCGCTGCTGATCAACGCGCTCTATTCCGAATTGTCGCGAATCAGACCGCGCTGGCTGGTGCCTTGCGGGGCGGCCGGACAAGGGAAGTCCTGACCGGCCTGTACGCCACTGCCTGTCTTTTTGCGCTGGCTTTCGCTGCGATCAACGCGCTGTTGAACCGCGCAGCTTTCTGCGTCTCTTACTCATCCCCATCGCGCCGGGCGGATCATCGCCAGCGCGCTCGAACGGGGATATGTCATGGGCGCAGCCAGCCAGAGATCGGAAGTCCATGCACGCGGCGCGCGGATGCTGCGCACCGCCATGGGCACGTCGATCGCGGCATGGCTCGCCGATCCTACCGTCATCGAAGTCATGCTCAATCCCGATGGCCGCCTCTGGATCGACCGGCTCGGCGAAGGGATCAGCGATAGCGGGGAGCGCCTGTCGCCTGCCGACGGCGAGCGCATCATCCGCCTCGTCGCCCATCATGTCGGGGCTGAGGTTCACGTCCGATCGCCACGCGTCTCCGCCGAACTGCCGGAAAGCGGCGAGCGCTTCGAAGGCCTGCTGCCGCCGGTCGTGACCGCACCGGCCTTTGCGATCCGCAAGCCCGCCGTCGCGGTCTTCACGCTCGACGATTATGTCGCGGCGGGCATCATGTCTCGTGCCGAGGCCGAGGTGCTGCGCGCTGGCGTCGCCAACCGGCTCAACATCCTCGTTGCGGGTGGCACCGGCACCGGAAAGACCACGCTCACCAACGCGCTTTTGGCGGAAGTCGCGAAGACTTCCGATCGTGTGGTGCTGATCGAGGACACGCGCGAACTGCAATGCGCCGCGCCCAATCTCGTCGCGATGCGCACCAAGGATGGCGTCGCGTCGCTCTCCGACCTCGTGCGCTCCTCGCTGCGCCTGCGACCCGACCGCATCCCGATTGGTGAGGTGCGAGGAAGCGAAGCGCTCGACCTTTTGAAGGCCTGGGGCACCGGTCATCCCGGCGGGGTCGGCACGATCCACGCCAACACGGCCGTGGGTGCGCTGCGTCGCATGGAGCAACTCATCCAGGAAGCCGTGGTGACCGTGCCCAAGGCGCTGCTCGCCGAGACCATCGATCTCGTCGCCGTGCTGGTCCGGCACGGCACCGGGCGGCGCCTCGCCCAGCTCATGCGCGTCGAAGGCCTCGATCCTGCCCTCGGCGACTACCGCCTCACGCCCGCAACCCCCGACATCGGAGAAAAACCATGATCGATCTGTCCCGCCGTCCCGCCCATCGGCTTGGCGCTGCACCTCTCGCCCTTTGCATGGGCCTCATTGCGCTCGCGAGTCCCGCTTATGCCTCGGGCTCGTCCATGCCATGGGAAGCGCCGCTCCAGTCGATCCTCGAATCGATCGAAGGCCCGGTCGCCAAGATCGTCGCGGTGATCATCATCATCGCGACCGGCCTGGGGCTCGCCTTCGGCGATACCTCGGGCGGGTTCCGGCGGCTGATCCAGATCGTCTTCGGCCTGTCGATCGCCTTTGCGGCGTCGAGCTTCTTCCTCTCCTTCTTCTCCTTCGGCGGCGGAGCGCTGGTATGATGGAGGCTGGGCAAGAAGAGGTGCCGGGGTTCCTGGCGCCGGTCCATCGGGCATTGTCCGAACCCATCTTGCTGGGCGGCGCCCCGCGCAGCCTGGCCATCGTCAACGGCACGCTCGCCGGCGCGCTGGGCCTCGGCCTGCGGCTCTGGCTCGCGGGCCTCGCGCTCTGGGCCATCGGTCATGCGCTCGCCGTCTGGGCCGCGCGGCGCGATCCCCAGTTCGTCGATGTCGCCCGCCGTCACCTCAAATATCCCGTCTGGATGCGGCCATGATCAACCTTTCCGAATATCGCGCCAAGGCCGCCTGCCTTGTCGATTTCCTGCCCTGGGCCGCGCTGGTGGCAAAGGGCGTGGTGCTCAACAAGGACGGATCGTTCCAGCGCAGCCTTCGTTTCCGCGGACCCGATCTCGACAGCGCGACACCAGCCGAACTGGTCGCGGTGACCGGGCGCCTCAACAATGCGCTGCGCCGCCTCGGTTCGGGCTGGGCGGTGTTCGTCGAGGCGAGCCGCGTGCCCGCCCAGGACTATCCCGACAGCGCCTTTCCCGATCCGGTCTCCGCCTTGGTCGATCAGGAACGCTACGAACAGTTCTGTGAGGAAGGCTCCCATTACGAGAGCTTCTACCATCTGACGCTTCTGTGGATGCCGCCCGCCGAGGATGGCGCGCGCGCGGAGAGTTGGCTCTATGAGGGCAAGTCGGGTTCCGGCGTCGATCCGCATGAACTTCTCAAAAGCTTCATCGACCGCACCGATCGCGTCCTGCATCTGGTCGAGGGCTTCATGCCCGAGGTTGCCTGGCTCGATGACGGCACCACGCTCACCTATCTGCACAGCACGGTATCGACCAAGCGCCAGCGCGTGCGCGTGCCGGAGACGCCCGCCTATCTCGATGCGCTGCTCACCGACGAGGGTCTGACCGGCGGGCTCGAACCCATGCTGGGCGAGTATCATCTGCGCACGCTCACTATCACCGGCTTTCCGACCGCGACCTTTCCCGGCCTGCTCGATGAACTCAACCGGCAGGCCTTTGCCTATCGCTGGTCGACCCGCGCGATCATGCTCGACAAGACCGATGCCACCAAACTGCTGACCAAAATCCGGCGGCAATGGTTCGCCAAGCGCAAGTCGCTCGCCGCGATCCTCAAGGAGGTGATGACCAACGAACAGTCGGTCCTCATGGATTCCGATGCGTCGAACAAGGCGGCCGATGCCGACCTGGCGTTGCAGGAACTGGGCGCGGACGCGGCCGGCATCGCCTATGTCACCGCGACCGTCACCGTCTGGGATCGCGATCCAGCCCTCGCTTCGGAAAAGCTGCGGCTGGTCGAGAAGGTCATCCAGGGCCGCGACTTCACCTGCACGATCGAGGGCATGAACGGCATCGAGGCATGGCTCGGATCACTGCCCGGTCATGTTTACGCCAATGTCCGGCAACCGCCGATCTCCACCCTCAATCTCGCCCATATGATCCCGCTGTCCGCGGTCTGGGCGGGGCCGGAACGGGATGAGCATTTCGGCGCTCCCCCCTTGCTCTATGGCAAGACCGAAGGCTCGACCCCGTTCCGCTTTTCCCTCCATGTCGGCGATGTCGGCCATACGCTGATCGTCGGCCCGACCGGTGCGGGCAAGTCGGTGCTGCTGGCGCTCATGGCGATGCAGTTCCGCCGCTACCCCCAAGCCCAGATCTTCGCCTTCGACTTCGGTGGCTCGATCCGCGCCGCCGCGATCGGCATGGGCGGGGACTGGCAGGATCTCGGCGGCGCGCTGCATGAAGGTGATATCGGCGACGGCGTCGCGCTGCAACCACTGGCCCGGATCGACGAGCCGGGCGAACGCGCCTGGGCCGCCGAATGGCTGGCCGCGATCCTGGCCGGTGAAGGCGTTTCGATCGACCCCGCCGCCAAGGAGCATCTCTGGACCGCTCTGACGTCGCTGGCGTCCGCCCCCGTTGGAGAACGCACGCTCACTGGGCTTGCGGTGCTGCTGCAAGCCCAGGAGCTCAAACAGGCGCTGGCGCCCTATTGCGTCGGCGGTCCCTGGGGACGGCTGCTCGACGCCGAGACCGAGCAGCTGGGCGAGGCCTGTGTCCAGGCCTTTGAGACCGAGGGGCTGATCGGCGCGGCCTCGGCCGCCGCGGTCCTCGCCTATCTCTTCCATCGCATCGAAGGCCGGCTCGACGGGCGCCCCACGCTCATCATCATCGACGAGGGCTGGCTGGTGCTCGATAGCCCGGCTTTCGCCGCGCAGCTGCGTGAATGGCTCAAGACCCTGCGCAAGAAGAACGCCAGCGTCATCTTCGCCACGCAAAGCCTCGCCGACATCGAGACGTCGAGCATTGCGCCCGCCATCATCGAAAGCTGCCCGACCCGCATCTTCCTGCCCAATGAGCGTGCGGCCGAACCGCAGATCCGCCAGGTCTATGAGCGCTTCGGGCTCAATGCCCGGCAGATCGAGATATTGAGCCGGGCGACTCCCAAACGCGACTATTATTGCCAGTCGCGGCGCGGCAACCGGCTGTTCGAACTGGGGCTGGGCGAAGTGGCGCTCGCCTTTGCGGCGGCCTCTTCGAAAACCGATCAGCGCGTGATCGGCGAACTGGTCGCTGCCCATGGCCGTGCCGGCTTCGCTGCCGGCTGGCTCAAGCATCGCGGTCTCGACTGGGCCGCCGGCCTTCTGCCCGAACCCGCATCACCGTCCGACCCGGACGATCCCTTCCTGCCGCTCGATCCCGAGGAGTTCAATCCATGAAGACGCCGTCGTTTCGCCGGGCCCTGCTGGCCGGCATCGTCAGCCTGACCGCGCTGGCCGGGCCTGTGCTCACCACGCCGGCGCAGGCGCAGTTCGGGGGGATCGTCTATGACCCCAGCAATTATGCGCAGAATGTGCTGACCGCCGCCCGTTCGCTCGAGCAGATCAACAACCAGATCCGCCAGATCGAGAACCAGGCGACCAGCCTCATCAACGAGGCGAAGAACCTCACCAGCCTGCCGGTCTCGACGCTCTCGACCCTGCAGCAACAGGTGCAGCAGACGCGCCAGCTTCTCGGGCAGGCCCAACGCATCGCCTATAATGTCCAGGACATCCAGAGCGCCTTCACCCAGCGCTACAACGGCGCCAACCTCACCGGCTCGCAGGCGCAGATGGTCGCCAATGCCGAGGAGCGCTGGAAGGACAGCGTCGGCGCGTTTCAGGACGCGCTCCAGGTCCAGGCCGGTGTCGTCGGTAATATCGATGGGGCCAAAGCGAGCATCGACACATTGGTCGGCGCGAGCCAGTCGGCGAGCGGGGCGCTGCAGGCCTCCCAGGCCGGCAATCAGCTGCTCGCGCTCCAGTCGCAGCAGCTCGCCGACCTGACGGCTGCGATCGCCGCGCAGGGTCGGGCCCAGACGCTGCAAGCCGCGCGTGATGCCGCCACCGAAGCGGAAGGCCGTGAGCGCTTCCGCCGCTTCCGGGGCAATTGAGATGCGGCGGCCGGGCCGGATCGCGCTTGGCGTGGCGATGATCGGCCTGATGCTGGCCGTGACGGTCGGCATCGCGATGGTGCGGCCGGAAAGCGGTGGGCCGGGAAACGGGGCGCTGGCGGGGAACGCAGCGGTTGGCGCGGCCGCTGGCGCTGCGCCCGGTCCCGCCACCCGCACTCTCGCCCGCTGCCGCACCCTCACCATGCCCGACAGCGGCTGTGAGGCAGCCTGGGAAGCGCGGCGGCGCCATTTCTTTGGAGAGGATAAGCCCCAATGAACGATACCGGCGTGATCGACAGCTTCCTGTCGGTCTTTACCAGCTATATCGACAGTGGCTTCGGCCTGCTCGGTGGCGAGGTCGGCTTTCTCTCCTCGACCCTCATCGTCATCGACGTGACGATTGCCGCCCTGTTCTGGGCCTGGGGCCAGGACGAGGACGTTCTCCAGCGTCTGGTCAGGAAGACGCTCTACATCGGCGTCTTCGCTTACATCATCGGCAATTTCTCGAACCTCGCCAACATCCTGTTCCAGAGCTTCGCCGGGTTGGGGCTCAAGGCCTCGGGCGGCGGCATGGCGCTCTCCGACTTCATGAAGCCCGGCACCGTCGCCGCGACCGGCCTCACCGCCGCCAAGCCGCTGCTCGACGCTACCGCCGATCTTCTGGGACCGGTCGGCCTTTTCACCAATTTCGTGCAGATCCTCGTGCTGCTCATTGCCTGGCTGATCGTGGTGCTGGCCTTCTTCGTCCTCGCCATCCAGGTCTTCATCACCATCATCGAGTTCAAGCTGGTGACGCTCGCCGGCTTCGTCCTGCTCCCCTTCGCCTTTTTCGGGCGCACCGCCTTCATGGCCGAGAAGGTGCTCGGCCATATCATCTCGTCGGGCATCAAGCTCCTCGTCCTGGCCGTTATCACCGGCATCGGCACCACCCTGTTCAGCCAGTTTACCTCCGCAGGCGTCGGCGCCGATCCCACCGTCGAACAGGTGATGGCGATCGCGCTCGCCGCGCTGACGCTGCTTGGTCTGGGCATCTTCGGCCCCGGCATTGCCAATGGCATCGTCACCGGTGGCCCTCAGTTGGGCGCTGGCGCCGCGGCCGGAACGGCATTGGCTGCAGGCGCGACATTGGGCGGCGGTGTGGCGGGAGCCCGCCTCGCCGGTGGCGCCGCGATGGGCATGGCAGGCAGCGCCGCCACAGGCATGGCCCGCACGGCTGGCGCTGCTTCGGGTGCCTATAGCGCTGGCGCGGCCGGACGATCGGGCGCGGCGGCGGTCGGCGCAGGCCTCGCCAATGTCGGCAAGAGTAGCGGCGGCGCGGTGGTCTCGCCGCTGCGCCGCGCCGCGCAAAGCCTCAAGCAAAGCTATGCCGATGGCCGAAGCGCAGCTTCAGGCGCCGCCGCCGGTGCGGGGGCGCAGGCTTCCGCCGCCGCATCCGGCACCGGATCCGCCGCGGCCGCGCCGCCCGCCTGGGCTGCGGCGATGAAGCGCCGGCAGGCGATCACCCA
>NZ_JBMDIO010000007.1:0-222182 GCF_057808725.1 Novosphingobium sp. FG90
GCTTATCCCCCTCCACCACCGCCTGCGGCGGCGGTCCCCCTCCCCATCGCTTCGCGACAGGGAGGATTTTGCTTACGCCTTCCAGCTATCCAGAATTTCACCGCCTGTCGCGAACCACACGTCGGCACGCGCCGCCAGCGTTTCCAGCAGTGTCTCCAGCGAACCGATACGGTAGGGCAGGGCCATGATATAGGGCGTCAGCTGCAGCGGCAGCATGCGCCCGCCCCCTTCGCGCGCCGCTTCGGCCGTCAGCCAGTCGGCGGCATCGAGCATCTGCTCCACGTAGCTGTCGGCCGAGTGCTGCTGCACCGTGATGATCTGGCGATCCGACAACTCGTGGTTGAGCGGAATGTTGACAAGTTCGCCCGCCTCGGTGGCCATGACATAGGGCAGTTCGTCGTTCACCCAGTCGCAGCAATAGGCGACGCCCGCCTCGGCCAGCAGGCGCGGGGTGGCGAAACTTTGCGAACGCGCAATCGAGTGCCAGCCGCGCGGGCGGGTGCCGGTGGCCTTCTCCAGCGCATCGAGCGACTTCGCGATCAGCGCGCGCTCCTCGTCCTCAGGCAGGCCCGAGGCGATGGTGCCGTTCATGTCGGTCGAATGCGCGATGATCTCGTGCCCGGCCGCAACCACGTCCGCCACCAGCGACGGATAACGCTCGGCAATGGCGGCGTTGGTGGCGAAGGAAGCCTTTACCCCGGCCTTCGCGAAGGCATCGAGCAGGCGGTAGACGCCTACGCGCGAACCGTACTCGCGCGAGGTGTAGTGGCGATAATCCGGGTAGGCGGTCTGCATGTGCCCGGGCGCGCGGAACGGCTTGTCATTCGGCGTAATCGGGAACCATTCGAGGCTGACGACGGGCCACACCGCCAGCGTCTTGCCCTCGGGCCATGCCACGGGCGGACGCTCGCGCATCGGCGACCAGGTGTAGAGATCGTGGTCGTAACCTTCGCGGCGGCGTGGATATTCGAGGTAGGCGGGGTCGAGGCTCATGCGGCGTCTCCCACATTGGAAATCCAGTGGTCTGCTATATCGCCCGAGCGGGTGATCCATGCCCGGTCGTCTGCGGCGATGTGGCGCAGGACTTCCTCGAAGGGGCCGATGCGGTGCGGCTGGCCGATCAGGTACGAGTGCAGCGGAATGCACATGACCGTGCCCGAAGGCTCTGCGGCAAGGCGCTCGTACTGGCGGATCAGCGTGTCGGCGTATTCGCGCGGGCTCATGTTGTAGACGAAGAAGCCGTAGTGGTCGTTGACTTCGAGGCTGTAGGGCATCGAGATCAGGCGGCCGCTCGCGGTGTTCACCGGCATCGGCTGGTCGTCGTGGTAGAGATCGCAGGTATAGGTCAGGCCATATTCGGCGATCAGGTCCAGCGTGCGCGGGGTATGGGTGAGGGCAGGGGCGAGCCAGCCCTTGATCGTCTGCCCCGTGGCGTCGCGCACGGTGCGGATCGAATCCTCGATGATCGCGCGCTCCTGCGCCTCGTCCATGCCGTAGGAATAGCGAGTGTTGTAGATGCCGTGGCTGAAGAACTCCCAGCCTCTCTGGTTGGCATCCTCGACCACGCGCGGGTGGTGCTGGCACAGCGCCACCGATAGCGAGACCGAGCCGGGGAAGCCGTGCTTCGTCATCACGTCGGCCATGCGCCAGTGGCTGACGCGGTTCGCGTGGTCGCGGTGGGAATAGCCGACGACGTCCGGGTGCGGCTTGGCCCACGATTTGCGGTTCGGGTTGGCCGGCGGATCAAGTTCGTAGAACTCGAGGTTGGGAGAGACCCAGACCGCCACCTTCTTGCCGTCCGGCCAGGCGAAGGGCTTGCGCCCGCGATAGGGGACGTAATCGTACAGCCCCGGATCGGCTTCGCCTTCGCGCATCAGCGGGCCTCCAGCCAGTCGATCACGGTCTGCACCGGTTCGACATCGGCGTATTTCAGCTGCAGGTCGGTCAGGTTGGCGAAGTGGTAGCTCTCGTGCTTGTCCGCACAGGTCTCGATCGGGACGATGGTGCGGTAGCCGCGGCTGAGCGAATCCACCGCCGTCGCGCGGATGCAGCCCGAGGTGGAGCCGCCGGTGATCACCACGGTATCGACCTTGTGCCAGATCAGCAGGCTCTGCAGCGGCGTCTCGAAGAAGGCCGAGGGCATGCGCTTGGTGTAGATCATGTCCGCCGGGTCGATTGCGCAGCGGTCGTCGAAAGCGTGGCGGCGGCTCTCGTACTTGATGTTCTGGAGCGAGTCCGGCGTGTTGGTGCGTGTGCCCCAGACCCCGGCGTCGCTGGCATCCTCGGCATAGGCCACATGCGTCCAGATCACCGGCATGCCCTTCGCGCGGGCGAGGGCGGAGATCGTGTTGGTGTATTCGATCTGGCGCGGGTCGGTCTCGTAGGCGGTCTTGAACTCGTCGATCCGGGTATAGGCGTTCTGGAAGTCGACGTTGACGATCGCCAGCTTCTCGCCGAAGCCGAACTTGGTGCGGGCGGGGTTGGCCATCACCTGCTCGAAGAGTTCGCGCGCGGTCTTGTCCTCGCGGATCATGCGCGTGCCGACGATCTCACTCATTCTCGTGCTCCATTACCTGCTACATGGCCCCACGGGGGGAGAGGTGCGCCCGATCGGGGCGCTGCCATAGGAGGGCCGGGCCGATTGTTCGCGACGCGAACACTGCCGCGCTCTTGCCCCTCGCGGACCTTGCGATTGCTGATTTGTACTGTAGATATACCAAAATGACAGTCAAGACGGAACGCGACATGATTCAGGAAGGCGACCTTCCTCTCTCGGGTATCAAGGTGGTTGAGTTCTCCCACATGGTGATGGGACCCTCCACAGGTGTCGTTATGGCCGATTTGGGTGCCGTTGTGGTCAAGGTCGAGCCCATCGGCGGCGACCGTACCCGCAAGCTGCTGGGCTCGGGCGCGGGCTATTTCCCGATGTACAACCGGAACAAGCAGAGCATCGCCATCGACCTCAAGTCGCCCGAAGGCGTCGCCGCTGCCAAGCGGCTGGTCGATCAGGCCGACGTGCTGATCGAGAACTTCCGCCCCGGCGCGCTCGCCAAGTTGGGCCTCGGCCCGGACGACTTCGCGCAAAGCAATCCCGGCCTCATCTACTACTCCGCCAAGGGCTTCCTGGCCGGCCCTTACGAGAATCGCGCTGCGCTTGACGAAGTGGCGCAGATGATGGGCGGCCTCGCCTACATGACCGGCCCCAGCGGCCGCCCCTTGCGCGCGGGCGCCTCGGTGATCGACGTGACCGGCGGCATGTTCGGCGTGATCGGCATCCTCGCCGCGCTGGAGCAGCGCCACCGTACCGGCAAGGGCGCGGTCGTGCGCTCCTCGCTTTACGAGACCACCGCGTTCCTCGTCGGCCAGCACATCGCGCAGCTTGCCGTTACCGGCAACGCCGCGCGCCCGATGCCGGAGCGTATCTCGGCCTGGGCGATCTACGACGTGTTCGAGACGGCGCGGCCCGAGGAGCAGGTCTTCATCGGCGTCGTCAGCGACGGCCAGTGGCAGGCTTTCACGAAGACGTTCGGGCTGGACGACCTCGCCGCAGACCCGGCGCTGGCGGAGAACAATGCCCGCGTGCTCGCCCGCGAAGCCCTGCTGCCGCGCGTGCGCGAACTGGCGAAGGGCTTCACGCGCGAGGATCTGCTGGCGAAGCTGGAGGAAAGCGGCGTCGCCTTCGCGCCGATCGCCCGCCCGCAGGATCTGCTTGAAGACGCCCACCTCAACGCCAACGGCGCGCTGGTAGACCTGACGCTGACCGACGGCCGCTCGGTCCGCCTGCCCGCGCTGCCGGTCGAGATCGATGGCGCACTCCCCGGCGTGCGCCATGACTTGCGCGTGCCCGGCGAGGACAGCGAGGACGTGCTCGGCGGCTGGGGCTTCGACGCGGACGAGATCGCGGCGCTTCTCGCCTCGGGTGCGATCGAGGGGCTGCGCGCACCGGCGGACAGTGCGGCGAAATGACCGAAGGGCCGCTCACGCTCGCCGAGAAGATCTGGAGCGCGCACCGCGTCACCACGCTGGAAAGCGGCGCGGAAGTCATCGCCATCGACCGCCTGCTGCTGCACGAGCGGACCGGCGGCGTCGCGCTGAAATCGCTGGAGGAAGCAGGCCGCACGGTCATGCACCCCTCGCGCGTGTTCGCGACGATGGACCACATCGTCGATACGTTCCCCGGCCGCACCGATAAGACGCTGATGCCGACCGGCACCGCCTTCATCATCTCGACGCGCGAGAGCGCGAAGCGCCACGGCATCACCCTGTTCGACATCGACGACCCCCGGCAGGGCATCGTCCACGTCGTCTCGCCCGAGCAGGGGATCATCCTGCCCGGCGCGATCCTCGTATGCCCGGACAGCCATACCTGCACGCAAGGGGCCTTCGGTGGCCTTGCCTGGGGCATCGGTTCGTCGGAGGCGGAGCATGTGCTGGCGACGATGACGCTGCGCATGAACCGCCCGCCCGACATGCGCATCACCGTGGATGGCGTGCTGGCGGACGACGTCACCGCCAAGGATCTGGCGCTGCACCTGATCGCCGCGCTCGGCTCGAACGGGGCCAAGGGCCACATCATCGAGTTCGCAGGGAGCGCGGTGCGCGCGCTCGACATGGAAGCCCGGATGACGCTGTGCAACATGGCGACCGAGATGGCCTGCGCGGGCGCGGTGATCGCGCCGGACGACAAGACGTTCGACTGGCTCGAAGGGCGTCCCTATGCGCCCAAGGGCGAAGTTCGCGAACAGGCGATTGCCGCATGGCGCGCGCTCTACAGCGACGAGGGCGCGGCCTTCGCGACCGAGCATCGCTTCGATGCAGCGCAGGTTCGCCCGATGGTGACATGGGGCAACAGCCCGCAGCACGCCGCGCCGCTGGGCGCGCCGGTCCCGGCCGATGCGCTGAGCAAGGCGGACCAGCAGCGCGCGGTCGAGTACATGGCGGTGACGCCGGGCGAGCCGGTCGCGGGCCTGCCGATCGATGCGGCGTTCATCGGATCGTGTACCAACAGCCGCATTTCCGACCTGCGCCGCGCCGCCGCGATCCTCAAGGGGCGCAAGGTGGCGGATGGCGTCAAGGCGATCTGCGTGCCGGGCTCCACCCAGGTCAAGGCTGCCGCCGAGGCCGAGGGACTGCACGAAGTCTTCCTCGATGCCGGGTTCGAATGGCGCGAGGCGGGCTGCTCGATGTGCTTCTTCGCGGGCGGCGAGAGCTTTGCCCCGGAAGCGCGCGTGATCAGTTCCACGAACCGCAATTTCGAGAGCCGACAGGGGCCGAACACGCGCACCCATCTGGCCTCGCCGGAGACGGTGGCGGCTTCGGCCATCGCCGGGCGCATCGCTCTGGTTTCGGAGATCGCGGCATGACCCCGCTCGTCACGCTTGAATCCAGGGCGGTGCCGCTGCTGCGCGACAACATCGACACCGACGCGATCATCCCCTCGCGCGAGATGCGTTCGGTGTCGAAGGACGGTCTTGCCGATGGCCTCTTTGCAGGCTGGCGCTACACCGCCATCGGCGGGCGGGAGATCGATCCGACGTTCGTGCTCAACCAGCTGGAGAGCAAGGGCGCGCAGATCCTGCTCGGCGGCTCCAACTTCGGCTGCGGTTCAAGCCGCGAACATGCGGTATGGGCGCTGGCCGAATACGGCTTCCGCGTCGTCATCGCGCCGTCGTTCAGCCCGATCTTCCAGGGCAACTGCATCCGCAACGGCATCGCCCCCATCGTCCTCCCGCGCGAGGCGGTGGAGGCGATCGCGGCAGGCTTCGCGGACGGCACGCCGGTCACGATCGACATGCCGTCATGCGAAGTTCGCATGGGCCTTGCGGTGTTCCCGTTCTCCATGGAGGACGAGGCGCGCACGATGCTGATCGAGGGCGCGGACGCCATCGAACTCACCCTGCGCCACCGCGCCGAGATCGAGAGCTTCTTCGCCCGCGACGCCGCCGTGCGCCCGTGGATATATCTGGCCGACTGACGGTCAGCCACGATTTCCGCTTGTCAATTGATATAATACTATATCAATATCGGCAAAAGAGCCCTGCGGGGCCTATCAGGATAGAGGGCTCATGACACTCCTGCGCTGCGCCACCCATACCGTCAGCAACGTCGCCGAAGTGGCCGAGCGTTACGCGCGCTGGCTTGACTACTCGGTGGTCGAGCAGGGCGTCGTCAGCGAAGATCTCGCCGCGCTGTGGCAAGCGCCCGCCAGCGCGGGCAAGGCTTACGTGCTGATGCGCCCGGCCTCGGGCTCGGACGTGTTCCTGCGTTTCGTCGAGGGCGACGCGGTGCCCGATTATGCGCCGATCCGCACTTACGGCTGGGCCGCGATCGAGATTTGCGTCACCGACGTCGAGGCCGTCAACGAGCGCATGCTCGCCTCGCCCGACTTCGAGGTGATCGGCCCGCCAAAGCCGCTCGACGGCTTCCCCACGGTCAAGCCGATGCAGGTGCGCGGGCCGGACCTCGAAACCGTCTATCTCACCGAAATCCGCGTCAACGGCGCCGAGCATGGCCTGCCGACGCCAATCTCGCTGGTCGATCGGCCTTTCATCCTCGTCCTCGCGTGCTCGGACTTGCAGGCCTCGATCGACTGGGTGCGCGACGTGCTGGGCTTCGACATGATCGACCCGGTCTCGATCCATTATTCGATGATCTCGCTCGCCTTTGACCTGCCGGAAGGCGAGAAGGTGGCGCTCGTCACCGCGAAGTACGAGGGCGAGACCTTCCTCGAACTCGACCAGTATCCGCAGGCTGCGACGGCGCGCCCGCAGATCGAAGGCGCGCTGCCGCCGGGGGTGTCGATCTGCACCATCAACGTGCCCGACTTCGCCCGTCTCGAAAGCCACTGGGCCGTGCGTCCCGAGGTCCGCGAAGGGGCGCTCTACAACGGCGCGAAAGTCGGCCTGCTGCGCATGCCCGATGGCGCGTTGCTGGAGGTGATCGAAGGCGGCCGCGTCCTCTGACGCCCAAATCCTGAGGGGAATGCCATGACGATCGTGAAGCGCGGGTTCGCCGATGTTGCGCACGGCCAAATCCACTACCGCCATGCCGGTAACGAGGTTGGCGCAAACGAAGACCTGCCGCTCGTCATGCTCCACGCCTCGCCGGGCAGTTCGCGCCAGCTGGTGCGGCTGATCGAGGACCTCGGCGCCACGCGCCGGGTCATCGCGCCCGATACCCCCGGTAATGGTGACAGCCCTTCCCTGGCCCGCGAGGAGACCACCGTAGTCCGGCTGGCCGAGGCTATGCTCGGCTTCTTCGACGCGATGGGGCTGGAGCGGGTGGACCTCTACGGTTCGCATACCGGCGCCTGCATCGCGGCCGAACTGGCGATCCTCGCACCCGACCGTGTACGCGGCGTAGTGCTCGACGGGGTCAGCACCTTCACGGCCGAGGAACTGGAAGACATCCTCGCCAACTACGCCTTCCCGTTCGAGCCCGACATCAACGGCGCCTATCTGGTCAACCTGTTCCAGTTCTGCCGCGACCAGTACATGTTCTTCCCGTGGTACAATCGCACCCGCGCCGGTCGCCGCGACAACGGCATGGGTGCGCCCGCCGACCTCCACGCCTGGGCGACCGAGGTGATGAAGGCGCACGATACCTACCACTTCAACTACCGCGCCGCGTTCCGCTGGAACGGCTTCGACCGCCTGCCCCTGCTGACGCGCCCGGCGCTGCTGCTGGCGGGTGAGAACGACCCGCTGATCGACCAGACCCGCGACTTGTCCGCCGTGGTGCCCACCGGCAGCTATGTCGAACTGGCGCGCTTCGACGATCCCGCCTTCGGCTCCGGTCGCCTCAGCGCGATGCAGGCCTTCTTCGCATCCGCCCAATAAGAGAGAGAACAACACCGTGATCGGCGCCTCGCTACTCGTCCTGCTGCACGTCCTCATCCCGGTCTACTGGCTCGGAGGTGACCTTGGCGCCTTCTACGGTTCCACCTTCATGGTCGATCCCAAGCGCTCGGTGGCCGAGCGGATGATGGCGCTCAAGATCCTCAACAACATCGACATGGCGCCGCGCACCGCGCTGATCATGGCCTTTCCCACCGGCTTCACATTGGTGTGGCAGCGCGGCTGGGTGGAGATCGCCGACGCCTGGGTGATCGCGGCCTGGGTCGCG
This sequence comes from Novosphingobium sp. FG90, assembly GCF_057808725.1. Classification (NCBI taxonomy): domain Bacteria; kingdom Pseudomonadati; phylum Pseudomonadota; class Alphaproteobacteria; order Sphingomonadales; family Sphingomonadaceae; genus Novosphingobium; species Novosphingobium sp. FG90. Next base: position 8,125 of record NZ_JBMDIO010000007.1, read on the forward strand.
GGCCTCGCCTGGCTGGCGCTGGCATGGATCGTCCATCTCAAGCACGGCCCGGCCGGTGCGACCTACAAGAAGGTCGACCTCGCGATCCGTTACGTCGTCGTCTTCGCGCTCTGGGCCACGGCAATGCTGGCGCTTTCCAGGGAGATCGAGCTGCCGCTGTTCATCGCGCTCAAGTGCCTCGTGCTCGGCACCTGCGTCGCGCTCGGGCTGCTGGTGCGTCGCCAGTTGGTGCCGCTGTTTGGCGCCATCGTACAGATGCGTGACCACGGCCCGACGCCCGAGAGCGATCGCGTGATCGCGCAAGTCAACGGTCGCGCGCGGATCAGCGTCATCACCATCTGGGTGCTGGTCCTGACCGCCAGCTTCCTCGGCATCGCCACACCCGTCTAAGGCCCCCCGTCTAAGGAGAGAGACTCATGCAGCAGCACCGGAGAATCACCGGCAAGATCCTCTACACCTCGCGCAAACCCGGCCGCGAAGGGCAGGAGCGCGGGCGCGAGGACTTCGTGTTCACCGTCCATAGCGATGGCAAGCGCTCGATGCGCGCGATCTGCGAGATCGACGAGCCGGCGCCCACCGTGCTTCGCGACATCACGTATTCGCTCGACGAAAACGACATGCCGATGGACTGCTTCGTGCGCCTCACCATCGGCGACGCGTTCATGGGCTCGGGCCTGTTCATGATCCGCGACGGCTATGTCGAGTGCGAGAGCTACGGGCCCTCGATCGGCCGCCTGTCGCAGAAGGTGAAGATCGAAGGCGAGTTCGACGGCTTCGGCACCCACCCGATCGCGGGCGATGCCTATATCACCAAGAAGATGGATCGTTCGCGCGGGCCGCACACCCGTTCGTTCCGCACGTTCCTGCCCTCGCCCGACCACCGCGGCGCGACGCCGCCGATGGTCTCGGAGGTCAACATCCACCTCGCTTACGTGGGTGAGGAGACGGTGACGGTGAAGGCGGGCACCTTCGACTGCTTCCACTACAAGTTCACCGACCCGGACGGCGGCATGGCCACCACCAACGGCGGCCACCCCGACTACGACGTATGGGTGACGGCGGACGATGATGCGGTCTTCGTGCAGGGCGGCGTCGGCGGCTACATGCAGACCTGGTACGAACTGGTCGAGTTCGAGCGTAGTTGATTGGGTTTGGGGGATAGAGCGCGAGCCTTCGCCTATCCCCCGACCGTCACCCTGAACTTGTTTCAGGGTCCATCTATCGGTTAGCCCGGCGCTCTAATTCTCAACACTGCCGTCACGGTTTCCCGCCGGATGCCACAGAGCGTTCGGCCTGATGGACCCTGAAACAAGTTCAGGGTGACGGCGTGTTTTATGGGAAGCTGGGCGATCAATACGCCGGAGCATCCTCCAGCGGGCGCAGCCATTCGGCAGGCGTTCCCTCAGGCACCACCGGCGCATATGCCGCGCCGATCGGCAGCGGCTGGAGATCGGCCGACCACTGGTTCACCACGCGGTTCGAGCCCGGCGAGCGCATGATCTGCAGGAACCCTGTTTCGGAGACATGCGGCCCGTGGACGATCCCCGGCGGGCGGAAGAAGTAGGCTCCCTGCCGCATCCGGCCTTCGGGCGCCCACATTTCGCCCTGCAGCATGAAGGCTTCCTCGCAGTGGTGGTGCGTCTCGGTGGGAAGGTGGGTTTCCTCCGGCACGCCATGCGGCAGGCCGGTGAGCAGGAAGGTGCGCCCGCTGTCGTTCGGGCCGAGCCGCAGCACCTTGCGGGCAAGGCGCAGGTGGCCGAGTTTCGGGTCGTAGGTAGAGGTATCCCACGGCATCCGCGCCGTATCGATGGCGATCGCCTCGGCGCATCCTGCGAGGGCGTTCGGATCATCGAGTGCGTGCCTGAAGACCAGCAGCGTCGCGCCGTCCTGCGACGAAACAGCACCGAGGCCACTGCCTTGTGGGATGAAGCCGTAGGCATGTCGCGTGCAGGGCAGTTCGTCCACCATCACGGCGCCGTCCAGCACGAAGTACTCGAAGGCAGGCTCCCCTGCCGTGCGCGGCCCGGGCACGAAACCGGGCGGCAGTCGCACGATGAGCGTGGCATCGGTGCTCAGCGGATCGTGGCTGAGCCGCTTCTCCAGAACGCCGTCCGACCGCTCGCGCCAGTCGACGTTCTGGGTCTGGATGAACTCGATGTGCGGCCGGGCCATTGCCGTCTCAGCCCAGTTCCAGCGCGCCGGGGTTCATGCGCATGTCCGGGTCGAGCGTGCGTTTCACCCCTTCCAGCAAAGCGCGCGCTTCCGGCCGCAGGATTGAGGCATAAGGATATGTCCGCCCGATCTGGTTCGAGGCTGCACCATGGCGCGCGAACACCGCGACGATCTCCTGCCGCAGCCGCATGATCAGCGCCCGGGCCGCCTCGTTGGCCGGAGGGCGGGGCAGGTCGCGCAGGGCCTTGGCGCTCAGGGTCGCTTCGTGCATCGGCAGCCATGCGTCGTGCCAGTTGAACACCGGCTCGTAGCTGAAGGCGTGGTTGCCCATGATCGTGATCAGGCGCGAGACGACCACGCTGCTCTCGCGCAGCGCATCCTTATTGTCCGCCAGCAACTGCTCCAGATCGTCCACCAGCGCCTTGGCCTGACTGTGCGGGACCTTGCCGTTGAGCGCGACCCAGCGGTCCCCTGTCGCCCCGAGCACCGCGTCGAGGGGGGAGAACATTTCCGCCCGCCCGGCCTTGGGGATGGAATTGGGCAGTTCCCTGCCCCCCAGCTTCGCCGCGATCTGGCGCGCGGCTGTCATGTCCTCGTCCACGCTGGCGCGGCCGCGACCGGCGAGGACGAGGTGCAGCGAAAAGCAGCCCTCCTCGATGAAGTCGCGCCCTGCCAGCGCCAGCTTGGCGCCTGCCTTGAGGCCGCGCAGCAGGCCCTGCTCCTGCGCCACGACCTTGCCCAGCGTTTTCACGTCGCGGATCAGGTCGGACGGGGCGGCGAGTGCTTGCCGCGTCTTGTCCGGGTCCATGACATAGGCGTCCTCGGCCAGTTCAGCGCGCCCGATCTCGCAGATCGCGGCGATGGCGGCGTCACGGTCGGGGAAGCCGAACGAGAGGAAGTCGGTGTGCGCGGGCTTGCGGATCATGCGCAGGCTGGCCTTGCACTTGATGCCCAGCGCGCCCGCGTCGTGGATGAACAGCCCGGTGGTGTCCGGGCCGAAACTGCGCAGGAAGGGCTTGGGCGCATTCGCCACTGCCTTCTGCCCGGTGTGGACGACTGCGCCGTCCGCCGTGACGACCTCCAGCCCTAGCACGATGTCCGCCGAAGTGCCGTAGCGCGCGGTGCCGAGGAACAGCGCGCCGTTGGAGAGCCCACCGCCCACCGTCGCGCCCCGGCCGGAGAACGTGCCGAAGAACGGCAGGCGCAGGCCCTTCTCCTGCAGCGCTTCATAAAGCTGAAGCCATGTCACGCCCGGCTCGACGGTGACGACCATGTCTTCCTCGTCGATGGAGAGGATGCGGTTCATCCGCCGCAGGTCCACCGCGACCCAGTCGGCCCCGCTCCCGACGTAGCCACCGACATAAGTAAGGCCGCCGCCGCGCGGCATCAGCGGCATTCCGGTCGGCGCGATGCGGCGCACGGCTTCGACGAGCTGATCCTGATTGTCCGGCCGGATCACCAGACGGCACCGCCCGGCGCGTCCGAGCAGGTCGGAGGAGTGCAACTCGATCGATGCCTCGTCCGTCAGCAGTCCCTCGGGGCCGAGGATCGCGGAAAGGTCGCGCTCCAGCGCGTCGTCGGTCATGATTGCGCAAGCCATACTATTCCCTTTCATTCGCGATCACCGCCTCGCGGAATGCGCTGCGTCCCACGGCCAGCGTGAGCGCGGCGGCCGTGCCGCAGCCGAAGAAGACGATGCCCAGCGCCCAGGCTATGCCGCCCGGCCCGGTGAAGACGGTGTCGGACAGAAATCCGACGATGAAGTTGCCCGCCGTCAGCGCGATCAGGCCCGAGCAGATCGTGTGGATCGCCATGACCTGCCCGCGCAGCCGGTTGGGCGTCATCGCGGAGATGCCCGAATAGACGCCCGAGATATTCCAGTTCAGGAACAGCGCGTTGAGCGCATAGAACACCAGCGCCATCCAGCCTGACGGCACGAGGCAGGCAGCGGTGCCGAACAGCACCATCGAGGCCGCGCAGCCCATCGCCGCCAGTACCGGCGCGTCGCGATGGCCGCGCTTGAGCAGCCATGCGATCACCCAGCCGCTGTTCACGGCTGCGAAGGCGCTTACCGGAAAGCCCACGGCGCCCAGCGCATAGCCGGTATGCGCCGCATCCCAGCCGTGCGCGCGGATGAACAGCGCGGGGAACCACCCGACGATGGCATAGACGCAGACAAGGTTCATGACCGTGCCGATGAGGAAGCAGCCGTAGGCTACCGGGCGCTGCGCAAACAGGCTCAGGATCGGCCGCAGGCCGATGCTGGTGACTTGCGTATCGAGGCCCTTGCGCGACGGTTCGCGCACGCTCGCCAGGATGACAAGGGCGAGAACGAGACCGGGCAATCCACAAAGGATGAAGACGATCTGCCAGGGCATGTGCGATCCGAACAGCGAAGGCAACCCCGCGATGAGTGCGTCGGCCCAGCGGATGAACAACCCGCTGAGCGCCATTGCCGCCGCCGTGCCGATCGAGCTGCCCACCACGAACACGCCGTAAGCACGCGGGCGCTCGGTCGGCGCGAAGTAGTCGGCGATGAGCGAGGTCGCGACCGGCACCAGCGCCGCCTCTCCCACGCCGACCATCATGCGGGCAAGGAACAGTTGCTCGAAGTTCGAGGCGAAGGAGCAACAGATCGTCGCGAGGCTCCACACCGCAAGGCCCCCGACCAGCACCGGCACGCGGCGTGAACGGTCGCAGAGCATGCCCAGCGGCAGACCGAGCAGGCTGTAGACCATGCTGAACGCCATGCCCTGCAGCAGGCCGAACTGCGTGTCGTTCAGGTGGAGGCTGCGCTCCAGCGGCTCGATCAGAAGGGCGATGGAGACGCGGTCGAGGATCGCCAGCGCATAGGCCAGCGTCAGCAGCGCGATCACGTACCAGGCGTATCCCCGTGCCGGCCAGACGTCCTGCGGCGCTCCTGGCGTCACGCTGCGTTCTCCGTTTCGGCGGTCGCCGGGGTGAGGAACTGGGCGACCACTACGGCGGCTTCGGTGATGGTATCGGGGCGGTCGGTCGTCGCATGGCCGAGGCGCGGTGCGGCGGCGTAGAACGGGTCGTGCTCGCGCGAGAACACCAGCGTCGGGCATCGGGTGACGGGCGGGGTGTCGGCAATCGACAACGCGGCGTTCATGGCGTCGCCATAGCGCACAGGCTGCTTGATCACGCCCAGCAACGCGCGATGCAGCGCCTCGCCGTCGAGCGTGGGCTCGGTCTCGCGCTGCGCGGCGATCGTGCCCGAATGCCAGGGCCACTGCACTTGCCCGTCGCGCAGCATGTGCCAGGCGCGGTGGAGGTGTCCTCCGGCCATGTCGAAGGCCAGCGGCGGGCACAGGGCTGCGGGATCGGCGGGCCTTTCGGGGGCGCCGTCGAGGATCAACTGCCCGACCATGTCCGGCTGCACCTCGGCGAAGCCGAGCGCGAGGTAGGAGGCCGTGCCGATCGCCAGCACGTCCACCTTGCCGCCGAGTTGGGTGGCAAGCGTCGTCAGCGCCGCGAGGTAACCGGCGGCCGAGGGATCATCCAGGGCCTCGGATTCGCCGAAGCCGGGCAGGTCGGGGACTACGGTATCGTATGCGGCGCAAAGGGCGTCCTGCCACTGCATCGCGGCTAGCGTGGAGGATGCCTCCAGAATGAGCAGCGGACGGCCACCCTCGGGGCCACGGCGCAGGACGTGGATCTGGCCCTCTGCGTGCTCGACGTAGCCGGTGGAGGAAGGCTCGGTGACGGGCGCATCCGGGGCCGATATGTCGCGCAAGCGCGCCAGCAGCCATTCGCCCCATGCCGTCCGGTCGCTTTCGAGGCGTTCGATGCTCAATGCCGGGTTTTCGGTTACGGGAATGCGGTCGAGGTAGCCGTAGAGCACGTCGTCGCGGCGCGCGGCCACCAGCGTCGGCACTTTGATTGCATGCAGCGCCGGGCCGCAGTCGTAGCGCATCGCGGCGGCATAGGCGCCGGAGTAGTTCGGCCCGGCGCTGAACAGGTCGATGGTGTATTGCTCGATCCATTCGGGCGAGGGCGTTTCCATTGCCATGCGGCTGGCGGCAGTCGTCGCGAACCATGGGAACCAGCGCAACATGTCGCGCGTGCGGGTCCACTCCGCGGCGATGTAGGCGCCATGCGTGTCGATGGTGAAAGGGCGCATGTAGGCATCGACGAAGGCAGTCGGGGCCAGCGCTTCCGGAAACGACAGCCCGTCGAGGATCAGCGCGGGAGGGCGCCCCGATGAGGCCGCGTATTCGAGCGCGATTTTGGCGCTGGTGTGCGTCGCGTATATCGGCGCATCGGCAAGGCCAAGGACCTCCAACGCATCACCCAGCGCCGCCGCGAAGTCGCCGATCGTGGGTGTCTCGATGCCCAGCGGCTCCGAATTGCCATAGCCCGGCGTGTCGAGCGCGAAGACCCGGAAATGCGGCGCCAGCAGCCGCATCGTACCCAGATGCAGGCGCGAGGATCGCGGCGAATCGTGCAGCAGGACGACAGGCTTACCTTGCCCCGCCTCGCGCAGATGAACGCGCCGTCCCCGGACTTCGACGTAGCGCCGGGCGATCCTCAAGGATGGGGCGGCGGCGATAGGGTGCCGGGAGGACATGACGCTGCGACCCTCATTTTGATATAGACATATATCTATTCGTGATCGATAAAAATCGGGTTGTCCAGCCCGGAGATCGAACCGAGTGAAGATGCGCCAGAGTGACTTTTCGCGGCCTGCCCCCCGACCCGACGATCCGAGAGGGTGGGCGGTGGTGGTCGCCGCGATGGTCGGGGTGGCGCTGGGGCTGAGCCCGATCCCGTTCTACACGATCGGCATGCTTGCCCCGCAGCTTTCCGCCGAATTCGGCTGGAGCTTCGCGGCGCTGATGGCCAGCATCACGGTGCAGTCGGGCGTCGTCATGATCGCCAGCCCGCTCGCCGGGATCGCCATCGACCGGTTCGGCGCGCGGCCCGTGGCGCTCGTCTCGCTGCCGCTGTTCGGGCTCTCTTTCATGAGCCTCGCACTCAGCAACGGGTCGCTGACTTTGTACTATGCGCAATGGGTAATCATGGCGGTGCTGGGCGTCGGCACCCTGTCCGCGACGTGGACGCGGGTGGTGACGCAGTGGTTCGACAAGTGGCGGGGCATGGCGCTGGGCCTTGCGAGCTGCGGCACCGGGATCACCGGATTCATCATCAAGCCGCTCTGCGCCCATCTAATCGAGACGCACGGCTGGCGCACTGCCGTGGTGGTGGTCGGCTGCCTGCCCATCGTCGTCGGCGTGCCCGTGGTGGCGTTGCTGTTCCGCGAGATGGCGCGGGGCGCGGTGGCTGCGGACAAGCCGGTCGAAGCCGCGGAGGAGGTCATGCAACCCGGCCTGACGCTGGCCGAGGCGGCGCGCGACCGGCGGCTGTGGATCATGGCGGGGGCCTTCCTGTTCATCGCCTTCGCCCTCACCGCGCCTACCCCCAACCTTGAGAACATCCTCAAGACCCGCGCTTTCACGCTGCCGCAGATCGGCGAGATCACTGCCGCCTTCGGGCTTTCGGTCATCGCTGGGCGCCTTATCGGCGGTTGGCTGCTCGACCGCTTCTGGGCACCGCTGATCGCCCTCGTCATCCTTGCGTTCCCGGCGCTCGGCTGCTGGCTGCTGACGAGTTCGGTGCTGTCGCCGCTTATCGCGACGCTGGCCGTGATCTCGCTCGGGTTCGGCGCAGGGTTCGAATTCGACCTGCTCGCCTATCTGATCAGCCGCTTCTTCGGGCAGCGTCACTACGGGGCGATCTATGGCTGCTTCTATGCCGTCATCGCTTTCGCGGGCGGTCTGGGGCCGGTCGTCTTTGGATATGCCTTCGACAGGATTGGCGATTACACGATTGCTCTCAGGTCGGGCTCGGCCTGCCTGGCCATTGGCGCAGTGCTCCTTCTTGCGATGGGCGCTTATCCAGAACGGTCTGAAAAATAACGATATTACCTATGCCTGTGACTTGTGCGCTTCAGTGATCAGGTAAATCGGCACCAGATCGAATTGTTGGGTTGACACGAAGCGCAATCTATTATGTCATCAATACATAACAAATAAAGGTCGCAGCGGCGGCGGCAGGATGCGCCCGCGTTCCAAGGTTCCAGGTTCAGAAAAATGAGGAGTCGTCATGCTTGATTCGACGAGGTGTATTCGTGCGCGCGCTCTGGGCGCTGCCGCACTGCTGGCCATCACCGCCACCACCGCCCACGCACAGGAAGCGCAAGGCACGGACGTCCAGGCAAGTGGAAATCTCGGCAGTGACATCATCGTCACCGCGCAGCGCCGTCCCGAGCGTCTGCAGGATGTGCCGGTCGCCGTCACCGCGTTCAGCGAAGAGATGATCCGCAACCTCAACCTGAACGACGCGATCAAGACCGCGCAGATGGTGCCTGGCATGATCGCCACGCACAACGCAGGGTTGGGCACCGCCAACGCTTATTACCTGCGCGGACTCGGCAACAGCCAGTCGGTCGCGACTTTCGATCCGCCGGTCGGCACCTATGTCGACAACGTCTACGTCGCGCGCCAGAACGCCAACAATTACCAGTTCTTCGACGTCGACCGCGTGGAAGTGCTGCGCGGACCGCAGGGCACGCTGTTCGGCCGCAACACCACCGGCGGCGCCGTCTCGGTGATCATGAAGAAGCCGTCGGACCGGATGGGTGCCAAGTTCGAGGCGACTTACGGCTCCTATGACCGCGTCACCGCCAAGACCACCGTGGATCTGCCGGTCAGCGAGCGTGTGCTGACGAAGTGGTCGGCCTACTACGTATACGACAAGGGCTACCTCAAGAACGTCACCACCGGCGACCGCCTGAACGGCGAGCGTAACTACGGCTTCCGCGGCGATGTGCGCTTCCTGCCGACCGACGACCTGACCATCGACCTGTCGGGCGAGTATACCCGCAACACCGGCACCTACCTTGGCGTCTACGCCGCGCCCGGCGCGTCGGATCGCTACAAGACGACGACCACGCCGGACTTCTACAACACCCGCAATGCCCTGCCCGAAGGCAACTGCAAGGGCGACCCGGTCAACATCCTGCTGACCACGGTGACCGGCAACTGCTCGCTGACCGACAGCTACGCCACGACCGCCGACGTCAACTGGAACACCGATGCCGGCAACCTCGAACTGATCGCGGGCTATCGTGAACAGGAACAAGGCTACATCAACAATTACAACGGCACGACCACCAACGTCTACGCCGCCTACATCCTGGCCGACAAGATCAGGAACCATCAGGTTTCGACCGAACTGAAGTGGACCGGCGAAGCATTCGACGACAAGCTGAAGTACGTTGCCGGCGTGTTCTACCTGCGCGAAGTCAACCACCTCGCCTCGGCGGACTTCCAGGGTTCGGCGACCGCCACCGCGTTCAATCTCCTGCAGGATCGCCATTTCCGCCAGCAGGTCGAGACCGTCGCCGGCTACCTCCAGGGTGACTACGAGGTCGTGCCCGACCTGACCGTGACCGTGGGGGCGCGCTACACCTACGAGAAGAAGAGCATCGAGTACTTCGATTCCGAACGCTTCCCCGGCTTCGGCTTCAACAGCGCCGACGTGCGCGCGGCGGGCATCCCGCTCAAGCTGACGCAGAACCGCGTGACGCCGCGCTTCGCGATCAACTACAAGCTCTCGCCCTCGGTCATGCTCTATGCCTCGGCGACCAACGGCTTCAAGTCGGGCGGCTGGAACGGCAACGCTGCCGTGGCGACCCGCGTGCTGGCGTTCGAGCCGGAAGTCACGTGGTCGTATGAAGGCGGCGTGAAGTCGGAGCTGTTCGATCGCAAGGTGCGCATCAACCTCAATGGCTATTACGCCCGCACCAGGAACCTGCAGATTACTTCGGGTATCGTGCCACCGGGTGAGACGGTGATCGTCAGCCTTGCGCGCAACGCCGGTACGCTCGTCGATTACGGGCTGGAGTTCGAGACCGTCTTCGCACCGGTGCGCAATTTCGAATTCTTCGCCAACGGCTCGCTGTCGCACGGCGAGTATTCGTCGGTCGTGATCCTGCCGGACGTTTCGGAGGCGCTGCAGATCTCCACCGACACGCGGCCGGTGCGCACGCCGACCTTTCAGTTCACCGGCGGCGCGACCTACACGATCCCGGTCGATGCGCTGGATGGCGATATCAAGCTGATCGGTTCGTACCGCCACAATTCCTCGTACTATATCGCGGTGCTGAACACGGCGGCCGCGCCGCGCGAGGATTTCGTGGACCTCAAGGTTTCCTACGAGAAGACCGACGGCAGCTTCGGCGCGTCGTTCGGCGTGACCAACCTGACCAAGCAGGAGACGATCACGGCGAACTTCCTCTCGCTGTTCCCGGGCGATCCGCGCCGCTTTACCGGAAGCGTCTGGTTCAAGTTCTGAGTAGGGTTCTTGGGGAATTCGCCTGCGGCGGATTTCCAGACCCCCTCTGTGATAAGGAAAGGGGCGCTTCGGCGCCCCTTTTTCTTGCCCGACTTTTTCGCCTGCCGAATTTGCCGTTGCGTATCCAATTGACATATCTACGCGAGGTTTGACGATCAGGCTTGCGCAGTCCGCGCGGGTGCAGTCTTGGATGTTCGGGAGTATCGGGGTGGTCGATCGCGACGCTGCAGTGCCGCTCTATTATCAGATCTACCTGCAACTGCGTGACGAGATCCTGAGCGGTCAGCGCCCTTTCGGCAGCGCCATGCCGACCGAGCACGAGTTGGCCGAACTCTTCGGCGTCTCGCGCATCACCGCGCGGCGGGTGCTCAACGAACTGGCCGAACAGCGCTATGTCGAGCGCAAGCGGCGGCTGGGCACCACGGTCATCTTCAAGTCTCCGGCCAAGCCGATCGAGGCGGACATCGATCAGGCGATGGACTCGCTGATGGCGCTGGGCAGCGGCACCACCGTCAACGTGATCGAGGTCAACCGCGAGAAGCCCAATCCCACGGTGGCCGCCGCGCTGCAGGTCGACGCAGGGGAGGACGTGATCCGCGCGGTGCGCATCCGCTATCTCGACGGGACGCCGATCGGCTATGTCGTCAGCTATGTTCCGGGCGATCTGGCCGGGCTGATAACGCCGGGCAATCTCGCCAAGGGGCCGATCCTGCAACTTCTGGCCGATGCCGGCTACAAGGCGGTCCATGCGGACCAGACCATCGGCGCGCTGCAAGCCGATCCCAATCTGGCGCAGGCGCTGGAGATCGCCCCGCTCGCCGCGCTGCTGCGGATAAGCCGCACCAGCTATGACGGGAACGAGCGGCCCTTCCTGCTGACTTTCGCGCATTACCGCTCGGACAAGTTCACGATCCGGCTCGATCTTCACGGAACCCGCTACGCGGTCAATTGAGCGACCCAATTCGGCCATAGCGCGCTTGCACACCGATATTGTTATAGTTACGATACAAAAAGCATCATTCAACGCTTGGGGGTATCGTGAAGGCCTATACGATCGGTTCGCAGCAGGGCATCGCCTCGCTGACCGCAGTGACCAGGGACGTGCCGCAGCCCGGTCCCGGTCAGGTTCTCGTCAAGGTGCGCGCGGTGTCGCTCAACCACCGCGACCTGCTCATCGTCTCCAGCAAGTACGGCGCGCCGCGTCCCGAGGACCGCGTGCCGGTGTCGGACGGTGTCGGCGAAGTGGCGGTTCTTGGCGAGGGTGTGTCGGGCATCGACATCGGCCAGCGCGTCACCGCGCCGCATTTCGTCAGCTGGACCGACGGTCCGTTCTCGCCCGCCTACTTCGGCCACGACCTTGGCGTGACGCATGACGGCTGGCTGGCCGAGTACGTGCTGGTCCCCGCTCATGCGCTGGTGAAGGTGCCGGATTCGCTGACCGACCGCCAGGTCGCGGCGCTCTCCGGTGCGGCGTTGACCGCTTGGAACGCGATCGTCGAGGTCGGCAAGGTCAAGGCGGGCGACAGCGTCCTCGCGCTCGGCACCGGCGGCGTTTCGATCATGGCGCTGCAGATCGCCCGCATGTGCGGCGCGCGCGTCGCCATCACTTCGTCCAGCGACGAGAAGCTGGAACAGGCCCGCGCCCTGGGCGCCGACGTGACGGTGAACTATCGTAGCGATGCGGAGTGGGAGAAGACGATCTTCGCCGCGCTCGGCAACGGCGCCGACATCGTCGTCGAGACCGGCGGCCTTGCCACCCTGCGCCAGTCGATCGCGGCGGCGGCCCCGAATGGGCGCATCGCCATCATCGGCGCGCTGGGCGGGACCGTCAGCGACCCGCTGCCGAACTTCGGCACGATCATCGGCAAGAATCTCGCCATCCACGGCATCGCTGCGGGCGGCCGCGCGATGCTGCAGCGACTGGTCAACGCGATCGCGATCAACGGCATGGAGCCGGTGGTCAACAAGGTGTTCGGCTTCGATGAGGCCGCCGATGCCTACGCCTACCTCCACTCGGGCGATCACTTCGGCAAGGTGATGATCCAGGTCGCCTGATGACTTCAGCGACCATGGCGGACCCCGCCGCCCGCCTCGCCGATCATGCGCTGTCCGTCGAGTGGGCGGCGCTGCCTCCCTCGGCGCAGGCGGCGGCGCGTGCTTTCCTGTTCGACAGCCTTGCGGTCGGCGTGGCGGGTCATTCCGCCATTTACGCCGAAGAAATCCGCAAGGCCGCGCAAGTCTGGACCGGCGGGGCTACGGGCGAGGGCATGGTGCTGGGCGCACCGGACCTGCGCTTGCCCGCGCCTTATGCGGCTTACGTCAACGCCTACCAGATCCACTCGCAGGAATACGACTGCGTTCACGAGCCGGCGGTCGCGCACCCGATGGCGACCGTCTGCGCGGCGCTGCTGGCCGAGGCCGGGCGCGCTCCGGCTTCGGGCGCGGATTTCCTCGCCGCCGTAGTCGCCGGGATCGACGTGGTGGCGACGCTGGGCGTGGCGGTGAAGGGACCGCTCAAGTTCTTCCGCCCGGCGACCGCAGGCATCTTCGGCTGCGTCGCCGCGCTGTCGCGCCTGCGCCGGGTGGAGCCGGAGGTCGCCCATCGCGCCTTCGGCCACGCCCTCGCACTGGCGAGCGGGACGATGCAGTCGCACATCGAGGGCAAGCCCACGCTGGCGCTGCAGGTGGCGGGCGCGGCGCGCTCGGCGGTCGAGGCGTTCGACCTTGCCTGCGCCGGGGTGCCTTCGCCCGCAGGCGCGATCGGCGGGCCGTTCGGCTACATGGCGCTGTTCGAGAACGACCCGGTGCTGGAGCCCGAGCTCGACAAGCTGGGCAAAGTCTGGCGCGTCGAGGAAGTCAGCTGGAAACCGTTCCCGACGGGCCGCGCCGCGCAGGGGGCGATCGTCGCGCTCAAGACGCTGATGGCGCAGCATGGCGTGACGGCGGACAATCTGGAAGCGCTGGAATACCACGCGCCGCCGCTGATTCACCGGCTGGTCGGTCGCCGCCCGCAGGCAGACATGACGGTGGCCTATGCGCGGCTGTGCTTCGCATGGCTCGGCGCGGTGGTGCTGACCCAGGGTGACGTGGGCCTCGACGCCTTCACGCCCGAGCGGCTGGGCGATCCGGTTTTGACGGCGATTGCGGAGAAAATCACCGTCGTTGCGGACGGCAACCCCGATCTTGCGGCTTTCGTACCGGCTTTTGCGCATGTGCGGCTGGTGGACGGGCGGACTTTCCGCGTCGATGTCGCGCAGCAACTCGGCGCGCCGGAGTGGCCGTTGACGCTGGAGCAGCAGTTGGAGAAGGCGCGCAACTGCTTCGCGTTCGGCGGGCTGGATGCGGCGCTGGTGCCGGATTTGCACGCGCTCGTCGGGCGGTTGGATGCGGCCGGGGATGTGGCGCGGGTGCTGGCGGAACTGCTGGGCTGATAGCCCGAGCGCAAAACTGCAGGGGCTTCGACAAGCTCAGCCTGAGCGGGATTGAGAGGTTTACACTACCTCCGCTCACCCTGAGCTTGTCGAAGGGTCAGGCACAGCCTATCGAAGCCCCATGAACCTCACAGACCCTCTCCGCCGGGCGAAGAGGGTCTCAGATCATCAATGCGGCTCTTCGCCGCCCGACACGTTCATGCTCTCGCCGGTGATGTAGATCGCCTCGTCCGAGCACAGGAACGCCACCGCAGCGGCGGTGTCCTCGGGCATACCGGGACGCCCCATCGGGATGCGCGCGGCCATGTTGGCGAGGTATTCCTCCACCGAGATGCCCTGCACCTCAGCGAAATGCTCGTTCTGCCACTTGCCGAGGCCGGTGGTGACGTGGTTCGGGCAGACGTTGTTGACGGTGATGCCGTGCGCGCCCAGCTCGATCGAGGCCGAGCGCACCAGCCCGACAAGGCCGTGCTTCGAGGCGGTGTAGGCCTGCGCATGCATGAAGCCGGACTTCGCCGCCTGGCTGGCGATGTTGACCACGCGGCCGCCTTTGCCCTGCGCGATCATGATCTCGGCGGCGGCCTGCAGGCCGTACCATGCGCCGGTCAGGTTGACGTCGATCACCGCGCGCCATTCGTCGGCGGAGACCTCCATCATCGGCTTCATGATATAGCCGATCCCTGCATTGTTCACCCAGATGTCGAGCGAACCATGCGTGTCTACCGCATGGCGGGCCAGTGCGCGGACCTGATCGGGATTGCGCACGTCGCAGGGGAAGGTCGAGGCCTTGGGCAGCGAGGCGGCGATGGCGTCCATCTCGGCGCTGGAGCCGGTCATCGAACCCGGCGTCGCCGCGTCGGCGGGGGCGCCGATGTCGGAGATCACCACGGTCGCGCCCTCGGCGGCGAGGCGGCGGGCGATGCCTTCGCCTAGCCCGCCCGCACGGCCGGAGCCGGTTACAACCGCGACCTTTCCGTCGAAACGACCGCTCATGCGCCGAGCTTTTCGGTCATGATGAAGATCGGATCGGCCCAGCCCTGGAACTCGGCGGCGACCTTGCCCATCGCTTCGGTCGAGGTTTCCTCGCCGAACAGGTCCATGTCGGCTACGTCGATGATCTCCACGTACTGATAGGGCGCGGTGCCGCCACCCAGCAGGCCCGCCGTGCGCAGCACCTCGAAATTGGAGACGGACTTCAGGCCGTTCACGGTCGGCAGGTCGGTAGTCTCCGCCCAGCGTTCATAATCGGCGACGCTCTTTCCGGCCTTGAGGTTCAGCAGCACGATGATGCGAGTCACGGGTAATCTCCTCCTTGAGGTGAGCCAAGCTACCTGTTATTTGATATACAAACATGACATATAACGCGAGGGTTGACCATGTCCAGAAATGACCCAGCCGCCGACTATGACGGCCCGCCCGACTACCGCGTCATTGGTCGCCATGCGCTGTTTCCGCAGACCAATCATGACGAAATCGAGCGGATCAACTTCCTCGCGCAGATGAATCGTCACCTGGCGGCCAATGTCGTTCCGGGTGTGAAGCAGGCTTACGAGAAGCGCGTCGTCCCCGCGTTCGAAGCCGCCGAGGGCCGCCCGATTGCCAACCGTCACGAAGCGCGCAAGGCGCTGCTTGCGGACCCTGCGTTCCAGACCTGGTCGGCGATGCGGCGCATGACGATGGAGCAGCGCCAGCAGGCCGGTCGCTGGACCGCGCTGCGCCAGTCCGAGCAGCTGGCCGAGAAGGCCCGCGAGCTGACCGAGGGCGACGATCGGCTCAAGCTCGATCCGGCATTGCAGCAGCCGCGCTATGTCTCGGCGGTGGATCATCACTGCATGCCGGGCAGCTATCACACCGAATACTTTCCCGGCGACGTGACCAATGGCGCGAACTACGATCACGCCGGGTTCGTCACGACGAGCGGGTTGCTCGGCAAGTATTCGGACGGCGGCGGCCATGCCGTCGCGCGCTGGGTGAAGCGCAACCTGCCGGACTTCCAGCCCAGGCAGATTCTGGAGATCGGCGGCACCGTGGGCCACTCCAGCCTGCCGCTGGCGCAGGCCTTCCCCGAGGCGGAGATGACCATCGTGGACCTCGGCGCACCGGTGCTGCGCTATGGTCTGGGCCGTGCGAAGTCGCTCGGCATCGACAACGTGCGATTCGTGCAGGCGAGCGGCGAGGACTTGTCGATCTTCCCCGACGCCAGCTTCGACTGGATCCAGACGACGATGTTCCTGCACGAACTGTCCACCGGATCGCTGCGCCGGATCATGGCCGAGACGCGCCGCCTGCTGAAGCCGGGCGGCATCGTCCTGCACGTCGAGCAGCCGCAGTACGCGCCCGAGATGCCCCTGTTCGAGCAGGCCATGCGCGACTGGGACGCCTACTACAACAACGAGCCGTTCTGGAGCCGGATGCACGAAATGGACCTCGACGCCGAGATGATCGCGGCCGGGTTCGCGCGTGACCAGTTGATCCACGGCGGGGTGACGGCAGTGGTCGACCGCGACCTGTTCCCCGACGCCGCCGACGACGACAAGGAAGACTACGGCCGCAAGGCGGCCTGGCACGTGATCGGAGCAACCGTCTGATGTCCATCGCCGATGCCCTGCGCGGCGCGGGCGCCAAGCCTGCCGGCAAGCGCCCCTATTTCCTCGACGCCGAAGTCGAGCGTGTCCTCGCCATCACCCTATCCATCGCGCAGGAACTGGCGGTGAGCCGCCAGCGCACCGACACGCTGGAGCGCCTGCTGCTGGAGAAGGGCGTGCTCTCTCAAGGCGAGATCGACGCCTTCGTGCCCGATCGCGCCGCCGCCACCGAGCGCGCGCTGTGGAACCAGGAATATATCGCCCGCATCCTGCGCATCGTGCAGCAGGAGAACGAGGCGGTCGGCCGTCCGGATGACATCGCCTCGGAAGACGTGGCGGTAGAGGTTGGCGCCGAATCGTGACTGCTATCGTGAGTGAGACGGAGTTCGAATTCACCGTCGATGTCCTCGTGATGGGTGGCGGCGCATGCGGGGCCACCGCTGCGCTGGCGGCCAGCGATGCCGGGGCCGAAGTGCTCCTCGTCGAAGCCGACGCGCGGCCAATGGGCACCACCGGCATGTCGATGGGCGTGTTCTGCGCGGCGGGTACGAAGCAGCAGGCCGCGGCGGGCGAGCAGGACGACGGCGACACTTTCTTCGCCGACATTCTCGCCAAGACGAAAGGCCAGACCGACCCCGAGATCGCGCATGCGCTGGCCTACGGCTCCGGCCCGACACTGGACTGGCTGGTCGGGATTCATGGCGTGCCGCTCGAACTCGATACGGGCTTCCGTCCGGCCTACGGCAACACCCGGATGCGCGTCCACGGCTGGCCGGGCCATGCCGGGCAGGACCTGCTGGAACTGCTGCACCAGAAGGTCGCCGACGCCGGGGTGATGGTGCTCAACCCGGCCAAAGTGGTCGACGTGATCGCCGACGACGAGGGCCGCGTCCTCGGCGTCGAGATCGAACGGCCCGGCGGTGAGCGCGAGCGGGTGGGGTGCAAGGCGCTCGTCATCGCCAGCGGCGGCTTCGCCGGAAACCACGCAATGCTGCGCCAATACATACCCGAGATGGCTGATGCGCGGAACAACGGTCACGAGGGCAGCCGGGGCGACGGTATCCGCTTTGGGGCATCGCTAGGTGCCGCTATGGGCGATTTGGGTGCCTTTCAGGGCTATGCGATGCTGACCGAGCCGCAAGGTATCAGTGTACCGCCCGGCTTCGTCATCGACGGCGCGATCCTGGTCAATATCAACGGCTTGCGCTTCGTGGACGAGAAGGAGGACATTGCCGGGATGGTCCACCCCGTCATGGCGCAGCCGGGCGGCCACGTCTGGGTCATTTTCGACGAAGAGATCGAGCGCCGCAATGCCTACCAGCCCGACACCAAGGCCCTGACCGAACTCAACGCCGCCCGTCGTGGGGAGAGCGTCGAGGCTCTGGCGCAGCGCATCGGCGTCGATCCGCAGGCGCTTGCCGCCTCGCTGGAAGAGGCGCGGCAGGCGCAGGCAGAAGGGCGCCCGGACGCGCAAGGCCGCGTCTGGGGGGACGAGCTTCCGCCCTCGGGCGCGCTGGGTGCGTTCAAGGTCGTCGGTGCGATCTACCACACGCAAGGGGGGCTTCAGATCGACCGGAATGCGCGGGTTTTGCGCGAGGACGGCTCGGCTTTGCCCAACCTTTTCGCGGGCGGCGGCGCGGCGCGAAGCGTCTCGGGGCCGTCGTCCTGGGGGTACCTCCCGGCGATGGGCCTGTGCACCGCAGTCACGCTCGGCAGGCTGTCCGGCGAGGGAGCAGCCGCAATCGCGAAGGGCTGATGATCGCAGAGCGGAGGGTCGCCCTGCGGCTCTTTGCGTGATCAATCCAACCTGACAGCAGTAAATAACGATTAATCACCGGAGCACGACGATGGACCCGCTGAGCGCAACGCTTCCCGAACCGATCCCGACCTCGACACTGGCACAGCGCCTTGCCGCGATCGTCGGGGCGGAGAACGTCACCGTCGATGAGGCGAAGCGCCGTCTGCACAGTGAGGACATCTGGTCGCGCGCCGAAGACGTGGTGGCGCTGATCGTCGCCCCCGCCACCACCGAGGAACTGGCCGAAGTGGTCAAGGCCATCGGCGAGGCCGGCTGCTCGGCGGCGCCGCGCGGCGCGGGGATGAGCTACACTTCGGCCTATGTCCCCGCCAACGACCGCACCGTCTCTATCGACACGCTGCGGATGAACCGCGTGATCGAGGTCAATCGCGGCGACATGACGGTGACGGTCCAGGCGGGCGTCAGCTGGATTCAGCTGAACGAGGCGCTGGCGAAGGAAGGGCTGCGCACGCCGTTCTGGGGGCCGATGTCGGGCCTGATCTCGACCATCGGCGGCGGGCTTTCGCAGCTCAACGCGATGTTCGGTGCCAGCCAGTACGGCACCAGCAGCGAGAGCGTCGTCGCGCTTACCGTGGTCACCGGCACCGGCGAGGTGATCCGCACCGGTGCGCGGGGGCAGGGCGGCGAGCACCCGTTCTACCGCCACTTCGGCCCCGATCTGGCGGGCATCTTCTTCGGCGATTGCGGCACGCTGGGCATCAAGGCCGAAGTCACCTTCCGCCTGATCACCGCGCCTGCGCACGAGGACTATGCCTCGTTCTCCTTCCCCAGCGGCGAGAAGCTGCTGGAGGCGATGGGAGAGATGGCGCGGCTGGGCATCAGTTGCGAGATGTGCGCCTTCGACCCCGGCCTCACCGAAGTGCGCATGAAGCGCATGTCGCTGCTGTCCGACGTGAAGACGCTGGGTGCGGTGATCGGCAAGGAGAAGTCGCTGGGCAAGGGCCTGCTCTCGGCCGCCAAGGTGGCGCTGGGCGGGCGCAACTTCATTCCCAAGGGCGACTATCCGCTCCATGTGATCGCGGAAGGGCGCTCGAAGGACGCGGTGGCGTTCGACATGGCCGAGGCGCGCCGCATCGCCCGCCAGTTCGAGGGCACGGAGATCGAGAATTCGATCGCCAAGATCATCCGCGCCAACCCGTTCCCGCCGCTGAACTCGATGGTCGGCCCGACCGGCGAGGCGTGGATTCCCGTCCACGGCGTCTGCCCGCTGTCCACCGCGCCGCAGATCTTCACCGAAATCCAGAAGTTCTACGCCGAGAACGCCGCGCTCTTCACCGAGCATGAAATCCACACCGGCTTCCTGTTTACGGCGATGGCCAGCAACGCGCTGATCATTGAGCCGGTGTTCTTCTGGCCGACCGGCTGGCGCCCGATCCACGAGCAGTCGATGGAAGCCTCGCACGTCGCGCGCCTGACACAGCGGCCGGAGAACCCGGCGGCGACCGAGGCGGTAAAGTTCCTGCGCAAAGGCGTGGTCGAAATCTGCGCGCGCTACGGCACCGGGCACTTCCAGATCGGCCGCACCTACCCCTACCGCGAGAGCCGCGATCCGGCGTTCACCGCGCTGCTCGACAATCTCAAGGCGCACCTCGACCCCAAGGGCCTGTTCAACCCCGGCGTGCTGGGCTTCCCGGAAGGGCAGGCCTGATGGCGACCTATCAGGCGGTCCAGCTCGCGCAGTTCGGCGAGAGTTTCCGCGATGCCGCGCGCATCGTCGATCTCGACTTGCGCGATCCGGCGCCGGGCGAATTGCGTGTCCGCAACAAGTATGCGGGCGTGAACGGCATCTTCGATACGCAAATTGCCCGCAACGCGGTCGATTACGTGAAGATCGGCCTGCCGACGCTGACCGGTGTGGAAGCACTGGGCGTGGTCGAGGCCGTGGGCGAGGGGGTGACCAATTTCGCTCCGGGCGATGCCGTGGTGACCACGCGCTTCCCCGGCGGTTATCGCCAGTACAACATCGCGCCGGAGGGCCACTTCGTGAAAGTTGCGGACGACAGCCCCGAGTGGCTGGCGCTCGCCTCTACCGGCGTTTCGGCGTGGATGGCGCTGTTTCATGTGGGACAGGCCAAGCCGGGCGATGTCGTCGCGATTTCGGCGGCGGCGGGCGGCCTCGGGCATCTGATCGTCCAGCTTGCGGCGCTCAAGGGCTGCGAGGTCGTGGCGGTCTGCGGCGGACCGGTGAAGTCGGACTTCGCGCGCAGTCTCGGCGCGGCGCGGGTGATCGACTATCGTTCGGAATCAGTGCCGGAAGTGCTGGCGCGCGAATATCCCAATCGGCTGGACGTGGCGATCGACACCGTCTCGGGCGAGATTTTTGACGCCTTCCTCGACAACGTCGCGCCGCATGGGCGCGTGGTCGTCGGCGGCGCGGCTTCGGACCTCGAAGGGAGGCCGGAGATCGTCACCGCCCCGCGCATAGCGCACAAGCTCTACTACAAGGGTGCTTCGGTGCGCGGCTTCATGAACGGGCTGCTGGCCGAGTTCTGGCCGCCCGCGCGTGAGGACGTGTTCGGGCTGTACAACGAAGGCAAGCTGAAGGTGTGCTTCGACGAAGAGCGCTTCCTCGGCCTGCCGGGCGTGTTCGATGCCGTGGAGCGTTTGCTGTCGGGCCGTTCGATGGGCAAGGTGATCGTGGACTTGCGATAAGGCCCCAATTCCTCCCCGAGCTTGCTCGGGGAGGGGGACCGCCCGAAGGGTGGTGGAGGGGGAGAGGCGCGGGAAATTCCCCCTTCCGTCACCGACTTCGTCGGCGCCACCTCCCCGAGACAAGCTCGGGGAGGAATTCTGCTCAATATTTCAGCGAGAGCCGCAGACCGACCTGTCGGCGGTTGGGCAGCTGCACGATGAAGCTGCGCGCGTAATTGGTCGGGTTCACGTAAGCGCGGGCCGATTGCACCGCCTTGTCGTCCAGCAGGTTGTTCACATAGAGCGAAGCGCGAATGCCGGGGCGGCGCAGGCCGACCTGTACGTCCACCGTGGTCTTCGAGCCGGTCTCCGCCAGGTTCGCCTCGGTGGCATAGGTGGTGCTGCGGTAGCTGACGTCGCCCTGCAGGAACAGGGTGCCCACGTCCTCCAGTTCGATGTTGTGGATCACGCCCGCATTGCCGGTCCAGTCGGGACTGCCGGCGAGCTGGTCCTTGCCGTCGGTCGTGATCCCGGCATTGCGCACGCGGGTATCCACGTAGTCGAGAATGCGGATCGGCGCATAGCCGAGGCCGCCGTACACTTCCCAGCCCGGGTTGGGCTGGAAGTGGAAGTCCATCTCTGCGCCGGTGCCGCGCGCCTTGCCGCCGTTGAGCGTGATGCCCACCGGATAGCCGTTGATGGTGACTTGCGAATTGACCTGGATGTCCGACCATTCGAGGTGGAAGACCGAGGCGTTGAAGGTCAGCTTGCGGTCGAACCAGGCAGTCTTGAAGCCCGCTTCGTAGCTCCACATCTGCTCTTCGCCATAGGCCTTGTACTCGTCCGGGACGGCGCTGAAGCCGGTGCCTGCGGCGTTGTTGAAGCCGCCCGGCTTGTTGCCCTTGGCGACGCTGGCGTAGAGCATGTGGTCGGGCGTTGCCTGCCACTCGAAGATGGTGCGGGGCAGCCAGTTCCTGAACGTCGCGCCGAAGGAGCCGGCGGTGGTCGCGGCGCGCGGCTGCGAGGTCTCGAAGATCTTGTCCTGCGAATAGCGCAGTTCCTGCGACACCGTCAGGCCGGGCGTGATCTCGTAGCTGAGCGAGCCGAACACGCCGTAAGTCTTGGTGTCGCGGGTCAGCAAGTTGGGCGTCGGAGCCAGCACACTGGACGAGCCTTGCGCTGCGGTCGGGGAGTAGTCGTCGCTGGAGTAGTTTTCCTTGCGGAAGTAGCCGCCGATCAGCCACTTGAACGGGCCGGAGCCCGATGACTGCAGGCGCAGTTCCTGGCTGAAGTCCTCGACATGGACGTCCAGCGCGCTGCGGAAGTTGCCGAGCAGGGTCGAGCCCGAAATCAGGTCGGGGTTGGCGGTGAAGTCGGAGTCCACGTCCTGCAACTGGTGGCTGCGGTTGTAGGCCGAGATCGACGAGAACGTGGCGCCGCCGAAGTCGTAGTTGAAGTGCGCGGCGGCGCGGTAATACTTGAGGTCGATGTTGCCGTAGTCGGCGGCGTTGCTGCCCAGCTTGTCGGGGTCGCCCTTAAGCGTGCCGACGTACCAGCGCTGGCTGGCGAGCGTGCCGGTCTGGGTGTTGGTGGCGACCTGATGCCAGGCGGGCTGGCCGATGTGTTCGTTGCTGTAGGCGAGGCGGACGTAGAGTTCGGCCTGCTTCTCGGCGCCGAACTGCGCGCGGATGCCGCCGATCACGGCCGTGCTGTCCGAATTGCCCATGTCGTTGCCGGTGTTGGCGTCGTTATAGAAGCCGTCGAAGCTGCGGCGCTGTGCGGCGAGCGAGAACGCCAGGCCATCCGCGACCGGACCGCTGACGCGGCTTTCCACGCGGTACATGCCGTATTCCGCGATCTCGCCGCCGAACTCGGCCTCGATCTTGTCGAGGTTGGGGCGGCGCGAGACGTAGTT
This sequence comes from Novosphingobium sp. FG90, assembly GCF_057808725.1. Taxonomy (NCBI): domain Bacteria; kingdom Pseudomonadati; phylum Pseudomonadota; class Alphaproteobacteria; order Sphingomonadales; family Sphingomonadaceae; genus Novosphingobium; species Novosphingobium sp. FG90. The sequence goes on from NZ_JBMDIO010000007.1 coordinate 31,057, forward strand.
GATCGCGCCGGCCAGCACGCCGCGCCCGAACTGGGTGCTCTGCGGGCCGCGCACGACTTCGATGCGCTCGACGTCGAAGGACTGCAGGCTGATGCCGCCCGCGTTGCCGGTGTCGACGCCGTCGATGAACAGGCCGACCGAGGCGTTGCTGCCGGTACGCGGGGCGCCGATGCCGCGGATCACCGGGACACCGCCGAACATGCCGAGGTTGTTGGAGAAGGTGAAGTTCGGCGTGCGCTTGGCGATGTCCTCAAGGTCGGAGATGTCGTAGCGTGCGATCATGTCCTGGTCGAAGGCGGCAACCGAGATCGGCACCTCCTGCAGCGTTTCCTTCTCCTTGCGCGCGGTGACGACGATGTCCTCGACTTGCGCATGGGCCACGGCCGGGACGAGCGTGGCGAGCGATACCCCTGCGGCTAGCAGGATCCTGGCATTCATCATGGTACTTCCCCCTTGGTACTGAACCTTGTTTCGTGTGCGTGATTTGAGGCCGGGTTCTGCCGCCCGGCGCGTTAGGCGTGCGCCTTCCCGCCGCCCTTGCGGGCGGTCGGAAATTCGGTCTGGCCGTTGCCTTCAGATGCGGTCGAGGATTTCGAGCGCGGCGCGCTCGCCGGTCTCCATCGCCGATTCCATGCCCACTTCCATCAGGCGCGTATGCTCGCCCGCGAAGTGCATCCGGGCGTGGGGCAGGGCCATCGTCGGGCGGAACGCCTTCATCTGGCCCGGATGGTAGCCGTGGCGGCAGCCGTGGATCAGCGGGTCGAGCTTCCACGAGAAGACGCCGAGCACTTCAAGCTTGCCCTTGGTCGAGGGCCGCATACGGGCGAGTTCGGAGAGGACGTATTCGCCGCGCTCCTTGGCCGGGATACGGTCGAGCGCGTCGCCCTTGACGCCGCTGGTGATGGCGACGGCGCTGTCGCGGGAGCCGTCGGGCGCGATCGACTGGCGCAGCATGCTGACCGGGCCGTCGGTCCACATCGAACCCTCGATGCCGTCCTGCTCCCAGTAAGGCGCCTTGACGCGCAGCCAGACCTGGTTCTGGCCGCTGTAGGGCATGAGCTTGACCGCGTCCGCCTGCCCGCCGGTGAGCGCAGGCGTGACCGCGACCTTGCGCAGTGCGGTGAAAGGCAGGGCGGAGACCACGTAGTCCGCCTTGTAGCTGGACCCGTCGCCGCAAGTGACCGTCGCGCCGGTGTCGGTCATGTCGATGGCGGTGACCTGCTTGCCGGTCAGCACCGCACCCTTGAGTGCATCGGCCATGGCGTCGGTCAGGCGCGAGGAGCCGCCGAGGATGCGGTAGGAGAGGAACGATGCCTGCTGGAACCGGTCCTGCTTGGCAGAGGTCGGCACGCCGCTCCCCTCGAACTTGGCGCGGCCCATCTCCTGCATCAGGGTGAGGGCGGAGATGGCGTCGAGGTCACCGTCGCCGTACCCGCGCGCCACGAGGTCGATCGCAGCGGGCGAGGCACCCACGCGGCGAAGGTAGTCGGCCTCGGACACATCGTAGTTCGCCAGCGCCTCGGGCGAGGCCCAGCCGTCCATCGTGTTCCACGGATAAGTCTTGGCGAGGTAGTAGCTCCCAAGCGCGAAGGGCACGACGCCGCGTTCCGCACCCACCGTCTTGTTGAGCGGGTGGTTCTCCCACTGGCCGGGGCGGATCAGCTGCCCGTCGAGCGAGATCGCGTAGTTGTCGTAGATGTTGGAGCCCTGCGCCAGCTTCACCCCCAGCGCCTCGCAGCGGTCGAGGACGCGGGCGTAGGAACGGCCGATCTGCGAGGCGCCGTGCTCGGGATGACCCTCGATCTCGGTCGAGGTGAAGACGCGGCCGCCGATGCGCTTGCCTGCCTCAAGCACTGTCACGCGGCAGCCATTTTCGGCGAGTAGCAGCGCCGCATTGAGACCGGCGAGACCGGCGCCGATGACCACCACGTCGGTCTTCTCGGCGGCGAAGGCCATGCGGGGCAGGTAGGCGGTGGCCGCAGCCACCATGCCGGTGGCGAGCAGGGTTCGACGGGAAAGTTCGCGAGTCAAAGGGGCCTCCCTGGCCAAGTGTCATGGGACGGTGTTCTGGCAGGCAGGGTGATGGGCCGGGCGGGCGCCGTGCAATCAAGCGTTCCCGGCAGGCGATCAAAATTCCTGAACGCCATTGATGCGCGGACGGGCCTTCACGAACGTCATTCGTGTTGCACGAACGGAGTCGAGGCCCGCAAATCCACGGGATCGCGCCGTTTCGGCAGTGAGGCAGCGATACGGGGATTCGGCATGGCAGGTCACCGCATGTTCACCAGGGGTTTCTGGCTTTCGGACGAGCCGGTCTGGCTCGGCCTCAATCCGCGCCAGCTCTGCGTCCACTTCATCGGGGTGCCGGTGTTCCTCGGCTTCGTCGCCGGCTGGCCGCAGGCGGGGCGCACGGTCGCGTGGCCCAAGGAACATGCGATCGCGTTCTGGATCGGGCTGTCGATGTGCGGCTGGTGGGCGAACGACATTGTCACCCGCACGCTGGCCTGGCCACTGCGCGGTGCGGGGATGCCGCTCTGGGCGACGCTGATGGTCGGGGTGGTGGTGGCTTCGCTGCCGTCCGACATGGCGCTCAAGCTATGGGTCCATGCTTATCTCGGCATGTTCCCGGACTTGCCGATGACGCGCCCGCTGCCGCAGATCCGGCTGGATATGGTGCTGTTCTTCAAGACGCACGTCTATGGCTATATCGAGTGGCCGCTGATCAACCTGATGCTCTTCCATCTCTGGAAGATGCCCTGCTTCGGCTATCGGCCGAGCATCGCGGAAGGCCCCGCCGCGCCCAGTATCGCCGAGCCCGTTCTGCCGTTCATGACCAAGGTGCCCGTGAGCCTGCGCGGTGAAGTGCTCGCGCTCGCCGCCGAGCAGCATTACCTGCGCGTCCATACCAGCGCGGGCAATGCGCTGATCCTTTACCGTCTGTCGCAGGCCGTCAGCGAACTGGGCGGGCGCGGCTTGCAGGTCCACCGCAGCTTCTGGGTGGCCTCGGGCGCGGTGGTCCGGGTGGCGGGGAGCGCGGCGGCGCCCCGGCTGGTGCTGCAGGGCGGGCTGGAAGTGCCCGTCAGCCGCTCCTTCCGCCAGACGGTGCAGCAGGCAGGATTCCTGCAGGCTGCACCATCAGAGCTTGTCCCGTCAGGGGCGTTCTGACGCCTCGAAGGTGCGATAGGGGCCGAGCAGCAGCAGCGATCCGGCGCAAGTCAGCAAGGCAATGGCCGAACAGCTCAGCGAAAGGACATAGGTGCCGTTGACGTCGAAGTCGTGGCCGAAGACCGGCGCGGCGAACCCTGCGCCGATGGCGAAGGGAATGTAGAGCCAGCCGTAGATCGTGCCGTAGTGCTTCATCCCGAAATAACGGGCGACGATGAAGGCGATGAAATCGTACTCGATACCCAGCGCGAAACCGATCAGGAAGATCGAGATGCCCGCCGCCTGCGGGTCGATGGTCCCGCCCATGAGGTTCCAGTAGGACAGGCCGGGCAGGGCGAGCAGGATCGTGCCGATCATCGGCGCCCAGAAGCGGTCGAGCAGCCAGCCGCCGACGAGCCGTCCGATGATCGCGGACAGGCCGATGAGCGGCGTCAGCGAGGCGATCGTGCCGCTATCCAGCTTCCCGGCGCGCAGGATGCCTTCCATGTTCGGGACCGCGCCGCCGAGCGCGAAGGAGATCGGCACCAGCGCGACCGCCAGCAGCCAGAAGCGCCAGTCGCGCACCGCCTGCGCGGTCGTCATGCCGCCCATCGGGACGGGAGGCGAGGCGGGTTCATCCACGCGGGATTTGGGCGCGCGGAACCAGATGAAGGCGATGGGAAGGGCCAGCACCAGTGGCAGCAGGCCGAGCCCGACGAAGGCGCCGCGCCAGCCCCATTGCTCGATCAGCCAGCGCACGTAGGGCTTGGCGAAGATGCCGAACAGCCCCGAGCCCATCATCGCCAGGCCAAGGGCAAGGCCCTTGTTGCGCTGGAAATGCTCGTTGACGAGGCGGGTCCAGGTGATCGGCAGCGTTCCCGCGCCGCCCAGGGCGATGAAGCCCCAGGTGAGGTAGAAGCTGAGGATCGACCCGGAGGACAGCGCCAGTGACAGCACGCCGAGGCCGAACAATACCACCGAGCACAGCGCGACCTTGCGTGCGCCGAACCGGTTGGTGAGCGCTCCGGTCAGCGGCGCGGAGAGGACGACGGTGAGGGTCGTGACGGACATGACGCCCATGACCTCGGCGATCGACCACCCGAAGGCGGCGGCCAGCTGGGGCGCCAGCATCCCCAGGGTGTAGACCGGCATGGGGGAAAGGCCGAGGCCGACACCCAGGGTGGCGGCGAGCACGATCTTCCAGCCCCGGGCGAATTCGCCTTCGCGGACGTCGCCCGCCGGCCTCACCGTATCCCTCACTTCGTCGCGGTCTTGAGCCAGGCGATCAGTGCGGCGCGATCTTCCGGCTTGGCGATGCCGGGGAAGGCCATGGTGGTGCCGGGGACCAGCTTGCTCGGCCGTTCAAGCCAGGCGTTGAGCGACTTGTCGTCCCACTTGACGTTGCTCTTGGTCAGGGCGGGCGAATAGCGGAAGCCGGGGCGGCTCGCGGCCTTCTTGCCGATGAAACCGTTGAGGTTGGGACCGACCTTGTTGGGCTGGCCCGCTGCCGTCGAGTGGCAGGCCTGGCAGCGCATGAACAGGCGCTTGCCCGCCTGTGCATTCGCCGTCTGGGCCGACGCGGGGGCTGCGGCGATGAGCAGGCCCATGGTCATGCCTGCCAGCGCCAGACCTTTAGGCGGAAGAGTTGCGGCCAGGCCGCGAAGTGCTTTCATCTCTCGTGTACCTCGTAAAATCACTACCCGCGCATGATCCATATAGCTGATCACCATGTCGCCGGGTGGTTCGCCGATATTCTATCCGCCTGCCGATGAACCAAATGCGAAGGCCGCCCGCAATGCGGACGGCCTTTGCGGTTTTCGTTTGAAAATTCGCTGCAGGCGAATTTTGCGGCCGGTGCCGCACAGAAAATGCCCAATCGGGCATTTTCTACACAAACTCTCAGGGCGCGATGATCAGGCGCGTCTGCACCGTGCCCGCGCCTTCGCGCAGCGCCGCACCGGCCTTGTATTCCGGGCTCTTGGCATAGGCGAGAGCGGCTTCCTCGGTCTCGAAGCGCGAGACGACCACGCGCTCGTCGGGATTGACGTCGCCTTCGAGCACTTCGCTCACCTTGCCGCGCACGAGGTATTCGCCACCGTGCTTTTCGCTGAGACCCGCGATCGCCTTGACGTAGGCGCCGAACTTCTCGGCGTCGGTGATGACCACGGTTGCTACGATATATGCTGCCACGTCGATTCCTTAGGTTTGGTGTGGGTTATTTCTTGTCGGAAGGCGCCTTGCCCGCCTCCTGCTTTCCGTAGAGCCGGGCGCTGACGCACTGCTCCACGGGCATGCCGTCTGGGCAGGAGCTGAGCTTGGGCTGAAAGCTGTTTTCCTTGGGCAACCGCACCGTAAGGATGCGCACCGGCTCGGTGCCGATGGTGCGCGAGGTGTGGCCGCGCCCGGTCACGTCGTCGGCCAGCACGATGTCACCCTTGGACAGCACGTGCTTCGATCCGTCGCCGAAGCCGACTTCCAGCTGGCCCGACAGGACGATCAGGAAGCGCGGGGTCGAAACGCCGTGATAGTCGATGAAGTCGCCGGGCAGGGCGTCGCCGATCTCGACGTCGGTGGCGTAGAGCCGGGTCTGGACGCTCTTGCCGGGGACGCCGCCGGTGCGCGGCAGTTCCTTGATCTCGAGGTGGGATTCGCCGTCGTCGCCGCCGTACATGTGGAGCACGCGGAACGCCTCGGCCCCCGGCGATAGCGGCGAGACCGGCGGCGGCGTGGGGGCCGGACGATCGGCGGCGGAACAGGCGGCCGAAAGGAAGGCTGCTGCAAGGATGGGGATGAAGCGCTTCATGACGGTCCTCACGCGGGCTGGTTCTGGGGCTGGGTCTGGCCGACGCGGGCGTCGTGCTCGGCGGCGAGGCGGCGGAGCGTGGGGATCAGTTCCCGGCCATGCAGCGCGATGTCGCCGTAGAGATCGAAGCCGCGCATCAGGAAGCCGGTGATGCCCATCGCGTAATAATCCATCATCGCATCGGCGACCTGCTCGGCGGTGCCGACCAGCGCGGGCGGCAGCATCGGCGTGGAGAAGCTGATCGATGCCTTGGTGATCCCGGTCCACAGCCGCTTGTCGAGCAGCTCCTTGCCGCCCGCGATCGCCTCCAGCTCCTCGCGGCCCGAACCGCCCTTGGTGGTCGCCAGCTTGGGATCGAGCCGCATGCCGGTGCTCATGGCCTCGTCGCTGCCGGCGATCTTGCGCTGCTGTTCGAGCGCGGTCTCGCGCAGCGCCTCGACGACGTCGGCAGCGGCCTTCCACGCGGCTTCCTCGGTGTCGCCGATGATTACGCGCACCGAAGTCTGGATGCGGACCGGGCGGCCGGTGCGCGCCCAGGCATCGCGAATCTGCGCGACGGTGCCCGCCATCTGGTCGAGCGGCTTAAGGCCGCCGATGGCGTAGACGTCCGCGACTTCGGCGCCCTTCTCCAGCGCGAGCGGCGAGGAGCCGCCCCAGTACACCGGGATCGCGCCGCCCACCGGCTTGAGTTCCGACAAGGCGCTGTTGAACCGGTAGTAGGTGCCGTTGTGGTTCACCGGGGTGCCGCTGGACCACACCTTGCGCATGATTTCGACGTACTCGGCGCTGCGGTGGTAGCGTTCCTCCTTGGTGTGGAAATCGCCGTCGCACTCCAGTTCGGTGTCATTGGCGCCGGTGATGACGTGAACCCCGGCGCGGCCGCCGCTGAGGTTGTCGAGCGTCGCGAACATGCGCGCGGCCATGGTCGGCGCGATGAATCCGGGGCGGTGCGCAACCATGAAAGCAAGCTTTTCCGTCACTGCAGCCGCATAGTTGGCAATCGCGAAAGGATCTGGCGCAAAGGAGTTTTGCAGGATCAACACGCGGTCGAAGTCGTTCTCGTCGAAGGCGCGGGCCATCTTCTCGATCATGTCGACGTCGAACGCGGGGCCGCCCCCGCGGCTGATCTCCGATGCGTTGCGGTGGAGCAGGACTCCGAGGATTTCTAGCGACATGGGACGGCTCCGTAAGGGCGGTGCGCGGCAGCGGCGCCCTGTTTCGGCACCGGTCACACTGGGCGCGGCCGCAAGGTGGGTGAACCCATGCCGTGCCATCCCTTCGCAGGGCGGATAATTCAAATTATCTATTACTCTTCTTTATAGGCTTGATCGATCGTCAGCCGACACGCCACGAAGGAGGCAGTAATGAACATCGCCAAACTCGAGCGGATGATTGCGGTCTACGAATCCGGCAGCTTTCGCAAGGCCGCGAAACTGTTCGGAATGTCGCAGCCCGCGCTGACCTGGAGCATCCGTCAGCTCGAGGAAAGCCTCAACCTGTCGCTGTTCATTCGTGGCCCGCGCGGCATCAAGCCGACCGAGGCGTGCGAACGCCTGATCGTTCGCGCCCGCCTGATCGTCAGCGAGCAGAACCGGCTGCTCGCCGAAGTCGAGCGCAGCAGCCGCGCCCAGATCATCGAGCTGGGCGTCCATCCGGTGATGATGAGCGCGGAGTTCTCCCGTACCGTGGCGAGATTCCGGGCAACCGATCCCGACGTCGCCCTGCGCATCGTCGAGGGTTACAGCTCCGAACTGCATGAGCGGCTGCGACAGGGAGAAATCGACCTGGCCTTTTGCGCCAACGCAAACGTCGATCCGGAGGACGAGGAGTTCGACTTCGAGCCGCTTGTGAACCAGTTCTACTCGGTCTTCGCGCGCCCCGACCATGGTATCTTCGACGAGATCGGCAGTGGCAAGCCGCTCGCCCCGCATGACTGGGCGCAAGTCGCTGTGCCCAACCTGACTCCTGAGCAAGGCGGCGCGCAGGACCTGATGCTGCTGCTGGAAGGCATCGGAATGACGCCGGCAAAGGCTGCGGTGCGGTCAAGTTCGATGAGCCTGATCCGTTCGCTCGTGTTCGATGCCGGGTTGCTGGGCATGCTGCCTGATGATCTGGTCGCGGCCGAGCTTGAGGCCGGCACACTGCGCCGTGTGCCTGATACGCGGATAGAAGCGCCGTCGCTCGGACTGCTCAGTGTCCGCGGCAGCTACAAGAGCGCTTCGGTGCGCCGGTTCGCGTCGCAACTGCGACAGTCGTACCGTAGCGATCGCACTTTGACCGCAGCAGTATAAGGAAAGTCTATCGCCTGCCGAGATTTGTAAGCTTTTCAACCCGCTTTCGTCCGATCAGGTTGAAGGGGTCGTGACGGATCGGCAAGGCCTTCCGAATCCCGGCTCCATCTCCTTTTCAGACAAGAGAACGAGCGGACGTGAAGCCCATACTCCGAATCCTGACGGCCATCGCTGGCCTTGCTTCAGCCGCGCCCCTCGTGGCGCAGGTCCCACCCGCACCCGACTACGCCCGGGCATCCAGCTGGGCTGCTGACGGCAGGAACGAGGGCGCCGCCGCAGCGGTCGCGCCCGGATCGACGGCGCGCCAGAACCTGCCCGTCGATGTGTTCTACATCCACCCGACGACCGACCGTTCGATGGACCGCTACAACCAGCCGGTGTCGGACAAGGCGACCAACGCCTGGACCGACGGCAGCGTCATCGCGCGGCAGGGCGGGGTGTTCAACGGCTGCTGCCGCGTCTTCGCTCCGCGCTATCGCCAGGCGACCAGCGGCGCACAGAAGGAAGGCGGCAAGATCCGCGACGCCGCTTTCGCGCTCGCCTACGGCGACGTGAAGCGGGCGTTCCGCTACTACCTCGATCACTACAACAAGGGGCGCCCCTTCATCCTCGTCGGCCACAGCCAGGGCGCCGCGCATCTTGAGCGGTTGCTGGACGAGGAGATCGACGGCAAGCCGCTCGCCGCGCGGATGGTGGCGGCCTATGACGTCGGCATCACCTTCCCGGCCTCCAAGTACGACCGGTCTGGCTCGACGCTCCGGATGTGCGACAAGCCCGACAGCATCGGCTGCGTAGTCCACTGGAGTTCGATCCTGCCGAGCGCCGACCTCGCCAGCACGGCGTCGTTCGCGGAAGGATACAACCGCACGGTGCTGGCAAAGGGCGCCGACCCGACCATCCTGTGCATCAACCCGCTGACCTTCGACCGTTCGAAGCCTGCTGCCACGCGCGATGCCGCGAAGGGCGCGGTTCCCGGCGCGCCGGACGAGAGTGCCATCAAGGCCATCGTCCCTCACGCCGTCTCCGCGAAGTGCGATCGCGGATTGCTGGTCGTCGATCCCGATCCCGCGCTCGGCCTCAAGCCGCTGCCGGGAGACAGCATGCATTACCACGACCTCGGCCTATTCTACGAGGACGTGCGCCAGAACGCGATCCTGCGCGCCCGCGCATGGCTTGCAGCCCACCCCGGATAATCTGCAACCCGGTCATTCACACATTGAGACGAGAAAGACGATGAACAAGGAACCTCTCAATCCCATCACCCAGCAGGACATCGATGACTACGCCCGTGACGGCGTGGTCTGCCTGCGCCAGATGTTCGACGCCGAATGGATCGCGAAGATGCAGGAAGCGGCACGCGCGGTTGAGAGCGATCCCGAGGCTTACGGCCAGACCGGACCCTCGCACGGGGCGATGATCTCGGTCGCGCACTTGTGGCGCAAGCCCGGCCCGTTCCGCGACTTCGTCTTCAACTCGCCCGCAGGCGAGATCGTCGGCCGGGTGATCGGCGCGGACAACGTGCAGATGTTCCACGATCACCTGTTCCGCAAGCCGCCGCTCTCGCCCTCGATCATGCAATGGCATGCGGACCACCTCTGGCCCTTCACCGGCACGATGATCCCGAACCTGTGGGTCGCGCTTTCGCCGGTGAACAAGGAGAACGGCCAGATCGAGTTCGTCGCGGGCTATCACAAGTTCTGCATCGAGACCGGATCGCGCTTCGGCCCGGCTGGGGACGGCACGTTCCGCTTCCCCGATTTCCAGGCCGAGCGCGACAACCCGGACTTCCCGTTCCGCTTCGTCACCTGGGACCTCGAGCCGGGCGACGCGGTGCTGTTCCACGTCGATATCCCGCACTATTCCAAGGGCAACGATTCCGACACTCTCGCCCGCACCGGCCTTGCCATGCGCATGATCGGCGACGACAGCTACTGGTGCCCGCGCGAGGGCCTGACCCCGGTGCCCGGCGTCGATGTCCTCGCCCAGCCCGAGGGCGTCCACCCCGCTCCCAGCGAGAACCTGCCGCTGATCTGGCAGCGCCCCGACAGCGAGCCGCGCGCCTTTGCGCCCGCCCGCCAAGAAGCCGCCTGAGGAGATCGCCCGCGATGACGACGCACAGCAAGCGCGATTTCCTGGCCGGTGGCGGCATGCTCATGGCGATGATGGGCCTGTCCCATTACGCCGATGCGGCCGAGGCTCCCGTGGCGGTCAAGCCGCTGCCGGGACAGGGTTTCCCGATGGAATTCAAGGGCACCGGCGATCCGATGCCGTGGATCAAGCGGGTGTTCCATCTCTACTCCGGCCCCGACGGGCTGACCCGCGCCGAACAGCTCGACGTGGTGGAACCGCGCGGGCAGGAGATCGCCACGCTGCTGCGCCGCACGGCCTTTCGCGTGACCCTCGGCGGATCGCAGCCCAATGCGGGCTTCGGCTTCCATGTCGCGAACAACCCGACGCTGCTGATCCCGCTGTTCGGCTCCATGATCATCGGTCTGCATGACGGCACCGAGTATGAACTGAAGCACGGCGACCTTGCCTATGCCGAGGATTGCACGGGTGAGGGGCATATCTCGAAGTCCGGGCCGGAAGGCTCGTTCATGGTCGCGGTCCAGCTGCCCAAGGAGGGCTGCCCCAAGGTCGGCAGCTCGGACATGAACAAGGTGTGGTCCGAATAACGTAATCCGGCATCATGCAGGGAGGTGCCCCATGAAGAAGAGCGCGTACATCGGATGGGCGATCGGCTCGTTCACTTCCGCCGCACTGGTGAGCGCCGTCGGGCTGCTCCACCTGCGGTTCATGACCGACTCGCTCGGTCTCGCCATCGCGCTGGCCGGGATGCTGACCGTCGCGGCGAAGATCTACGATGCGATGACCGACCCGTTGATGGGCTACATCGGCGATCGTACCCGCACTCGCTTCGGCCAGTTCCGGCCTTATCTGCTGGGTGGCGGGCTGCTGGCAGGCCTGTCGATGATCCTGCTCTTCAACGTGCCGGGCGGGCTGCAGGGTGACAGCATGTGGCTCTACGTGGGCTTCACGCTGCTGCTCTACTCGACCGCCTACACCATGTTCCGCATCCCCTACCTTGCGATCGGGCGTGCGATCACGGACGACTTCCACGCCCGTTCGCGGCTGATGACCTTCAGCGTCTACGGCTCGTCGCTCGGCAGCTTCGCGGCCACGTCGGCGGCGCCGTTCCTGCTGGCGCGGCTGGGAAGCGATCGCGCGGGGCACGGGCATGTCGCCCTGGTGCTGGGCATCGCCATCGCGCTTGGCGGGATCGCCGCGTTCCTGCTGCTCAAGGAGCGTCACCCGGTAGAAGCGGAGAAGAAGCCCACCGGATCGTTCGCCGCGACCTGGGCGGCGCTGTGGTCCAACAAGCCGTTCCTGTGCCTGATGGGCTTCAAGCTGATCCTGTTCTCCGGCCTTGCCGTCCACATCACGGCGATCCCCTACTACACCCGCCACGTCCTGCACGTAACCGACACTGCGCTGGGCACGATCTTCGCGGTGCAGACGGCGATGATGGTGATCTCGCAGATGCTGTGGGTCCGCATGGCCAGTCGCTTCGGCCGCCGCAACGCTCTGGTGAGCGCGGGGAGCCTATGCGCCATTGCCTATACCGTCTGGGCACTGATCCCGGCGGGCTCGCCGTTCCCGCTGATCTACATCGCCTGCGCCTTGTCGGGCACCGCGAGCGGCGGCGTGTTCCTCGGCCTCTACACAGTGCTGACCGACACCATGGACTATTCCCGCCGCATCCAGGGCGAGAACCGTGCAGGCATGCTCGCGGGCGTATTCGTCATGGTTGAAAAGGGCACGTCGGCTTTCGGCATCTTCCTGTTCAGCACGATCATGAGCTGGACCGGCTTCGTCTCTTCCACCGGCGCCGGGGCGGAGGAGCAGCCCGCCAGCGTCAAGGCCGGGATCATGGTGACCGTCTCGCTGGTGCCGGCGCTCGCCGCCGTCATCGCCAGCATCATCATGCTGCGTTATCGCCTGCCGGAGACAGTCGAGGATGCGGTTGAGCCGCCGGCTTCGACGTTGCAGCCAGTCGCAGTACAGTCCAGCTGACGCAACAAGAGCTTCCCCGAGTCATGAACAGCAAGTCCCCGGGCAAGTCCCTGCCCCGCACGCCCAACCGGCTCGACGCCATCGACGGCAGCCGACCGATGGACGAGCAACTGCTGGCGATGATCGTCGGCCTGACTTCGGAAGTGACCGTGCTGCGCGCCCGTCTCGACGCCGCCGAGCGGCTTTTGACCGCCTCGGGCACGCTGCCCGCAGGCGCTGTCGATGCGTTCGAACCCGATGCCGATGCGGCAGCCCAGCGCGAAGGGCTGCGCAAGGCCACGCTCGACAAGGTCTTCCGTCCCTTGCGCGAAGCCGCCGAGGCAGAACTGGCCGCGATGAGTGCCCCTGCCGAGGAGATCCTGCCGTGAGCGAACAGATGTCCGAACGCCGTGCCCAGCTCGACCACCCGCTGATCGCAGTGCCGAGCCATGACGAACTGGCCGAGCAGCTGTTCGTGCGCGACCTCAAGCTTTACGTCATGAGCCAGATCGAGCCGGTGCAGGCCCGTATCGCCGCTGCCGAGCAGAAGGCGTCTGCAGGCGCAAACAACACCGCTGCGGCCTTGCGTGAGCGAATGGGGCAGCACGAGAGCTTCTCGACCTGGCTCTCGCTCAAGCGGGAATCTCAGCGCCAGCTATGGTCCAGCGTCGCCGCCAGCGTCGAGCGGCAGGCGGGCGATCTCGAAGATCTCGCCGCGATCGAAGCGCCCCTGGGTTCCGTGCGCACTGATCCGGATTTCGCCGTGCCCGACTATATCCGGCGTGGCGACATTCACCTGATGCCCGGCGGCAATGCCCATGACGACGGTTCGATCCTGCAGGGCGCGATGATGGATCGCGGCGGCGCGGTCTACATGCTCGGGCGCAACGGCGGCATGCTCAACGACTTGCGCGGGCAGACCGCGATGGCGCACGTCCTCACCCGCTTTCCGGACCTGAACCCGGCGCGCATCCTTGATATGGGCTGCGGCATCGGCACCAGCACCGTGCCTGCGGCGACCTGTTTCCCGGGCGCCGAAGTCCACGGCATCGACGTCGGCGCATCGATGCTGCGCTACGCCCATGCCCGCGCCGAGCACCTTGGCGCAGGCGTCCACTTCTCGCAGCAGAGCGCGGAGAAGACCGACTTCGAAGACGGCAGCTTCGACCTCGTGTTCAGCTGCGTGATGTTCCACGAAACCTCGCAGGCCGCGACGATGGCGATCATCGCCGAAAGCCGCCGCCTGCTGCGTCCCGGCGGCGTCGCGGTCCACCTCGAGGTGCCGTTGCTGCACGACAATTCCGATGCATGGGTCGAACTGTCGGGCGAACTGGAAGCGCAGTACAACAACGAGCCGAACTGGCGCGGTGCGCTCAGCGCGGACTATCGCTCGCTGTTCGAGGCAGCCGGGTTCTCCTCGGTGGAGACCGGCTATCAGGCGACCAGTCCGGCGGCGCGCAGCGGCCCGTTCCGCTACGGCCCGGAGAGCGAAGGCGTGTTCCGCTCGTGGTTCGTGGCCTCGGGCGTGGCCTGATCGGGAAGGAATCGGGCGGCCGGTTGGTCCGGCCGCCGATTTGCTTTCAATTCGTGCCGCAGTCCTTCGCCGACGCGGCAGGCAGCCTGACCGGATTGCAGCGCACGGTCGCTTCGCCTGGCAGCGCGACACGGTAGCCGGGCAGGCGCGCGTCTTCCCACAGGTAATCGGTCGAGATGTACTGTGCACCGCTCACCAATGCCGCCCTTAGGCGCCCCAGAGTGCCGTTGCGTGCTTCCCAGGTGTCGGCATCGGCGCGGGTTCGCACGATGTAGCCGGCCTTGACGTCCCGGGCGATGCGGTCGCCTTCGGCGATCGGATCGTTGATCGTGAGATAAGCGGCGGCGGGTGAGTTCTCGTCCGTATTAACGAAGAAAACACGTCCTTCCAGTGACTTGCGTTTTCCGCGATAGATGGCGACCTTCTCCTCGTGCTCGTCGAGCGCGAAAAAGATCTTGCCGCGTGCGGCGGACAACGTCGGCCAGTTTCCCGCCAGCACCGCATCGCGCAAAGTCGGATAGCGCCCCTGCACATCGTCGGGCAGGATCAGCTTCCCGCGCGGAATGACCGAGAGGATTTCGCGGTCCAGTGCATCGAACGCCTTTTCGTCGAAGCGCATCGCCGGTTTGTTGTGCTCGAGATCGGCATCTTCCTTGGCGTTGAACATCAGCATGATCGGCGCATGATCCGGATGGGCGTTCGACCAGTCGCGGATCTGGGCGAGACAGGTGACCAGCCGCTCGCAGCTGCTGGCCGCGTCGCTGAAGGCCATGTGCAGTACCTTGAAGCCGGGCTTGAGCAGTTCGGCATCGCCGGCGCCCTTCGCGTAGTAGCCGCCCTTGGGATCGTAGTTGACGTCGATTTCCAGTTGGCGGGCACCGCGATCGAGCTGTTCAGCAAGCGGCCGGTGCGCATAGTCGAGCGCCTGCGCCAGCTTCTCGCTATGGGCGGTGATGCGGGCGCGCACGTCGTCGCTCATCGCCTGCTTGTAGCTGTTGTGAGTGCCGACGACCTGGATGTCGTTCATCTTCGGCTCGGCCGGAGCCTGCATTACAGCAGCAGCGAGGACGAGAGGGGCAAGAAAGGGCATGGCGGCTCCGCAGGCTCTGGGGGTGGCGGAGGGCGAATGCCCTCCGATCATGACAAGCCTTTGACAATCAGCCGCTTATTCAGAGATCCAGCGCGCCGGTCAGATCTCCTGGAGCCACGCCGCCAGCTGCGCGCATGGCGTCTTCGCGCATGGTCAGTCCCGGCAGCTTGGCGAGACCGAAACGGCGGGTGAGGAAGCGCGCGATCGATCCCGTGTCATAGATCGTGTGGTCAACGAAGTCCTTGCGCGCGTGCGGGGAGATGACGATCGCCGGAATGCGGGTGCCCGGCCCCCAGCGGTCGCCTTTCGGCGGGGCCACGTGGTCCCACCAGCCGCCGTTCTCGTCGAAGGTGACGACGATCATCATGCGCTCCCACTGCGGGCTGGCGCGCAGGGCATCGATGATTGCGGCGATATGGCGGTCGCCCGCGTCGATGTCGGAATAGCCTGCATGCATGTTGAGGTTGCCCTGCGGCTTGTAGAAGCTGACGGGCGGCAGGCGGCCCGCCTCGGCATCGGCGAGGAAGCGGTTGGTGCGCGCGGTGCTGCCTTCGCCCGCGTCGCGCAAGTGCTCCTCGCGGTCCTTGGTGCCGGGGGCGAAGCGGGAGTAGTAGTTGAACGGCTGGTGATGCGGCTGCAGGTTCGGCCGCGCCGGGAAGGAGGCATCCTTGCCCAATGCCGAATTCCAGCCACCTGCGTACCAGGCCCAGCCGATGTCACGCGCCGAGAGCATGTCGCCGATGGTGCGGTGATCCTGCGGCACCAGCGTCTGCCCGTTGGTCCAGTCGGCGTAGCCCGGCTTGTCGGGGTCGGGCAGGTACGTGGGGGTGTAGGGAGGCAGCATCGTGTTCACCGCCCAGAAGTCGGGCGAGAGGGTGCTGGTCACGAAGCTGGCGGGGCCGTCCATGGCGCTGGCGGCAGTTTTCGGTTCCAGCTTGAGGCGGATGCCCCTGGGGTCGGTGCCCTCGACTTGCGCGATGCGCCGTGCAGCCGGGCTCTTGTCCGCGTCGGGGTAGAACGGGGGCTGCGCGGCGATCAGGTACTGGTGGTTCAGGAACGAGCCGCCGAACGCGCCCATGAAGAAGTTGTCGCACAAGGTGAACTCGCGCGCGACCTGCCAGAGGCGAAGCTGCGCTCGCGTATCGGCGTAATGCCCCATGACGAGCGCGCCGCTATCGCCCCACGCCACGAAGCCGTCGTTGCGCCCGCCGTTGATCTGCCACTGGTTCTGGTAGAACGCATGGACGAGATCGCGGGTCACTACGCCGTGCGGCAGGGGATCGCCCTCCTTGGTCTTCAGGGCGAAGGGAGCGTTGGGCAGGGGGGCGAGGTCGTCGGGGCCGATCATGTATTCGGTATGTTCGACCACCTGCTTGTCGGGGACGAGGCCCTCCCAGATCTTCGGCAGCGTCTTGAACGGCTTGCCGTCGCGGTCGCGCTGGGTGAAGCGCTCGGCGGGAACCTTTGAGAGCGGTTGCTCCAGGCCGGGGAAGTCGGCGAAGAGATTGTTGAAGCTGCGGTTCTCCGCATAGATCACTACGACCGTGTCGATCGCCTCGCGCAGCCTGGTATCGTTCACCGGACCGTGCGAGGCGGCCTTGGTCGTGCGGGCTTCGGCGGCGGGAGAACCTGCCGCGGTCGCAGCGCCAAGGACGGCCAGTCCTTCAAGGAACTGGCGGCGATCGGGATTGAGGGAACCCGGGCGGGGAGATTCGGGCTTGGTCATGGACGTCCTCGGTAGTGCGACTTTGCCTGTCGTCTGGGCCGAGGCGAGGCGTCCCGTCAATCGCAAATTCGACAAATGCGTCGGCGTTTGAATCGCTTGGACGCTTATCTCCGATTGAGAGAAGATTTAGAATTAATTTTTGGATTGATGGTTAGTTTTTACTTCTTGTTGCCGGGCATTTCTCATGAATATTGGGATGAATTTTTTAATTAATATTCAAAAATTACAATGTAGCAAAAATGTAATCAAAAAGTCTTTGAACTTTCACAACTTTTTTCTGTCCCCGTTTTCGCTGCCGGTCGCTCTCCCCGGCCGACCGTCGCACGCGATCTTGCGCTGCGGCGCTTTCCGGATCGGAACAAGGGGATTTTTGCAATGTGGACGAAGCGCAGCCTCTGGCTGGTATCGACGGGACTGGCGCTGTTCGCGCAGCCCGCGCTGGCCCAGGACACCGCTCCGGCGGATGATGCGGGCGAGGCCATCGTCGTGACCGGTTACCGCGCCAGCCTCGACCTTGCGCGCGACGTGAAGCGCCAGTCGACGATCATCCAGGACTCGATCGTCGCCGACGACATCGCCGCCTTCCCCGATCTCAACCTCGCCGAAGCGCTGCAGCGCCTGCCCGGCGTCGCGATCAACCGCGAAGCCGGTGAAGGTCGCCGTGTCAGCCTGCGCGGCCTGGGTCCGGACTTCACTCGCGTCCAGCTCAACGGCATGGAAGTGCTGGGCAACGTCGACTCGCCGCAGGACAGCCGCGGGCAGGGCACGCGCGACCGTGCGTTCGACTTCAACATCTTCGCCGCAGAACTGTTCAACCGCGTCGATGTGCGCAAATCCTTCTCGGCCGAGCAGACCGAGGGTGGCCTGGCCGGCACCGTCGGCCTCTTCACCGCGCGCCCGCTCGACTACAAGGAAGACAAGTTCGCGATCTCGGCCTCGGGCGGCACCAACAGCCTGACCAAGGATTTCCAGCCGCGCCTGACCGGGCTCATCTCCAAGAACTGGGGCGATTTCGGCATCCTCGTCTCGGCCGCCTACAGCCACCGCAAGACGCGCGAGGAAGGCTTCGATACCTACCGCTGGCGCCTCAATGGAGCGAACGGCTCGGACATTTCCGGGCTGACGCAGGAGGAGCAGGACAAGATCAATTCCGGCTCGCTGCGTTTCGCGCGCGGTAACCGCCTGTCGGTCTGGGACAGCACGCAGGATCGCTTCGGCCTGACCAGCTCGATCCAGTGGAACCCGGGCAGTAACACCCACCTCACGCTCGACGGGCTCTACGGCAAGTACAAGGCGGATCGGTTCGAGACGCACCTCGCCTCGCGCGGGTCGGGCGGTTCGACCTGGCTCGGCGGCGCGCAGACTTTCGCGGGCGTGACGTATCCGGCCTCGACGATCAATGGGATCGAGTGGAACGACCAGAACGAGGTGACCTACCTCGACGTTTCCGGCGCCAATACTGCCACGGAAACGCGCATCCAGAAGACCCAGAACACGTTCAAGCAGCTGGTCCTGAGCGGCGATACCCGCATCACCGACCGCCTCACCTTCCGCTTCCTCGGCGGCATCGAGCGGTCCAGCTATGACATGCCGGTGGACGACCATTTCTACACCGAGGCCTACGGCGACGTGATCTCGGATTATCGCGGCGGCAACTACTCGCTCGTCAATACCTACGGGTGGGACACGAGCGATGCCTCGAACTATCACGCGCATGAGATCGACATCAGTTCGAGCTATCAGGACACCGCCTTCGACAACATCAAGGGCAGCCTCGAATACGAACTGACCCCTGACGACAAGATCAGCGTGGGCGGCGAATGGCGCCGGTTCGAGAATTCGGGCTACAAGCGCAAGACCGACGACGCCCTGCTGAGCCAGTTCAAGTCGGGAGCCATCAGCGCCGACATCAGCGACTATTCCAAGGTCTACAATGGCTATTCAGGCCAGTCGTGGGTCATCGTGGACTACGACAAGGCGCTTGACGTTCTGGGCATCGACCGCAGCGATTACCTGACCACCAAGAGCAGTGTCTATTCGGTCGAGGAGCGCACCGGAGCGGCCTATGTCCAGTACGACTGGAATCATACGCTGGGCGGCATCGGCTTCCGAGGCAACCTTGGCGGGCGTTATTACCGCACCGACATCTACTCGGCCGGTATCGGCACCGTCACCGGCAGCACCAGCGGTCTGATCGAGGGCTCGTCGCGTTACGAGGGCTTCCTGCCCGCCGTGAACCTGATCTTCGATCTCAACGACAGCCTGGTCGTGCGTGCGTCCGCTGCCAAGAACATCAACCGTCCGGCGCTCAGCTCGCTGGCGGTGAACGGTACGGTGTCGATCGGCGATGGCGGGGCCGTCTCGGTCTCGGCGGGCAACCCGAACCTCAAGCCTTACAAGTCCAACGACTTCGGGCTCTCGGTCGAGTACTACATCGGCCACACCGGATCGGTCAGCGCGGCGCTGTTCTACAAGACGCTGGACGGCTTCATCGTGACGCAGACGGTCAACAACGTAGCCTTCAGCACGACCGGCCTTTCCACCGATCTGGCTGCAGGGCTGACGGCGGATACAGTCGTCGATACCTATTCGCGCCCGATCAATCTTGGCAAGACGGACCTGTGGGGCATCGAACTTGCTGCGCAATCGGACTTCACGTTCCTGCCCGCGCCGTTCAATCGCTTCGGCGCCTCGGCGAACTTCACATATGTGGACTCGAAGTACGATTACTCGACGATCTACAGCGGCGGCGCCAACACCACGCTGGAAGGTCTGAGCCACGTCAACGCCAATGCCACGCTGTACTATCAGGACGCGAAGTTCGACGTGCGTGTCTCGGGCAACTATCGCAGCAGCTACGT
This sequence comes from Novosphingobium sp. FG90, assembly GCF_057808725.1. NCBI lineage: Bacteria > Pseudomonadati > Pseudomonadota > Alphaproteobacteria > Sphingomonadales > Sphingomonadaceae > Novosphingobium > Novosphingobium sp. FG90. Next base: position 50,559 of record NZ_JBMDIO010000007.1, read on the forward strand.
CTACAGCGCGGCGCCCGTCACCAGCACGCTGGGCACCGACCAGGACCTGTCGGGCTACGAAGGTACGCTCTATGTCGACATGGCCGCGCACTTCAAGCTGACCGACAACATCCAGTTGACGCTCGACGGCATCAACCTGACCAACCAGGCCGAGAAGCAGTACTCCGACAGCACCAAGCGCCTCTATGTCGTGACCCGTTCGGGCCGCACGATCATGGGCGGCGTGCGTTTCGAGTTCTGACCGAAGATGGCTTCCCGCCCTGCTCTCCCTCGTGCGGGCCGGGAAGTCACATCCGGAAGTCATATCACTGTCATGCTCGCTCGTTAGGCGCGCCCATGAAAGGGCGCGCCTTCCGTGTATTCGCACTCCCGCGGCAGCGTGGCCGCTCTCTGGCTGGTCGCTGCTCTCGGGGTGCCCGTCGCGGCGTCGGCGCGTGACCGGACGCAGCAATTCCATGTTGCTCCTGGTCGGCTGGGGGATGTGCTGGCGCAAGTGTCGCGGCAGAGCGGGATGCAGGTGGTGACCTCGGCTTCTCCCGAGATGCGCGTGGATCGTCCGCTTTCCGGGCGCTTGCGCACCGGCGAGGCTTTGCGCCGCCTGCTCAGGGGCCTGCCGCTGGCGGTGCGCGACATGCCTGGCGGCTATCTAGTGACGCCGGCATCGCGCGCATCGGAGCCGGTCATCGCACCCGCAGCGCCCCCGGCCGAGGTGGTCGGAGACCCCATTATCGTTACCGGCTATCGCGAGAGCCTGCGGCTAGCCGTCACCGTCAAGCACACCGCCACCGGCATCGTCGAAGTCACCCGCGCCGAGGACGTGGCGGCCTTCCCGGACCCCAACGCCGCCGACGCCCTCCAGCGCCTTCCCGGCATCGCGATCAGCCGGGACAGCGGGGAAGGGCGGCAGGTCTCGCTGCGGGGACTCGGGCCGCTGTTCACCCGCACCACGCTCAACGGGATGGAAGCGCTGGCGACCACCGCTTCAGGCATGGACAACCGGGGCTCGGCGAGCCGCCAGCGGCGCTTCGACTACTCCGTCTTCGACGCGGCGCTGTTTTCCGGGATCGAGGTGCGCAAGACATGGTCGGCGCAATATGACGCAGGCGGTGTCGGTGGGACGGTGGCCCTCCATACCCTGCGGCCTTTCGATCGGCCGGACGACGTGACCCTGCTCGCGGTGCGGGCCGCCAGTGCCGGGAACGCCGGAGGCGTGGCGCCGCGCATCACCGCTGAACTGTCGCGTCGCAGCGGGTCTTGGGGCGTTCTTCTCGCGGCGTCTTACAGCCGCAACCGGGTGACCGAGTATGGCTATCGCAACTGGGACTGGGTGCCCGTCACTTTCGCTGCAGCCAACATAGGGCCGGCCGTCAGCGCCGCCGATCGCGTCCGGCTGACGGGAGAAGCAGGTGACCCTGTCTACATGTCACGCGGCCAGAGCTATTCGAGCTGGAGCAACCGTTTCGACCGCCTCAACCTCGTTGCTGCGATCGAGCACGAGGGCGACGACGGTCTGCACCTGACGCTCGACCTCGTCCATGCGCGGCTCGGCAATGATCGCAAGGAATATTCACTGGCGGCGGCGGGGACGAACGGGCTCACCACCGGCACCATAGACGGCACGCAAGTGCTCAAATCGGTGCGGATCGTCGGCGACACGATGGTCGCGGGCAATTTCAGCGGCATCGACATGCGCTCCGAAAGCAAGATCACGAAAGACCGGACCGCATTCACGCAGGCCGTGCTCTCGGCCGAGCGACCGCTGGGCGATGCGACCCGCCTGACCGCGAGGGTCGGCTATGCGCGCTCGGATTTTTCCGAGCCGGTGTTCGACAAGGCCTTCCTGGAGAGCACGGGGCAGGACTTTTCCTTTATCGCAACCGGGGCGCATCCGCGTAATCGCTACGGCTTCGACACCGGTGACGCCGCCAACTGGACGCTCATGCGTGCCGACGCGCGCGAGGATGCGATCCTCAACGAAAACGTGGCGGCCCGGATCGAACTGGCGCATCGCGTTTCCCCGGCGCTGGAACTGAGGGCGGGGGCGACGTATCGCTTCTACGGCAACGACGGCTACGAACGCCGCGTCACGCGGGACTATGGCGAGGATGCGCCTGCTGTCGCGGCCTATCCGATCGATGTGCGCTCGCGGACAAGCTACATCGTCGCCGACGTCGATGCGGTCTTCGCGGCGACGGGGCAGAGCCGAGATCTCACCTCTGCGGCGAACCTGCCAGGCATGGCCTACCGCGTTCGGGAGAACAGTTATGCGGCCTTTGCGCTGGCTCGGCTGGACCTTGCGGTCGGCGCGATGCCTGCCGAGGTCGAACTCGGTGCTCAGTACCTGCGCACCGACACATCATCCTCGGGCGAGGTGCGCGGCGAGGATGCGCCGCTCGACCGAGGGCAGCGCAGTCGGCACGAGGCATGGCTACCCTCGTTGCGTGCATGGATGGACCTGCGCCGCGACCTGCGGTTGCGCTTCGCCTTCAGTCGCGACGTCAACCAGCCCGATGTCGCCGACCTGCGCGCGGCGGCGGCGGTGAACTCTACCCCCTTCGGCGGCACCGTGGAGACCGGAAACCCGTCGCTGCGACCCTTCACCGCGACTGCGGTGGACCTTGCCCTTGAACACTACATGGGCCGCGACGGCTATGCGTCGCTGGGGGTGTTCTACAAGCGGATGGATTCCTTCATCACGTCCGCGACGACGCTGATGCTGTATTCGGACACCGGGCTGCCGACGGCGTTCCTCTATTCCGGCGTCGATGCCGATACGCTCTACAACGTGGTGCGCCCGCTCAACGGTTCGGGCGCCTCTATCTTCGGCGTCGAGGCGGCGGTGCAGCGTGATTTGCACTTTCTTCCGGCTCCGTTCGACGGCTTCGGCATTCAGGCAAACGCGACTTTCGCTTCGGGCCACAGCGAAGTGATCTACGATGATACCGCCGTGTCGCTGCCCCTGATCGACCTGTCGCGCTGGTCGGGTAATGCCACGCTCTACTACACCGGGAGCGGCTGGGACGCGCGCGTCGCGGTGGCCTGTCGCGGCGCCTATCGTGACGGCGTGGGCAACAACGGCAACATCGGGACGTGGATCCGGGGGAGCACGACGATCGACTTTGCTGCTCATGCCATGCTGCGGCCCGGTTTGCAGGCTTCGCTGGAGGCGCGCAACCTCACCGACACGCCGATCGAGCAATATACCGACCGTTCCGCCAGGCGCCTGCTCGCTCGCACGCGCAGCGGGCGGACCGTCGCGCTGGGTCTGCGCTATGTGTACTGATTTGCGCGTGCTCCTGTCCCCGCACGGCACCCTGGGCACTCTTCACGGACGGCGCGGTGTTGTCGGCCGCGGGGAAGGAGCCGGGCAATGCTGATGGGCAAGGCCGGCCATTCCCTGCTGGGCGGCATGGACAAGCTGCGGAGCTATGTCCGCAAGCGGATGCGCGATCCGGATGGCGTGGAGGACGTGGTGCAGGAAGCCCTGGTCAGGGTCATGGAGCAGGAACGGCGGCAGGCCATCGAGCACCCGCTCGCCTATGCCTATCGCGTGGCGGATTCCGTCATCATAGCGGGCGCACGCAAGGGGCAGCGCCTCGGTGACGCCGAAATGCCGGACCTCATGTGCGACCTGCCACTGGCCGACGAGGTGCTCGACTACCGCCAGCGCTATGCGCGCTTCGAGGCGGCACTGGCGCGGCTGACGCCGGCCCGCCGCGCCGTGTTCCGGATGCGGCACATGGACGGCCGCTCGCGGCAGGAGATCGCCGAGGAACTGGGCCTCAGCGTCGAGGCCGTGAAGAAGCACCTGGTGCGGGCGATGGCGGATCTCGCCCTGACACTGGAAGATGACATCGACGGGTATGGCGAGGGGCGCGACAGGCATGGATGAACGGCAAGGCCCTGTGCCGGAAACGATACTCGAGATTGCCGCCGACTGGGCGGACCGGTTCGACGAACTGACCGCGGGCGAGCGGCATCAACTGAAGGCATGGCTGGATGTATCGCCCGACCACGCCCGGGCGTTCGCACGGATGGCACGGATGATGGCGGATACCGCGCTGGTCGACGCGCTGGACGATCGGGGCGAGGCGCCCGTCCTGCCCGCTTCTCGCGAGGCCCCCGTGCGACGGCCCGGTGCCTGGCGTCGGGGCACGCCGCTGTTCGGGCGCCGACGGGCCATCGCGGCCGGCATTGCCGGGGCGCTCGCGCTGCCGGCTGCCGGATACTGGCTGCTCGGCCGCGAGGAACTGCCCGCTCCCCAGCGCTTTGCCAGCGAAGTCGGGCAGCGGCGGCGGCTGGTGCTGCCGGACGGCTCGGGACTGCTGCTCGACGCTTCCTCGCGCGTGGCGGTGGACTTCGCGCAGGGACGCCGGGCGATCGTGCTGGAGCAGGGGGCAGCGCGCTTCGACGTGCGGCATGATCCGCAGCGCCCATTCGAAGTGCGCACGCCGCAGGCCCGCATGACGGCGCTCGGCACCAGCTTCAGTGTCGATCACGGCCCCGACGGTAGCGAACTTCGGGTATTCTCCGGTCGGGTCGGGCTCGATGCGACATCCGGCGAACGGTTCGTGGTTCCGGCCCGGCAATGGGCTATGGTGGGGGGCAAGACGGGAGGCGGGTCGATCACCGGGCACGGCACGTTCGATCCGGCTGCTGGCGACTGGCAGACCGACTGGCTCGATGCGCAGACCATGCCCCTCGGGCGGGCGGTGGAGCGGTTGGGGCGCTACAGCGCGACGCCGCTTCGGCTCGGGCAGGCACGCTTCGCCGCGCTGACTTTCAGCGGCCGCTTTCGTCTGGACGCGCCTGAGGAATCGCTGGCCCTTATCGGCGCGCTGTTCGGGCTGGAGCCGCAGCGACGCGGCGGCGCGATCTATCTGGACCGCGCCGCCGCGGCCTGATGCAATTCATGCGGCCGCCAGGGTGCGGGCCAGCAACTCACGCATCTGCTGCTCGACGCCCTCGCCGAAGCCGACGCCCATCGTCAGGCAGCGGCTTTCGCCTGCTGGCCATGAACGGTGGCCGGTGCCGGTGGTGTCGAGCATCACCAGCATGTCACCCGGTCGCAGGCGGCGGCGGTCGCCATCCGTCGCCTCGATTTCCCACTCCCCCTCCAGCGTGATCGAGAGCCCGGCCATGCCGCAGGGGTGCCAGTCGGTGCAGTGGTTGGGATCACCGGTCGCTATGCCCCAGATCGACGCGGGGGCCACGCCTTCCCAGTGCGAAGTGCCGTCATCCGCGATCACCTTGCGCGTCAGCGGAATTTCGAGGTCCGCGAGACGCGATCCGCCATCGGCTTCGGCGTAGATGCAAACGGCACGCTTGGTCATGCTGGAATCCCTCCCCGGTGATCAGCCGCGACGGCGAAAACGCCGGTAGACAGGCTGCGAACAAATGATATATAGATATAACAATATAGGCAAGAGAGAGCGTGCGAGACGTGTCGGTTCTGATCAGCGAAGTTGGCCCGCGTGACGGCCTCCAGAACGTCAAGGCAGTGATGCCGACCGAGGCAAAGAAGGCGTGGATCGCCGCCGAGGCCGCGACCGGCGTGCGCGAGATCGAGGTGGGCAGCTTCGTTCCGGCCAAGCTGCTGCCGCAGCTCGCCGACACTGCGGAGATCGTCGCTTTCGCCCGCACGCTGCCCGACCTGACGGTGGCCGTGCTCGTGCCGAACGCGCGCGGTGCAGCAGATGCCATTGCCGCCGGAGCGCACAAGCTGACCCTGCCGCTGTCGGTTTCGGAGACGCATTCGCTTAAGAACCTTCGTCGCACGCACGACCAGGTGATCGATGAGGCCGCCCGGATCGCCGCGATGATCCGCGAACTGCCCGAGGCGGAGCGCCCGCACTTCGAAGGCAGCCTTTCGACCGTGTTCGGCTGCACGCTGGAGGGGGCCGTGCCCGACGCGCAGATCGCCCGGCTGGCGGAGCGCCTGATGGAAGCCGGCTGCGACGAGGTCGGCCTCTCCGACACGACCGGCTACGCCGATCCCTCTGCCGTGCGCCATCTCGTCAAGCTGGTGCGGGGCGTGGTCGGCGACGGGGCGCTGACCGGCATTCACCTCCACAACACCCGCGGCCTTGGCCTTGCCAACGTGCTGGCGGCGCTGGAATGCGGGCTCGACACGATCGATGCCTCGCTTGGCGGCCTCGGCGGCTGCCCATTCGCACCGGGGGCGAGCGGGAACATCGTGACCGAGGATCTGGCCTTCATGCTCGAGGCGATGGGCATCGACACCGGCATCGACCTCGAAAAGCTCTTTGCGGTCCGCGCGATCGTGGCCGAGGCGCTGCCGGGCGAGCCGCTCTACGGCTTCGTCACCGATGCCGGTCTGCCGCTGGGCTTCAATCCGGCGGTGCGGCGGGGGGCCGCGTAAAGTTCCCAGTCCTCCGCGTGGTTCTCGCTCTGCGGACAACGCGATCTCGCTCTTCCATCCTCCCCCGCGCGTAAGCTAGCGTCCTGTCCTTGGTCCTCCTCCCTCCCTCAAGGACGCTAGCAACATCGTCATGACACATGACCTGAAACGGGTTCCGACCCGCACGGCGGCCGCCTATGGCGCCGGGCAGCTCGGCGCGCAGATATTCCGCGACACGCCGGCCGTTCTCCTGCCGATCTTCATGACCACGATCCTGGGCATTCCGCCCTGGCTGTCGGGTTTCGTCATCCTGATCCCGAAGCTCTGGGTGATCGTCTGCGATCCGCTGGTCGGGGCCTTTTCCGACCGCAAGAAGGACACCTTGGGCCGTACCCGGTTCCTGACCATCGGCGCGATCCTGACGAGCATCGGCTTCGCGAGCCTCTTCGCCATCGTCGAGTATCCCAGCCCCTACGTTGCGGCTGCGGCGGTCTGCGTGCTGTTCCTCGTCGCCTCGACGGCTTTCAGCATCTATTCGGTGCCCTACCTTGCCGTCGCGTCCGAGCTTTCGAACGATCCGCACGAGCGCACGCGCATCCTGACGTTCCGCATGGCGGCGACGATCGGCGGCGTCGTGATCGGCGTCGGCGTGGCGCAGCCGTTGGTCTTCGCGCTGGGCGGCGGAGCGCACGGCTGGCACGTCATGGCGTTCTCCTTTGCGGCGCTCTGCCTCGTCTCGATGCTGGTGCCTGCTTTCGGGCTGCGCGGCGTGCCGCTGCTGAAGGGCACGCAGGCACCCGGCCGGATGATGGAACAGCTGGGTTCGGTGGCTTCCAACAAGCCGTTCATGATCCTGCTGGCGACGACCTTCATCCAGGGCATCGGGCAGGCGTCCAGCTATACCGTCATCGGGTTCTACTACGTCTACGCGCTGAACCTCGTGCACATCATCCCGACCTTCGTGATCGCGATGGCCTGCGGCAGCCTGCTGAGCCAGCCGACGTTCCTCTATCTGTCGCGCCGCTTCGGCAAGGAGAAGTGCTACGTCGTCGGTTCGGTGCTGTGGATGCTGGTCACCGTGACCTGGTTCTTCGTGGAACCCGAAAGCCCGGTCGTCATGACCCTGCCCCTGATCGGCGACGTGACGCGCGAAGGCCTGCTTGTGCTGGCGCGCGGCGTGTTCATCGGCGTGGTCAATACGGGCTTCCTGCTGCTTTCGTTCTCGATGCTGACCGATACCGTGGACTTGCATCGTCGCCGCCACGGCGCGGCGAACGAGGGCGTGTTTTCCGGCATCTTCAGCGCCGCCGAGAAGCTGGCTTTCGCCCTCGGCCCACTTGTCGCGGGCATCATCATGAGCGCCTTCGGCTTCGTCTCCTCGACGCACGGCGTGGTGCAGCAGAGCCAGCACGCAGTGCTCGGCGTGATCCTGCTCTATTCGGCGGTCCCGGTCATCACGCAGTTCCTCAGCCTGCTGGTGTTCTCCCGCTACCGCCTAGACCCGGCCGAGATCTCGACCGGGCCGGAGAACTGGGAAGACGCTGCCCGTCTCGAGCCGTCTCCCGGTCTGGAGCGCTGATCGCGCCATTCCGGTGACAGCAAAAAGCCCGCCCGGCGCATTGCCGGGCGGGCTTTTGCAGACCGTTCAGAAAAGTGCCGTCAGGCGCCGGGAATGTTGCCGCCGTCGACCGGGATGAACACGCCCGAAACCGCCTTGTTGGCCGGATCGGCCAGGAACAGCACGCTGCCCGCGATATCCTCGGGCGTGGCGAGGCGACCGAGCGGGCTGTAGGCTTCCATCTTGGCGAGGAAGTCTCCATCGCTCTCGCCGTCCAGCTTGTTGCCCATCAGCATCTCGGTGGGCACCGCACCGGGCAGTACGGCATTGACGCGCACGCCATAGCGGCCGGCCGCCCGGGCCGCGGTACGGGTGGTCATCAGGACCGCGGCCTTCGAGCCGCAGTAGGCGGCGCCGGTCGGGTTCGCGGTGATCGACATGCCGGACCCCATGTTGACGATGGCACCGCCGTTACCCTTCGCCTTCATGCGCCGGATCGCGTGCTTGCAGCCTAGGAACACACCGTCCGAGTTGATCGCGAAGTGCTTCTGCCACATCTCCAGCGGCATGTCCTCGAAGGGGATGTTCGGGCGGTAGATGCCGGCGTTGTTGACGAGCACGTCGATGCCGCCCAGCTCGCGGTCGATGTAGTCCATCAGGGCGATCCAGGAGTCCTCACTGGTCACGTCGAGGGTGCGCTCGATGACCTTGCCATTCACGGGCTCTTCGCCCGATGTGGCGAGATCGGCGCTGACGACAGTGGCGCCGCGCGCGGTGAAGGCGGCGACGATAGCCTTGCCCAGACCGCCCGCACCGCCGGTGACCACGACGTTCAGGCCGGAGAAATTGTCTTGAATCATCGTCACTTGGTATCCCGAGAGGTTGTGTTTCAGGCCCGCCGCTGCACTGCGATCGGGCCGACGGCAGTGACACGGCAAGCGCGAACGTGCCTTGCGGTTAACCTTCGTCGCTCGCGGCCAAGCACGGATTCTGGCGCATCTCCGCCTAGTGATAAATCATCGGCAGGTGATCAACAAATTCGACTCAAATTGTCCAAAACCGCGTCTGAGGCACCTTCACCAGACAACAAAGGTTCGGGGAAAATCGCCATGTCCAGCCGGTTCGGGTTCCTTCTCAGCTCTGCTCTCGTCACCATTATTGCTGCTGCGCCCGCCATGGCGCAGGAGGCACCGCAGGCCTCTTCCGACGCGGTAACCGGCAACGACATCGTGGTGACCGCGCAGCGCCGCGAACAGTCGCTGCAGGACACGCCGATCGCGGTCAGCGCCTTCAGTCCGGAGATGCTGGAGGATCGTGCGATCACCAGCGTGGTCAACATCGCGCAGAACACCCCGGGCCTCTATCTGAGTCAGGGCACTGCATCGCCCAGCACGCTGCAGGTCGCGATGCGCGGCGCGCTGGAGCAGAACGGCGGCACCATCACTTCGGAATCGCCGGTCGCGATCTATATCGACGACGTCTACCAGTCGCGCCTCTCCGCTGCCGACTACGATCTTGCCGACATCGAGAGGGTCGAAGTGCTGCGCGGCCCGCAGGGAACGCTTTACGGTCGAAACTCGATGACCGGCGCGATCAAGCTGATCACGCGCCAGCCCAATGGCGAGCACTGGGCGAATTTCGACATCAGCTACGCCCGCTTCGAGGAGGTCAAGGCCAAGGTCAGCGTCGGGGCACCGATCACCGGGAACCTCGCGCTGGCGGCCTCGGGCTTCTACGACAACCGCAACGAGGGCTGGCAGCACAATATCTACACGGGCGAGGACGTGACGAAGTTCCGCCGTTATGGCGGGCAGGTCGCGCTCGGCATCACCAATGTCGACAAGCTCGAGGCGGTGGTGACCGCGCGTTATGCCAAGAGCACCAGCGACGGCCAGCACTTCCTGCCGATCGAGCCGACCTCGCCCTACAAGCCGGCCATCGGCTTCTACGAGACGCGCACGCCGCTTCCCGCCCTTGGCAACAACGAGCAGTATTCGTTCTCCGGCCGCCTCGGCTACGACCTGAGCGACACGATCACCGTGCGCTCGATCACCGCCTACCAGCACCTCAAGGAGCGCTGGGCGCTCGACTTCGCGGGGGGCTACGTCGCACCGGGCAGCACTGCGGACCCCATCGTCGGCTTCTATCGTGACAGCCTGGGCCGCCAGAACCAGTTCACGCAGGAATTCCAGCTGCTTGCCAACAGCGCGGACGACCGGTTCCACTTCATCGCGGGTGCCTTTTACTTCCGCGAACATGCGGAGCAGGGTACGGCGGGCGACATTTTCCTCGGCTTCCAACTCCAGCCCTCGACGATCGACACGACCTCGAAAAGCTATGCCGGATACGCGCAGGCCGATTACGAGATCATACCCGGCCTGACCGCATCGGCCGGCATCCGCTACACGCATGACACCAAGTCGTTTTTCGGCACCACGCCGGATTCGCTGGGCGTCATCCATGACCTGAACTACGCGATCAAGGCGAACGTCTGGACACCCAAGTTCAATCTCCAGTACAAGTTCTCCGACGACGCGATGGTCTATGCGACCGTGGCCCGGGGTTACCGCGCAGCGGGCTTCAACTCCCTGAATTCGGGCGACCCCGACAACTACGGCGCGCCCTATGCGCCCGAGTTCGCATGGTCCTATGAGATCGGCGGCAAGGTCGAACTGCTGGATCGCAAGCTGCTGCTGAACGTGGCGGCCTATCACGAGAGCCTGAACGACCTGCAGACGCTGGCCTTCGGCCCGGCGGCAGGCAGCTTCCTGATCCAGAACGCGGCGAAGGCCAAGGTGCAGGGTGTGGAAGTGGAATCCACGCTGCGTCCGGTGGAGGGCGTCAGCCTCTTCGGCAACGTCACTTATACTTACGACAAATATCTCGAGCTGGACCCGGCCTCGCAGGCCGCGGGTGCAGGCGCGACCCGCCTGCCGCTGATCTCGCGCTGGCAGTACCAGCTAGGCGGCACGGCGGACATGCCGCTGGGCGACAGCACGGTGACGCTGGCGGCGGACTATAGCTGGCGGTCGTCGTACAACTCGCTCGTCTCGCTGTCGGAAGCGTCACAGAACCCGGCGATCGGGCGCGCCAACGCCTCGATCACCTACAAGCTGCCGGGCGACCATATCCAGTTCTACGCCCAGGCGACCAATGTCTTCAACTCGAAGGACTGGTTCGCCTCGGCAGAGTTCGTCCCCGGCCTGTTCGGCTACAAGATCCCGCTGGAGCCGCGCGTCTGGCGCGTCGGCTTCCGCTACAAGATGTGACCTCAAGGAGTGATGCAAATGGCCGGAGAGACCGGAATCGCAGAACCGGTGCAGGATGTCGATTTCGGCTCCCCGGCCTTCCTCGAAGATCCCTGGAGCCCGCTGCGCGCGCTCCAGGATCAGGACCCGGTGTTCTGGAGCGAGAAGCAGCAGGCGTGGATCGTCACCCGCTACGAAGATGTCATGGCGACGTTCCGCGACCAGCGCCTGTCCGCCTCGCGCATTGTGCCGTTTCTTTCCACGCTGGTGGCCGATGTGCGTGCCGAGTATCCGCTCGTCGCGCATTTCGAGGAGAAGTGGATATCCAACGTCGACCAGCCCGTCCACTCGCGGCTGCGGCGGCTGATGGCGAACGCCTTCTCGCGCAAGGTGGTGGATGCCCTGCGCCCCGCCTCGCGCAAGATCAGCGAGGACATCCTGCGTGAAGTGAACGGGCGAGAGGTGGACTACGTGCACGCCGTCGCGCGTGAACTGCCGGCGCGGGTGATCACCGCGATGTTCGGCATTCCCGACCACTTGCGCGACCAGTTCGCCGACTGGGCGGGCGCGATCCAGCAGGCCACCGGCGCGGCAGTCCTGACGCGCGAGATGGTGGACCTCTATCACCAGACCCTCGCCGACATGAACGTCGAACTGCTCAAGCTGATCGCCGAGCGGCGCGAGAGCCCGAAGGAAGACCTGCTTAGCCAGTTCGTCCAGGCGCGCGACGCCAATGACCAGCTTTCCGATGACGAGCTGCTGGGCGCCTGCCACGCCACGATCATCGCCGGGTTCGAGACGACGATGCACATGCTGACGCTGGGCATGCTCGAACTGCACGAGCGGCCCGCGCTGCAGGCGCGCCTGCTCTCCGGGCCGGCCGACGCGGCGAAAGTGGTGGACGAATTGCTGCGCTACATCGGCATGGCCAAGGGCATGCTGCGCATCGCGCGCGAGGATTTCGAGTGGCATGGTCACACGATCCGCAAGGGCGACTTCGTCTACGGCATGAACATCTCGGCCAACCGCGACCCCCGCATGTGGCAGCGGCCCGACGAGATCGATCCGGATCGCGACAACAACCGCTCGATGGCGTTCGGGCCGGGGATGCATTTCTGCCTCGGGCACCTGCTGGCAAAGATGGAACTGGCGGAGTTCTTCAGCGAGCTTTTCGGTAGTTACGACGTGACGATTCTCTCCGCCGAGCGACCGTGGATCAACAGCTTCACCTTCCGGGGGCTGGACCGGCTGCCGGTGCGGATCAGCGCTAAGGGCTGATCCGCCCTGTCGATCAGGGCCAGTATCCGCCTTACATCCACCCCGTCACCCTGAACTTGTTTCAGGGTCCATCATGCCGACAGCCCGGTGGCTTCGACGGCAAACCGAGAGGGCAGCCTAGCCAGCTACCTCCCCGCGCCAACCGCCCGATGGATCCTGAAACAAGTTCAGAATGACGAAAGGACATGCCGCGCAGTTGCGCCTTCAGATCCCCAGCGCACCCGGATTGAGCAGGCCGTTCGGATCGACCTGCGCCTTCACCGCACGCAGCAGCGCCAAAGCGCCCTCGTCACGCTCGCGCGTGTAGGGATAGAGCTTGCCCACCTGGAAATGGCCCGCTCCGTGGGCATGCATCAGACCGATGATCTCGGTGCGGATTTCCTCGACGAGCGCGGCGCCGTCGGGGTTTTCGGCGTAGCGGGGCAGGCCGGCAAGGTAACCCGGCTCCATCATCCGTTCGTGATAGGGCGTCAGTGCGTCCTTCCAGTACAGTGCCGGTTCGTAAAGGAACGTCCCCGCCCCGATCGACGAGAACATCGCCCCGATATAGGCGCCCTTGCGATCCATCTCCGCACGCTTGCTGTCGACGTAGGCGGTAAAGGCGGCATGGAACGCCGCGACGCGCGAGTGCGGCAGCAGGCCGTGCAGCGGCACCCAGCGCTCGCCTGCGGGGCCGAGCATGTTGTGCAGCGGCTGGAACGGCATGGCGCGCACGACCGTCGGCACCGAGTTGGCGATCTCGCGCCCGAAGCCGAGTGCGACCTTGCGAATGGCGTCGATCTTGGCGCGCGCCTCGACGGCGGAGTAGCCATCGGCGATGTAGTGGGCGGCGTAAGGCGCCGAGGCCAGAACCCGCCGCCCCGCCGCCGCCATGCGGATCAGGCTGCGCGCACCCGCCAGCGCGCTGGGCGAGGACTGCCACACGCCCTTGGCCACCGAGAGCATCGTGCCGGTGTCCTGCTTGGCGATCTGCCCTTGAGACAGGGCGAGGTCGAGGCCGAAGGACTTCTCCTCGATCTTCATGCCCGCAATGGCGGACATGCAGCCGTGCAGCGCGGCGAAGTCGGGGAAGGTGAAGGACGCGGTCTCGTGCGCGGGCTTGCGGCGCAGCAGCTTGAGGGTGATCGCGGTCTTGATCCCCAGCGCCCCGGAATCGCCGAGGAACAGCCCGGCAAGGTCCGGGCCGTAGTTGCGAAAGCGGCCCCGGCTTGCCTGGGATCCGGTCGTGCCCGTGCGCACGAACGTCCCGTCCGGCAGCAGCACTTCGAGTGCGACCACGCTGTCGGCCGAGATGCCGTTGGCGTTGGAGCCATGGCCGTTGGCGTTCTGGCTCACGGTGCCGCCGACGCTGGCGGCAAGCCCGCTGAACGTCCCGACGAAGGGCACCTTGAGGCCGCGCGGGGCCAGCGCATCGTCGAGCGCCTTCCAGCTGATGCCGGGTTCGACAGTGACGGTCATGTCGACCTCGTCGAGTGAGGCGATGCGGCCGAGGCCGGAGCTGTCGATGACCACGCTGTCCGCGCGCCTGGGCAAGTGCGCGTCGGTATAGGAGACGCCGCCGCCGCGCGTGTGGATGGCAAGGCCCGCCTCGGCCGCCGCGAGCACGATTGCGCGCAGGTCCTCCACGCTGGTCGGGCGGAACACGCCCGCCGGGGTTGCGTGGCGGCGATAGACGTCGGAACCGAAGAACGCCGCCTCGCCGTCAGGCAGGCGCGACGGGGAAAGGGCGAGGGCGTCGGGCAGGGTCATGGCTGGCACATCCTGTTCTGTTCTAACTGGCTTCCGCGACTGGAAAATTCATCGTCATTGCGAGGCCCTGCAGGGGCCGCGGCAATCCAGGGCGTCGCAGCGTCGGTCTGGATTGCTTCGCTTCGCTCGCAATGACGAAGGGGGGAGCGACGAAGTGAGGGGCGAGATGAGGTTAGCCCGGCTTGCGCGCGATCAGCACTTCCCAGCCGCCGCCGGGGGCATATTCGCCCGCCTTGAATTCGCGGTCGGCCAGTTCGTCGGCCTTGGCGACGTCGTAACCCTTTGCGTCGGCGCCTGCGTATTCGCGGATGACCATCGGCGCGGTGTCGAAGCGGATGGTCTCGGGATCGAAGCCCGCGTTCTTCGCAAGGCCCACCTGATCCATCTCGCGCATGGCGCCCCAGAACGGCTCGTTGTTATAGTAAGTCTCGTTGTCGAGGATGAACTGGGTGAACGGGTCCATCAGGTCGAACGGCGGCAGGTCGCAGTGGATCATCAGGCCGCCGGGGCGCAGCAGGCGGAAGCATTCGTCGAAGATCTTCGGCATCGCCTTGCCGCTGGTCTCGTGCAGCAGGATGTGGCTGACGACGAGGTCGAAGGAGCCGTCCTCGAACTCCGTCCGCTCGGCGTTCATCTGCGCGAAGTTCACCGTCTCGCCCAGCGCCACCGAGCGGGCGTGGGCATAGCGAACCAGAGGCTCCGCTACGTCGATGCCCCAGACCTCCGCCTCGGGAAAGAACTCCTTGTAGGGCAGGGTGGAGTGGCCGACCGTGCAACCCATGTCGAGCACGCGCATCGGCACGAAATCGGGCATCGTGCGGCGGATATAGTTCACCACCGATCGGCCCTTGCCATCGTTGAACGGCCCGCCGTAGCCCATGCCGTAGAGGTAGACGCCGCGTTCGTAGAGGGCGCCCGCCGCGAACTGCTCGGCATCATGGCGGGAGGCATAGCCGCCCGGCATGCAGTGGATGTCGAGCGCGGTGACGTAGCGGGGAACCTCGAAGCCCTCGGGGATGCGCAGTTCCCCGCCCTGTCCCTCGCGTGCCTTCACCTCGGCGGCGAGGCGGGGCCAGTCGCGCTCGATGGTGTCCACCACCGAGAGCCACAGCAGTTCCTGCGCCGTCCGGTTGAGCGCGGCGTAGGACTGGAAGAACGGCTCCTTCTTCATCGCTTTTCGCACGTCGTGACGGCTGGCGAGATCGACGCCGAGCGACTGCGATTCCGCCGCAGTCTTGGCGAACAGCGGGGTCAGGCCGGGCAGGACCTCGCGCTGGATGAAGCCGCGCAGGCCCTTGGCGAAGTTCTGGCGGCTCGCCTCGTCGTGGCTGGCGCGCGGGAGAACCGGGTGGTCGGCCTGCTGGAAGACGTTGAGCATCAGTCCAGTCCTGCAAGTTCGTAGCGCACCGGCCCGAACGAGCCTTGCAGACGCAGCGGCAGGTAATCGCCCGGGGTCACCCAGAAGTCGGCGTATTCGGGCACGAATTCGCTCCAGCGCACCTTGAAGTGCTCGGCCTCGAAGGCGCCTGCGCGCACGGTGATCTCCTCGCGGCCGACGTAAGTGACCAGCGGCGTCACGCAGTGCGCGCGGTAATTGCCCATGCCCCATTCGGAGATCGAGTTGGTTACGCATGTCACCGGCTTCTCGACGCCCGGATCGGCGGTGCCGCAGGCGGCGGCAACCAGCACGTCGGCAAGGATCGTGTGCATGCCGAGGTAGTCGATCCGCTTGCCCGTCTCCAGCCGCTGCGAGAACCGCCCGGCCTCCTGCGAGAAGACTTCCGCCTCCACCGCGGTGCCGTCGACGCGGAACCAGCAGTGCGCCTTGAGGTCGCCGTCGACGAATTCGCGGGTCTGCGCCTCGATCGGGTTCCAGTCGCCGTCCACCGACCAGGTCGCGTTGCGCAGGACCTTGCGGTCGTCGAACTCGATGGTGGCGTTCATCAGCCGGCCCTTGTCCCAGACCGACATGGTGAAGGCCTCGCGGCCCCATTCCTCGTCGCCTTCCTTGAGGTGGACGACACGGCCGGAGAGATGCTTCGGGATCTGGTAGGTCATGGTCGGTCCTTTGGAAGAGGTCACCAGGGAACGGTGTCGCCGGTGTATTCGAGGAACGGGGCGCCATTGGCACAAGGCCGCGCGGTGCTGACGAGGCGGTAGATGCCGTCTACGCTGTCGGCGACTTCGACGGTGGCGTCGGCGCCGCCCATCTCGGTCTTCGCCCAGCCGGGGCAGATGATCAGGACGGCGCGTTTTTCGCCGTGGGTGACGGCGAAGCTGCGCACCAGCATGTTGAGCGCCGCCTTGCTGACGCGGTAGAGGTCCGCGCCCGCCAGCGTGTTGCGCACCATCGAGCCCATCCCCGAACTGGTGAAGGCGAATGTGCCGCCTTCGGGCACCAGTGGTTCCAGCAGGGAGGCGAGGCGTACGCTGCCGATGGCGTTGGTCTTGAGGACGCGCAGGATTTCCTCGTCGGCGCGCTCCCAGATCGGCGCGTCGCCTTGCGGCAGGATGCCCGCGACGATGTGCAGTACGTCGATCCGCTGCCCGGCTAGGCTGTCGCGCAGGGCGAGCGCCTGCCCCTCGTCAGTGATGTCGAGCGGCAGGACGGTGACGCCGTCCAGCTCCTCCAGCGCGGGAGAGGGGGCCACAGTGGTCGCCACCACGTCCCACCCTTCGGCGCGGTATCGCTGCGCAAGTGCAAGGCCGAGGCCCTGCGTCGCACCGACGAGCAGGACCCGGCGCGGGTTCACTGCCAGCCGGCTCCGCGCAGGAACTTCGCGACTTCGTCGGCCCATGCCTCGGGCTGCTGGTCGACGATGTCGACGCCGCCGCCTTCCAGCGCCGCGAAGGCGAAGTGCGGGAAGAGTTCGGATGCGCGCCGCGCGTGGTCGAAGATCATGTCGCCGGTGTTCGACAGTATCAGCGTCGGCTGCTTCACTTGCGCCAGTTGCGGTTCCTGGTCGTACATGTAGGCGGCGTTGTGGCCGTACCAGAAGGCGCCGCGCCCGATCAGCGCCTGCACCACGTAGTCGCTGAGGCGCGCGTGCGGAATGGTGCCGCTGGCAAGGTTGTTACGAATGTCGAACAGCTCCGCCATGTGCCCGGCATGCTCGCGCGCGTGGTAGCCCAGTTCCCACTGGTGCAGGTTGTCGAGGAAGTTCTGGCGGTCCTCGGCGCTGACGAGCAGCGGGCCGTTGACGATCAGCGCGGCGATGCGGTCGGGGAACAGCAGCGCGCCCTCGGTCGCCGCGAGCGCGCCGGTATGGTGGCCGAGCAGGGCCGCGCGCTCGATCCCCAGCGCGCCCAGCACGGCGGGGATGACTTGCGCGTAATCAGTGACGGTGGGGGTGCCGGGCGTCGGGTCGGACATGCCGAAGCCGGGCATGTCGATGCCGATCGCGCGATACCCGCGCGCCGCGAGCGGGGCGTAGACATTGTCGAACTGGCCCGAGGTCATCGGCGCCTGATGGAACATCAGCAGCGCGGGGCCTTCGCCCGTCTCCTGAAAATGGACCTGCCCGAACGGACCGTCGGCGTAATGACGGCGGGGCCAATTATGCTGCATCAAATGTCTCCTGTCGCGACCTTGTCGAGCGTCTCGCGGTAGGTCCGGTCGCTGTACTTGTGTTCGAGTTCGCTGCGCCGCTGGCGCGAGAATTGGAAGAGCCTGCCGTAGAAGCCCTGAAGCGCCTGCTCGCGCGTCCGCAGCAGCGCCTCGTCGGGCTGAAGCGCCTCGATCTCGGTGGCGAGGTCGATCCCGTGGCGGCTCATCACCCGCTCGGCGGTGTCGAGCCTTTCGCGCACGACGTGCAGTTCCTGCGCGAGCACCAGCACCATCGACATGACTTCATCGACGCCCTCGGTCGCGAAGAATTCGGGGCGCTTGCCGCGCACGGTACGCGGGAGTTCAGGCGTGTCGCTCATGCGTTCAATCCGTCCAGTGCCGCCAGCACCTGCGCCAGCGGTTCCACGTCGGCATATTTGTAGGCCATGTCGAACAGGTTCACCGCGTGGGCCGTGGGGCTGCGGTCGTAGACGCATTCCTCGGGCACGGTGACGCGGAAGTTGTAGGCGAAGGCGTCCACCACGCTGCCGCGCACGCAGCCGCTGGTGGTGCAGCCGGTGACGACCACGCTGTCGCAGCCCAGGTCGATCAGGTAGCTGGCGAGCGGGGTGCCGAAGAAGGCGCTAGGGTGCTTCTTGGGCAGCAGAACGTCGCCGGGCAGCGGCGCGACGTCCTCGACGAAGCGATAGCCCTCGGTGCCGATGGTCATCAGTTCGGGGACCTTGGCGGCAAGGCGCCCCTGATCGAACGCCTCCTTGGGCGCAACGTGGGGATAGAGCACCGGCAGGCCCAGTTCGCGGAACTTAGCGAGCAGCGGGGCGATATGGCGCACCGCTTCCCACCCGGCATTGCCGCAGCTGGTCTTGAACTCCTCGATGGAGTCCCAGAACGGCGCCTCGCGCGTGCCGATGGTGCGGTACTGCACGTCGATGATCAGCAGCGCCGGACGCTTGCCGAGACCGCCCGGCCGCCCGAAACCGGCGGCGCGGTAGCGGCGCTCCTCCTCCTCGGAGACGATCCCGGTCCAGGGTCGATCCGGGGGTCTTGTCATGGCTTCACGTCGCCTTCGTAGTGAAGGCGCATCGCGTCCCATTCGGCCGTCCTTACGACCTTCTGGCGCTGGACGAAGTCGGCGAGGCGATCGCCCACGTTCTGCAGCGAACCGTCGTCCCTCAGCGCGCCCAGCACCTGCTGCATCGCCAGTACCGAAGCTTGCAGCGCGGCATTGGCGTAGAGGACGAGGCCATAGCCCATCGCCTCGAACTCGGTAGCGGGGAAGGGCGGGGTCTTGCCGCCGTGGACCACGTTGACGAGGTGCGGCAGGCCGGGATTGCGGCCGGGCGCGTCGCGCAGTTCGGCTTCGGTGGTCAGCGCCTCGACGAAGAGGATGTCGGCGCCCGCCTCGGCATAGAGGCTGGCGCGCTCGATGGCGGCTTCGTAGCCTTCCACCGCCTTGGCGTCGGTGCGGGCCATGATCAGCGTGTTCTCGTGGCGCCGGGCGTCCACCGCCGCCTTGATCTTGCCGATCATCTCGGCGGCGGGGGCCACGTCCTTGCCCTCGAAGTGGCCGCAGCGCTTGGGGAAGACCTGATCCTCGATCTGGATCACCGCCGCGCCGGCGGCCTCCAGACGGCGCACCGCGTGGTAGCAGCTGACCGAATTGCCGTATCCGGTGTCGGCATCGACGACGAGCGGCAGGTCCACCACGGCGGCGATCCGCTCCACCGCCTGCGCCATGTCGGACAGACCCAGGATGCCGATGTCGGGGAGGCCCAGCTCGGTGTTCGCCACGCCCGCGCCGGTGACGTAGAGCGCTTCGTAGCCAAGATCCTGCGCCACGCGGGCGGCCAGCGGATTGGCGACGCCCGGCAGCAGGACGGCGCGCTTGTCTGCCCCGTTTGGTGAAGATAGGCGCAGCTTGAATTCTTGTCTGGTCATGAGGCCGGAGACTATCGCTGCCGTGGCCACGCGGGAGCCGGTGCGCGGGCGCTATCCGGCAGGCGGAGTTTGTTCGGCTGGCGGGCAAAGCGGCGCATCGGGGCTGGCCTGTGCGCGTGCCGGCCTAGTCTGCCCGGATGACGCCAGACGAGCGCATCCCTGTGGAGATACTGACCGGCTTCCTCGGCAGCGGCAAGACGACGCTGCTCAACAGGATGCTGTCGGAAGGCGCCTTTCGCGACACCGCCGTGGTGGTGAACGAACTGGGCGAGATCGGGCTCGATCACCTTCTCGTCGAAACCGCGCCGGGCCAGATCGCGTTGCTGGAGGGCGGTTGCCTGTGCTGCGCCGTGGTCGACTCGCTGCCCGAGACGCTGCTGGATCTCGTGCGCCGCCGGGCAGGCGGAGACCTGCCGAGGTTCGGGCGCATCGTCATCGAGACGACCGGGCTCGCCGATCCCGGTCCGATCATGGAAGTGGTGCGCCGCAGTCCGCTGCTGGCGCATTTCCTGTCGCTGGGCGTGGTCGTCACCGCGCTCGACATGCTGGGCGGCCGCACGCAGGTGGAGCGTCACCCGGAAGCGCTGCGCCAGCTGGTGCTGGCCGACCGGCTGGTGCTGACCAAGCTGGACTTGCGCGGTCCCCTCGCGCCCGAGGAATGCGTCTGGATCGCCGGGGCCAATCCGCTGGCGGACGTGGTCACCGCGTCGGACGTCCTCGCCGATCCGGCGTTGCTGCTGGCCCCTGTGCGCGGGGCGCGGCCTGCCGTGACGGACGACCATGCGGCGCATAGCCATGGCGTGCGGGCCTGGAGCTTTCCGCTGGACGAGCCGGTCACCCGCTCGGGCCTTGCGGCTTTCGCGGCGGCGCTCGATCACCGGCTGGGCGGAGACCTGCTGCGCTGCAAGGGGCTGGCCCGGACGCGCGGCCGCCTGTTGCTGGTGCAGGGCGTCGGTGCGCGGTTCTCGGTGACCGACGCCCCGGCGTCCGCCAACGATGCCGCGCCGCACCTCACCGTCATCGTCCAACGGCGCGAGGCAGGCGATATCGCCGCGCTGCTTCCGTGGCTTCACGTACCCGAGGGCACGATGCCCCCATCCAAAGAGGACCTGCAATGAGCGGCTTCGACCTCCTGATCGCCAACGGCACAATCGTCGATCCCGTCGGCGGTATCGCGCAGGGCGACATAGCCATCACAGATGGCCGCATCGCCGCGCGCCTCGCCCCCGGCAGCGGAGTGACGGCGCGCGAAACGATCGATGCCACGGGGCTGCACGTCTTCCCCGGTCTCATCGACACCCACGTCCATTTCGGGTTCGGGGAACCGATCACCGAATACACCACCGAGACGCAGCATGCGGCCATCGGCGGCTTCACGTCGATCCTTGGCTATTTTCTGTCGAGCGAAGGCTACGGCGAGATCTTCGACGCCGAACATGCCCATGCCCGCGAACGGTCGCATGTCGATTTCGGCTTCCACTTCTCCGTGGCCAGCGAGCGCCACGTCGAGGAAATGGAGCGCTACGTCGCCGACTACGGAGTCACGTCGTTCAAATATTTCATGAACTTCAAGGGTGAGGAAGGCCGCTACCTCGGTCTCGACGGGACCGATGACGGGTATTTCTACGCGCTGCTGGAGAAGGCCGCGAGCCTTGGCGAAGTCACCATCGTCGTCCACACCGAGAACATCGAACTGGTCAACCGCTTCCGCCGCGCCAGCATCGCCGGGGGCGGCATGACGCTGAAGGACTGGAACCTCTCCAAGCCCGCGATCACCGAGGCGGAAAGCACCATCCGCGCGCTCTATCTTGCGGAAAAGCTGGGTGCGCGCATCTATATCCCGCATATCTCAACGCGCATGGCACTGGACGAGGTGCGCCGCTGGCGGGACCGCTACGACCGGGTGACGGTGGAGACCTGCCCGCACTACCTGACGCACGACTGGGATGCCGACATCGGTTCCATCGGCAAGGCCAACCCGCCGTTCCGCAGCCCGGACGACGTCGCGGCGCTATGGGAAGGGCTGGCCGACGGCGCCATCGACGTCGTCGCTTCGGACCACGTACCGCGCAAGCGCGCCACCAAGGAGAAGCCGGTGTGGCAGGCCTCGCAGGGCTTTCCCGGTACGGCGACGATCCTGCCGGTGCTGCTCGATCAGGGGTATCACAAGGGCCGCCTCTCGCTGGAGCGGATCGCGCAGTTGCTCACCAGCCGTCCGGCGGAGATCTTTTCCATGAAGGGCAAGGGCAGCCTGGCTCCCGGTGCCGATGGGGACGTGACGCTGGTGGACCTCGAGCAGAGCCGTGTCGTCGATCCTGCGGCGCTGGCTTCGTATTCGGACTATAGCCTCTACGAGGGCTGGACCCTGCGGGGGTGGCCGGTGCGCGCGATCCTGCGCGGGGAGACGATCATGCAGGATGGCCGGGTCACGGGCGCCGGGGGGTATGGGCGTTATCTGGCGCGAGGCGCTGCGGAACCGAAGGCGGGATCTCTTTCCCCCTCCTGACCTCGTCATTGCGAGCGCAGCGAAGCAATCCAGGGCAGTCTTGAGCCGCCCTAGATTGCTTCGCTGCGCTCGCAATGACGAGGTGGGGGTTACCCCAACGCCAGTTCCGCCAACTGCGCCGCCCAGTCGCGGTGCCATTTCTGCACGAGAATCTCGTTTGCCCCGAACACGGCGCTGAATCCCTCCGGCGCGTTTGACAAATTGCGGTAGGCTTCCTCAGAGACGCTGTAGTCCTCGGTCCGCACGACATCCTCGATGAAGCCGTGGAGCACCTGCCAGTCCTCGTCCGGCTGCGGGCCATCGGCGTGGCCGGGGCGGTAGGTGGCCATGCGCGTCACCGTGCTGCCGGGCGTCTCGCCGGGATAGAGGTGGTAGAAACCGTAGAACATCTCCCCGTTCGGACCCGAAGAGACGTTAAGGTTGATGTTGGGGAAGATGAAGTAGTTGCCGCCGAAGTTCTCGTCCGGCCACTCGGTCTCCGGCGCGTCGGCGAGGGCATACCAGTCCTTGCGCGGGAAGCCCATGCGGGCGTGGCGCTCGAACGGGGTCAGCGCCATGACGTTGGAGACGAGGCGCGGGGCCACCGTGGTCGCGTGCAGGGTCGCGAAATGGTAGCTTTCGCAGTAGGTGTCCCAGGCGCATTTCCAGTTGGTGCGCGTTTCCAGCCGGCTGCGGCGCATCGGCCGGGCGCGGCCGAGTTCGAGGTGCTCCAGTTCTGCCGCGAAAGGGCCGAGCCATTGCGCCACGTCGATCGGCTCTCCTGCGGGATCGGCGCGCACGAAGACCATGCCCGCCCATTCCGCCACCGGCAGTTCGACCAGTCCGCGCGCCTCACGTTCCATTCCCGCGAAACCCTCCGCGCCGGGCAGGCCGATCAGCTTGCCCTTGAGGTCGAAGGTCCAGCCATGGAAGCGACAGGTCATGCGCTTGCGGCTGTCGCATTCGGTCACGAGGCGCGCGGCGCGGTGCGGGCACATGTTGAGGAAGGCGCGTACCTGCCCGTCCCCGTCGCGCAGGATCACGATCTCGGGGCCGAGGGCATCGAACAGCAGCTTGTCGCCCGGCTCCGCCACGTCGAGCGAAAGGCAGGCCATGATCGGCAGCTTGCGGAAAGCCTCCCGCTCCCGGGCATGGCGGTCAGGATCGACGTAGGCGTGGGCGTCGATCTCCATGATGGTCTCGGCAAGGTCCGTACGCCCGTCGCGCAGGCGCTCGACGAGGGCGCGGCGCAGCGAATTGTGGGAGTCCCGCCGGGCTGCAGAGGGGGCGAAAGAGGGATCGGCGGTCATCGGATCAGTGTCCCCGGTAACGGATGAAGGCGAGAAGGCTCAGCGCCTTGAGGACGGCCGGGTAGACCGCGAAGCAGAGCACCAGCGTGGTGAGGGCGCCGGGCGACTGCGGCACCACGCCGCTGCCCTTGGCGCCGACGAACCCGCCGAGGCTGAGCAGCACGCCGGTGATCGCCGGGCCGAGCGCGAAGGCGACTTTCTCCAGCGCGCTGAACACGCCGGAATAGACGCCCGCGCGTGATGCGCCGGTGGTCTCGCGGTCGTGCTGGATGGTGTCGGTCAGCATCGACAGCGCCATCAGCAGGTACATCGAGTTGAACAGGCCCCACAGGAACCCGCGCAGCGCCATCAGCACGATTCCCGGCGCGGGGATGCCGAGGTGCGCGGCGATCCAGGCGTTCTCGGTCGGCCCGGCGGTGATCCACGAGAGGCAGAACAGTGACCAGCCGAGCACCCCGGTGACGAACAGTGCGCGTTTGGAGAAGCGGCGGCTCAGCCAGACCGTCAGCGGCTGGGCGACCAGCACCGAAGCGGCGGCGAAGACGTTGACAATCGCCAGCGCGCCCGCGTCGTGCAGGAGGTAGAGGAAGAACAGGCCGAAGACGGTGTAGGTCATGCCCTGCGCCGTCAGCGCGAAGAAATAGGTGGTGGACAGGCTCACGAAGCTGCGGTTGCGCCAGAGGGCGAGGATGTCGGCCTTGCCGGTCGCGCCTTCGGGGCGGGGCAGGGTGATGAGGCGGGTGCGGCGCACGGTCGCCCAGGTGACGCCCATGCTCACCAGGCAGACGAGGCCGTAGAGCATCCCCATGCGGTTGAAGCCGTGCCAGCCGTCGCCCAGCCACTGCGCCACCGGCAGCGCGTAGCCCGCGCCGATTGCGACGCCGACGGCCAGGAAGACCAGACGATAGGCGAGGATCGTCGTGCGCTCGCGAGGGCTCTCGCTCATCTCGGACGCGACCGAGAGGTAGGGCACCGAGAACAGGCTGTAGGCGGTCGAGGCGAGCGCGAAGGCGAGCGACATGTAGGCTGCGCTGGCCAGCGGAGAGGCGAAGTCCGGGGCGCTGAACATCAGTACGAAGGCGAGGCCCGAAAGCAGCGCGCCCGCGCCGAGGAAGGGCGCGCGGCCCCAGTTCGCCGCACGCCGATCCGACCAGCCGCCGACGAGCGGGTCGCAGAACACGATCCACGCCTTTGGGATCAGGATCGCGATGCCCGCCATCCACGCCGGGATGCCGAGCACGGTGATCATGTAGATCGGCAGGATCAGCGCGGGGGTGTCGCGGAAGATCTGCGCGCCCACCGCCCCGCTGCCGTAGCCCAGTCGGGTGGCGAGGCCGACGCGCGGGGTCGAGGCCGATGGCGTGGTCATGGCGGCGTCGTAGGTCGCTTCGAGCATCAGCTTTTCCCCGGATAGGCGCTTGCCACCGAGCCGGTCGCGGGCTGGTGCAGGGCCTTGGGCATGGAGTATTCGAGCAGCCCCTCATCGCCGTACTCGCGCCCGAAGCCGCTCGGTCCCGAGCCGCCGAACGGCAGGTCGAACGAGAAGCCGCTGCGGTTGTGCGCGTTGACGAGGCAAAGTCCGGCGGGCAGCGAGGCCGCGAGGTCCCATGCCCGCTCGGTGTCGGATGACCAGACAGAGGCGCTGAGGCAGTCCCCGTTGGCCGCCCAGCGGCGCACATCGGCCTCGTCGCGCCAGGTGACCACGGGGACGATCGGCCCGAACTGTTCGTCGCGCACGAGTTCGGCGGCGTCGGTCAGGCCGGTGACGAGCTGGGGCGCCGCGAAATAGCCTTGCTCCGGGTAGTCGGAGAAGTCGCTGAGCAGCGGCACGACCATGCCCCCGTCGCAGCGCGCCTGCGCGGCGACGCGGCTGATGCGGCCTTGCGCCTGCGCGCTGATGACCGGGCCGATGTTGGTGCGCGGGTCGAGCGGGTCGCCCATGTACAGCAGGCGCCGCGCCGTCTCGACGTAGGCGTCCACGAAGCGCTCGGCCACGGCTTCATGGACGTAGAGGCGCTTGGCCGCCATGCAGACCTGCCCGGCATTGAGGAAGCTGGCCCAGACGAGGGCTTCCATGCGCGCGGCGGTCGGCTCGAAGTCTTCCAGCACGATCAGCGGGTCGTTACCGCCCAGTTCCATCACGCTGGGGATGAAGCGGCGACTGGCCTGCTGCAGCACCGCGCGGCCGACCGTGCCGCCGCCGGTGAAGGCGACTTTCGCCACTTCGGGCGCGGCGATCAGCGCCTCGCCGGTCTCGGCTCCGCCATTGACCGCGCGCAGCAGGCCGGGCGGCAGGTGCGCCGCGATCATGGTGACGATGGCGCTCAGGGTCAGCGGCGCGAAGGGGGAGGGCTTCACAAGCACCGCGTTGCCCGAGAGCAGGGCGGGCGCGATCTTGGTCATGGCAAGGATGATCGGCGCGTTCCACGGCACGATCGCCGCGATGACGCCATATGGCGCGCGCCGCACCACGCGCCGTCCCGGCCCTTCGCCGCGAATGTCATCGGCAAGGAGACGGCGGGCGCGGCCCTCCATGTCGGCGGCGAAGGCGAGGGAGAAGCGGATCTCCCCGGCGCATTCGCCGACCGGCTTGCCCATCTCGCTCGCCATCGTGCGGGCGAGGGTCTCGATCCCCTCCACCGCGCCGAAGGCCGCGCGCAGCATCCCGGCGCGCGTCTCGAAGTCGAGCGCGGCCCATTCGCGCTGTGCCCGCGCTGCGGCAGAGGCGGCCGAAAGGACGTCGGCGGGACTGTCGCGGCGGATGCGCCCGGCCAGTTCGTCAGGCCGGGCGGGGTTCTCGCGCAGCAGCCACTTGCCCTGCGCGTCCGCCATGCTCGACGCGGCGAAGTCCCCCAGCTTCGGATGGCCGGTCTGCGAATGCGGGGCCAAGACCGTCAGCCTTCCTTGAGGAAGCGGACGCAGGCTTCGGTCCACTCCTCGGGGAACTCCTCGATGGTGTCGAGCGTGCCGCCCGCGATCCGGTAGTCGGGCACTTTGCCTTCGAGGAAGTGCAGGCACTTCATGATGCCCGGCGCGGACAAGTCCTTGTCGCCCCAGACGATGAAGCCGGGCACCGTCACGTCGAAGCGGAGCTGCTTGAGCGTGTCGAGCTTGCTGGCCGCGTAATACGATGCCTGCGCGTTCTCCCCGGCGGTGAGGGCGGCGACGTAGAGCTTCTCGAACGCCTTGAGGTTGTTCACCGGCGAGACGTTCTTCCAGCGCAGCTGCCACAGGCGGGTCAGGTGGCTGCCGTCCTCCTCGGCGATGGTCGCGGGCGCGCGCATCGGCACCACGCCCTCGTCGGGGTGGAGAAGCACCGGGCCGGAGAGGACGAACTTCTTGACGCGCTCCGGGTACTGCGCCGCCAACTGGGTGGCGAAGTAGGCGCCGGTATGGACGCCGATCACCGAGATCGGATCGGTCAGCCCCATGTCGTCGAGGAATTCGACGATGGTGCGCGCATATTCCTCGGGCTCGACGAGGCGGCCGGGCAGGTCGGACATGCCGTAGCCGATGGTGTCCATGCAGATCGCGCGGAAGTGCTCGCCCAGCATCGGCAGCACGGTGTCGAACATGCCGCTCGACTGCGGGGCCTGGTGGAGACACAGCACCGGCTCGCCCTCTCCATGCTCGCGGTAGTGGAGCTGGCCGAGGAAGCAGCTGGAATAGCCGCGCTTGAAGTTGACGGGCGCGGTATCGATGGTCGGGATCATGACGGCTCCTGCTGGCTGGCCTCGGGCGCGAGCGGCAGCTCGGCGAGGCTTCGGAAGATGGTGGAGACGAAGGCGGCGCGGCTTTCGCGCATCGCGGCGGTTTCGTCGGGGGTGAAGGTGAAGTTCTCGATCGCCTCGGGAGTGACCGCGCCCTGTGCGGCAAGGACGCCTTCCAGCACGGCGTTGCGGCGCTTGAGCACCCAGACTTGCGCCGCCATTTCGAGCATGACGTCCATCATCGCGTCGAGGCGGCGGTCGCCGAGGAAGGGGCGGCCGTCGGCAAGGCCCTCGCTCTTGTCCAGCCAGCGGCGCAGGTCGGTGACTTCGTCGGGTGTCATGCGGTTTTCCTGCAGACGCGGATCTGCAGCGCTCCGGTGGAGGTGGCGGCAGGGCGGTAGTCGGGATCGACGTCGCCGAAGTGCGCTTTCAGCAGCGCGGTGAAGTCGGAATGGACGAAGGCGGGGGCGTAGGGCTCGCCGTTGTACCAGCTGTCGAACAGGCGCATGCAGTGGCGGCCGCTGAGTTCTTCGGCCGCGATGTGCGGGAAGTCGATGATGGTGAAGGTGCCGCCCGGCTTCAGGATGCGCGCGGCCTCTTTCACGACGCCTTCGGCCACTTCGGGCGGCAGTTCGTGGAACAGGATCATCGCCAGCGCCGCGTCGACGCTGTTGTCGGCGAAATCTAGCACGGCGGCGTCGCCTTGCGCGAAGTGGACCTCGATCCCCAGCTCCCGTGCCCGGGCATGGCCGTAGCGCAGCATCGGCGCGGCAACGTCGATGCCGTGGACCTCGGCTTCGGGGAAGCGCAGCTTGAAGGCGGTGGTGGACTGGCCGACGCCGCAGCCAAGATCGACGATGCGCTGCGGAGAGCCGTCGATCGGGCACCAGGCGGCCATGACGTTGTGCAGGCGATCGTCGTCGTTGCCGCCAGTGAAGAACACCTTGGAGCCGTAGTGGAACACGAACCCGGCGAGCGCGTCGTCGTGGTAGTTGCCCGGCTGCAGGTGGATGTCCTGCGCCCGGAAGTAGTCGGGATAG
Organism: Novosphingobium sp. FG90; assembly: GCF_057808725.1. NCBI lineage: Bacteria > Pseudomonadati > Pseudomonadota > Alphaproteobacteria > Sphingomonadales > Sphingomonadaceae > Novosphingobium > Novosphingobium sp. FG90. Next base: position 78,804 of record NZ_JBMDIO010000007.1, read on the forward strand.
GCGAAGTCCGGGGCGATGCGCAGCAGGTGGGGGGCGGCGGCCTCGGCCTGTTCCAGCCAGTCCTCCAGTTCGCCCGCGATGCGGCGATAGGTGTCGCCGGTGCCGCGCCACATCATCGTCTGGGTCGAGCGCATCATCCGCCGCGCCATCTGCGCGGCGGGCACGTGGTCGAGCGCGGTGAACAGGTCCTGCACGCGCGGCCGGGGCGACCGGGTCGCCATCCGGGTGCCGATCGCATCGCCCGACTGGACGAGGCGCGGCACCATGCGCGAGAGGTTGAAGGCGCGCATTCCCTCGACGAAATCGACGTAGCTCTCATCGTCGAGGCTGGCCGCACCGCGCAGGGTGCCGATGGGCGGACGGCTCACGCCGGGACGCTTTCGCGCAGCGCCAGGATCGCGCCGTAGAGTTCCGGGCGCGTGTCCATGATGAGGTCGGTCGCGCCCATCAGCCGCTTGTCGCGGTTGGGGGCGAGGTCGACCTCCACGGTGAACGCGCCGGTCAGCGAGGGCGCCATGTGGCGGTCCGGCGCGTTGACTTCCTTGGTCTGCGGGAAGCGGTATTCCGGCGGGGTCGTGCAGATGGTGCCGGGCTTCGCGCAGGCGCTGTCGGCGCGCGCCGCGCTGACGATGGTGACGTGATTCTCCGCCGAACGCGCGGTCAGCATGAGTTCGTGGTGCCAGTCCTCGCGCCATGTCGCGGGACAGGCGATGAGGTCCGCGCCCTTGCGGGCGAGCACGCGGGCGGCCTCGGGGAACAGCAGGTCCTCACCCAGCAGCAGGCCGAGGCGGCCGAACGGGAGATCGAAGACCGGCAGGTCGTCACCCAGCGCCATGTCGTTCGAGCCGGGATCGGGGTGGATCTGGCGGTATTCGCCGATCACGCCTTCGGGGCCGAAAAGGACGGCGCGGTTGACGCGCTTGCCGTCTTCGCGGCCCGGGAGTCCGGCGACGAGGTAGGTGCCTGCTGCGGCAGCGGCTTCCGCGAGGGCTACGCTCGCTTCGTCGAGGCGGCTGTCGTCGCCACGGTCCCACGCGAAGAATTCGGGGAGCACTGCCAGTCCGGCCGGGGCCGAGGCGATCATCGTGACCGCCTGCGCCAGCCGTTCGTCGAAGGTCGCGCCGTCCGGCACGATGGTCGTCAGCGCGACCTTGCCTGCAGGCGCGCGGCCTCCGGCCAGCGCGGCCAGCGCGGCGTTGTCCGTGCCCATCAACGTGTAGAGTTCGGGCCGCCGCCGCGCCATGCGGTCTTCGCGTTCCAGCTTCGAGAGGTCTATGTCGGCGAAGACCAGTCCGATGTCGTCATGCGTCGCGCGGGCCAGCGGCATGCCGTCCGGGCCGACGATCTGGCTTTCCCCTGCGCCCTTCACGAAGTCGCGGGTCATTCCTGCGGCATCGATCAGGTCCTGCAGGTCCTGCCCCTTGACCATGTCCCCCACCCGGTTGGCGGAGATCATGAAATAGCCGTTCTCGGCCGCGCGCGCCGGGATGTGCAGGTTCGCCTCGTCCACCCCGTTCGAACAGAGCGAGTTGAGCACGATATCCGCCCCCAGACACGCCATCGTGCGCGAGGTTTCCGGCACCAGCCCGTCCATGCAGGATATCATGCCGATGCGCCCGATTGCGGTGTCGTAAACGCGCCCGTCCTCGTCCGAGGGGAAGAAGGCGTCACGCTCGATCCACATCAGCACCTGCTTCTTGTTGGAGCCGATGTATTCCCCGTCCGGGCCGATCAGGTGGTTGACCATCCACGCCTTCGGGCATGGCCCGCGCACGGCGGCGTTGAAGCCGATGAACAGGCCATGTTCGCGTGCCTTGGCACGGATCGCCGAGACCAGCGGGCCTTCGAGGGTAACGGCCTCGCGCCATGCGTGTTCGCGGTCGGTATAGGACGTGGGATAGTTGCAGCACTCCTGGAAATGGACCAGCCTGGCCCCGCCCGCCGCCGCCTCGTCGGCAAGGCGCAGGATGTCGGCAAGGACGCGGTCGGTGTCCTTGCCGGTTTCGAACTGTGCTGTGGCTACCCGTAGCATCGTGCGCGCCTTTTCGATCAGAAGTCGAATTCGAGGGTGTCGCCGAAGGTCTTCTGGTCGAAGGTGGCCAGTTCGTAAGTCACGCCCTTGGCATGGCCGATCACGCGGGCGCAGATGCGGTCTTGTCCGGTGGTCCAGACCTCGATGTCGGCGTCGATCGCGCCGGTGTGCCAAAGGTAGTGGTCGCAGACGAACTTGCCGGCGGGGACTTCGATCTCCTCCTCGCCGATGTACTCGATGGCCAGCGTCACTTCCTTGCCGTGCGTCATCTGGCCGCCGTTCCAGGTTGCCGAGGTGGTGAGGATGCGCACCTGCTGCGTGCCTTCGACCGCGCGGTCGCACTGGGTGAACTTCCAGCCCTCGACGACGGTGGGGTGGTAGCCGAGGACGAGGTCGGCGCCGCCGGGAAGTTGGGCCTGCTCGATCGGGCTGCCGTCGGGCGCGATGAGGAGCGACGTCACCTCGTCACCGACCACGCGGCGCACCAGAACGCCCTGGAACTCGCTGCCGACGAACAGGCGGAGGTGCCCGTCCATCGGCATGAATTCGGTGTTCACGGTCTGGGTGACGTGGCGCACCAGCGAAGTGCCGGGGAAGCGCGTCATCGACTGCGCGGTATGGGTGCCGTCGGGGTTGGTGGAGACGATGAAGTTCTCCCACTCGACCCACTTCGAGCGGTCGTCGCTGGGGCCCATCACATAGCTGCCGGTGGTACGGGTAAGCGGCATTCGGTCTACCTCTCTGTCGATCCGGATGGACGGCCCGAATGGTTGGGGCCTCGTCCATTTGCGGTGTTCGACGTCGAGGCTGCCTCACGCTGGGCATGCGGCAAATCGAGGCTGGTGCCTCTGGCCACCAATCGAGAATTTATCGACTGGTGGGGAATTCCGGCATTGGGCCTTGGTGCGTCAGAGCGGCGTCGCGGTCACCAGCATGCGGCCGAGGAACACGGGCTTTTCGGCGCCGATGACCGGTGCGCTCGGCGGCATTGCCACGTCGGCCACGCTGGTCAGGATGGCCGAGGATACGGCAAGGGCTGCGAAGGCGGGGAGCATGCGGGTCATCCTTGGGGCGTCCATCGTCGGTTTTCGATGAGGCTGGTATGACGGCGCGGTGTCGCAGGACTTTGCCACGCCTGCATCAAGCTGTCCGAAAGTGTATTGAGCGGAAATCTCAACAAGCCGCCGGAGTCGCGCGCGATCCGCCCGGCTTTGCAATCGTTCCGCAGCGTGGGCAGGGTTCTCCACCTGCCGGTTATTCGGGGCCACCACCCTGTCATTGCGGGGCTCGCGATGCTTGCTAGCTGCCAATCTAACGGAGATTGGGTTCATGACTTATCGCCTGGGGGTGGACGTCGGTGGGACGTTTACCGACCTTTTGCTGCTCGATCAGAAGAACGGCTCGTTCTGGCGCCACAAGACGCCTTCCACCCCGCATGACAGCTCGGAAGGCATCCTGAACGGCCTCGGCGCGATCTGCGAGAAGGCGGGAATCACGCCTGCGGACATCGAGTACTTCCTCCACGGCACGACCGTCGCGACCAACGCGGTGCTTGAAGGCAAGGGTTCGCGCGTCGGCCTCGTCGTCACCGAGGGCTATGGCCAGGTCATGCAGATCGCACGCTCGTTCGTGCCCGGCGGCCTCGCCGGCTGGATCGTGTGGCCCAAGCCTGAACCGCTCGCCGCGCTTGAGGACACCGTGGAGATCGCCGGGCGCATGGATGCGCAAGGGCGCGAGATCCGCCCGATCGACGAAGCCGGCATCCGCGCCGCGCTGGAGAAGCTGAAGGCGCAGGGCGTCGAGGCGCTGACGGTCAGCCTGATGAACGGCTACCTCAACGGCGCGCACGAGAAGCGCGTGGCGCAGCTGGCGGCCGAGATCATGCCCGACGTGCCGATCTCGCTCAGCCACCTCGTCCTGCCCGAGATGCAGGAATACGAGCGCACCCTCACCACCGTCGCCAACGCGGCGGTGCGCCCGGTCGTAGGCAAGTACGTGCGCAACCTGCGCGACAACCTGCGCTCCGGCGGCATGGCGGGCTCGCTCTCGCTGCTGCGGTCCGATGGCGGCCTCATGTCCTCCGAGAAGTCGGAGGAGCATCCGGTCGCGCTGCTGATGTCCGGCCCCGCGGGCGGCGTCACGGGCGCGCTGTGGGTCGGCAAGAACTCCGGCATCCGCAACATCCTGACGCTCGACGTCGGCGGCACTTCCACCGACGTCGCGCTGATCGAGAACCTCGAGGCGCGCCGCGTGCGGACCACCGAAGTCGGTCACCTGTCGGTCCGCGCCTCGGCGCTGGACGTGAAGACGGTGGGCGCGGGCGGCGGCTCGATCGCCTACGTGCCCGAACTGACCGGCGCGCTGCGCGTCGGCCCGCAGTCAGCGGGCGCGGTTCCGGGGCCGGTGGCTTACGGCAAGGGCGGCAAGCTGCCGACCGTGACCGACGCCAACGTGGTGCTCGGCTACCTGCCCGAGAACCTGCTGGGCGGCACCTTCAAGCTCGACCGCGAAGGCGCCAAGGCGGCGGTGCAGACCATCGCCGACAAGCTGGGCATCGGCCTGATGGAAGCCGCGCGCGGCATCATCGACATCGTCAACGAGAACATGTTCGGCGCGCTGCGCATGATCTCGGTGCAGCAGGGCTACGATCCGCGCCACTTCGCGGTGATGGGCTTCGGCGGCGCCGGTCCGCTCCACGTCAACGCCGTGGCCAAGCTGATGGGCTCGTGGCCCGCAGTCTCGCCGGTTTCGCCGGGTGTGCTCTGCGCGCTGGGCGATGCCACCACCCGCATGCGCACGGAAACGGCGCGCTCGTTCTCCAAGCGCTTCTCGGAGACCGAGGAAGCCGAGGTGATCACGCTGCTGGAAGAGATGGCCGCGCAGACCACCCGGGAACTGACCGCCGAAGGCATCGCCGACGCCGACGTCACCGTGCAGTTCGAACTCGACGTGCGCTACGAAGGCCAGGCCTTCGAAGTGCCGCTCTCGATCAGCCCCGACGTGCTCAAGGCCGATGGCCTGGCGGGCGTCAAGGCCCGTTTCGATGCCGAGCACGAGCGCCTGTTCACGTTCAACATGGACACCGAGCACGAGCTGGTGAACCTGCGCGCCGTGGCGCTCGGGCCGCTGCTCGAACTCGAGGCGCTGCGCCTGCCCGAAGGCAACGGCGACCCGATCGAGGCCAAGGTGCGCGACCACGAACTGTGGTTCAACGGCGCCATGGCCCCGGCCGCGATCTACGACCGCGCCAAGCTGCGCGCCGGTGACGTGATCCCCGGCCCGGCCATCGTCACCGAGATGGATTCGACCACGCTCATCGAAGGCGACTGCGTCGGCACCGTCGATGCGGTCGGCAACATCCTGATCAACCTGGCCTGAGGGGAGAGAACCAATGCCCGCACGTATCATCCAGGCTAACGAAACGCCCTTCAACAAGGTCGATATCGATCCCGTCACCCTCGAAGTCATCGAGAACGCGCTGCGCAACGCCCGCGTCGAGATGGACGCGACGCTGGTTCGCACCGCCATGTCGCCCGGCATCCGCGAGCAAGGCGACGCCTTCCCGCTGATCGCCGACCATCAGGGCCGCATGATCGTGGGCCAGTTCGGCTCCTACATCGGCCCATTCCTCGACGGCTTCGACGGCACCGTGGAAGACGGCGACATGATCTTCCTGTCCGACCCCTACTCGGTCGGCGGCGCGATCAGCCACTGCAACGACTGGCTGGTGCTGCTGCCCGTGTTCAAGGACGGCCGCCTGATCGCCTATACCTCGATGTTCGGCCACCAGAGCGACATCGGCGGCATGGTCCCCGGCTCGATGCCGATCCACGCCACCGAGATATTCCAGGAAGGCGTGCGCATCCCGCCCGTCAAGATCTGGAAGAAGGGCGAATACAACGAGGACCTGATCAAGCTGGTCATGCACCAGTCGCGCACCCCGGCGTGGTGCAAGGCGGACCTCAACGCGCTGATCGCCTCCTGCCGCGTCGCCGCGCACCGCGTGGTGGAAATGGCCGAGCGCTTCGGCGACGACGTGTTCGTCTCGGCGACCGACCTGCTGCTCGACCGCAACTTCCGCGCGATGCAGCAGCTGATCGCCAGCTCGATCGGCGAGGAGAAGGTCTCGTTCGAGGACTACATCTGCGACGACGGCATGGGTTTCGGCCCGTACAAGATCAAGTGCACGATGTGGCGCGAGAACGGCCGCGTGGTCCTCGACTTCGACGGCACCGATCCGCAGAGCCAGGCCTCGATCAACATGTTCCTGAACGAGAACATGATGCGCATGTTCTTCGGCATCTACATGATCATGGTCTTCGATCCGCAGATCCTGTTCAACGACGGCTATTATCCGCTGATCGACGTGCGCATTCCGGAAGGCTCGCTGCTCAAGCCGAAGTTCCCGGCCGCGCTTTCGGGCCGCACCCACGTGCTGGGCCGCCTGTTCGACATCCTGGGCGGCCTGCTGGGCCAGAAGACCCCGGAATTCCTCAACGCTGCCGGTTTCTCGTCGAGCCCGCACCTGTTCTATGCAGGCACCGACAAGGCCGGAAAGTGGTTCCAGCTGTTCCAGATCGGCTTCGGCGGCATTCCCGGCCGTCCGCTGGGCGACGGACCGGACGGGCACTCGCTGTTCCCCGGCTTCACCAACGTTCCGAACGAGTTCCTGGAGCGCTACTTCCCGCTCGTCATCGAGAAGTACGAGACGGTACCGGACTCGGGCGGCGCGGGCCTGCATCGCGGCGGCAACGGCATCAACATGGTCTACCGCTTCCTGGAGCCGGGCGTGATCGCCATCCACGACGACCGCTGGTTCGTGCCGCCCTGGGGCGTCAACGGCGGCCACCCGGGCAAGCGCGCGCGCAAGCTGCTGGTGAAGGCCGACGGCACCGAGATCGTCGTCGGCAACAAGCTGGAGGACTACCCGGTCGAGGCTGGTGACGTGCTGCACTTCATCACCTGGGGCGGCGGCGGCTGGGGCGACCCGCTGGACCGTGACCCGGCGCTGGTGCTGAAGGAAATCGGCCAGGGCCTCGTCACGGCAGAAGGCGCGAAGGACTACGGCGTCGTCATCACCGACGGCGCGGTGGACGAAGCCGCCACTACGGCGCTGCGCGAGAAGCTGCGTACCGAGCGCGGTGCAATCGGCGTGTTCGACTTCGGCCCCGACATCGAGACGCTGCGCGCGAACTGCCTCGCCGAAACCGGCCTGCCTGCGCCGACCGCGCCGAAGTGGGCCACCGTGGAATTCGCGGAGGCCGCCGAGTGAGCGACCTTCTCGACGACTACAACCGTGGCGGCTTCGGCGGGGCTCTGCAGCCCGGCAAGAAGCCGGCGCTGTTGCTGGTGGACGTGGTCGTGGCGTATCTCACGCCCGGCCAGCCTCTCTACTCGCCGCGCTTCGAGACGGCGCTCGCATCGTGCGAGCGTCTGACCGCAGCGGCGCGGGAAGCGGGCGTACCGGTGATCTTCACCAACGTCGTCTACCGCGCAGGCGGTGTGGACGGCGGGCTGTTCTACAGGAAGGTGCCTGCGCTGGAGGCTTTCCTGGAGGGCTCGCCGCTCGGCGCCTTCCCGGACACGCTGCAGCCGCGTGCGGACGAAGTGGTGGTGACGAAGCAGTACGCCTCGTCGTTCTTCGGCACCTCGCTGGCGGCGACGCTGACCAGCATGGGCGTGGACAGCCTGTTCATCACCGGCTTCTCCACCTCGGGCTGCGTGCGCGCCTCGGCGCTGGATGCGCTGCAGAACGGCTTCGTTCCGCTGGTCGTGGCGGACGCCTGCGGCGATCGTGACGAGCGCCCGCACGAGGCGAACCTGTTCGACCTGTCGAAGAAGTACGCCGAAGTGCTCAGCGAGGAGCAGGCCATCGCCCTGATGGGGTGAGGTTTCCTGCGAACACGAGATGAAGGGGAGGCACGGCGCAGGCTGTGCCTCCCTTTTTTTATTCCTCCCCGAGACTAGCTCGGGGAGGAATAAAAAAAGGCCGGGGTTTCCCCCAGCCTTTCCTTGTGTCGCTGCAGCGTCGGATCAGAACGTGATCTTCGCCTGCACGCCTGCGGTACGCAGGTCGCCCAGGCCCAGCATCAGCGCCGAGGTCCGCGCCGCATAAACGAAGCCCGGTGACAGCGTGTAGTTGTCCGAGATCGTCAGCGGCGTCTTGTTGTTGAAGATGTTGTTCACGAACGCCTCGAGCGAGAGGTTGCCCCGCGTGATGCCCGCGCGCGCGTTGAACAGGTGCAGGTCCGGCGTGCGTGCCAGGTTCGCCTCGTTCGACCACACGCCCGACTTGAAGTTCCAGTCGCCGCGCACGAACCAGCTGCCCTTGTCCCAGCCCGAAATCTCGGTGCCGACCTGGACGCCGACGTTGGCCGAGTACTTCGAGGTGTTCTTCATCTCCTTGCCGGAATAGTCGTAGATTCCGGTCAGGGCGCTGACCGTGGAGCTGGCGAAGGCCTTGATGTCCGAGTCGTTGATCGCACCGGCGGCGTCGATGGTCAGGAACTCGGTCGGGCGCCAGGACGCTTCACCCTCGATACCGCGCAAGTTGACCGAACCCGCGTTCATCGATGCGGTCACGAAGCTGTAGCCGGTGGGCTGCGTGGCGTCGGGCGCGACGATGATGGTCGAGTTGATCTGGTTGCGCCACTGGGCGTAGTAGGCCGCGAAGGTGTAGCGCAGGGTCGATCCGATGCGACCCTTCAGACCGAGCTCGTAGTTGGTGATCTTCTCCGGCTCGATGGCGAGCTGGCCACCGGCAGCGGCAGCGGCATCCTGCACGCTTTCGACCTGCGACAAGATGTTGGTGTTGAACTGCGCCGGGTTCACCCCCTTGGCCCACGATGCATAGACCATGGTGTCCGGGCTGATCTGCCAGTTGACGATCGCGCGCGGGGTGAAGTTCTTGTATTTCGCGCTCGCGAGCACGGTGCCGCCGGTGTAGAAGCCAGCCGGGATGAACGCGCTCGATGCGACCCTCACGCCGGAGGGGCGGGCGAACGCCTGCAGCTGGTCGATCTGGTAGCGGCCTTCGAAGCTGGCCGAGATCGTGTCGGTCACGTCGTAGGTCAGGCCGAAGAACAGGCCCGTGGTCTTGTTCCGGCTGAGACCGCCGGGCGAGAGGCTGGACGCGGTCAGCGCGCCGGTGCCGCCACCCAGGCCCTGCAGCTGGTCGGCGCTGAGGTAGCTGATGCCCGCGACGCCGCGGAACGGACCCGACACGTACTGTAGGCGGCCTTCGAGCGAGAAGTCGTCGATCTTGCGTTCGATCAGGTACGGATAGTTGAAGTATCCTTCGCCGAAGATTTCGGAGGCGTCGATCGTGCCGTTGCCGTTGTAGTCGTAGCCGCTGGGCAGGGCGCTGCCGTCGTAGCTGTCCAGGTCGATGAAGGTCGTCCAGACCTCACGGTTATATCCTGCAAGCGCCGAAGCGGTCAGCCCGTCGGTAACCTCCCAGTCGAGCGTCGCGTGGGCATGCTTGGTGCGGCGCAGCAGGCCGTAGCCCTGCACGCCTTCCGAGGGATCGACGATGCGGTTGGTGCCGATGTTGAGGAACTGGCGCACGAAGTCGGTGTTGGTGACGTTCGCGGTGACCGGGTTCGCCATCGTCGGGATGGTGCCGCAGAAGTAGGGGTTCTGCACCGCAGCGCCGGCGGGCAGGCCGGTTACCGGGTTGAGCACGCCGCGGGTATCGCCGGTGAGGATGCAGTTCGCCTGACCCTGGACGACGGTGCTGCCGTTCGGCGCCTTGACGTCGTAGGAATAGAGGCGGGTCTGGGCGGAGGGGCCGTCCTTGTCCTCGCTCAGCATGCCGAACAGCTTGATGGTGACGTTCGAGGCGGGGGTGATGGCGAGCAGGAGCGAGGCGCTCTTGGTCTGCTGGTCGCCCAGCGTCACGCCGTCCTGGTTCTTCCACGAACCGTCCCTGGAATACTGCTCGCCGTTGATGCGGAACGAGAGGAGGTCGGGGATGATCGGACCTTCGATCGATCCGCGCAGGCGCCAGTTCTCGCGCGTGCCGAGCATGCCGAGCACTTCGCCGCCCCAGTCGTTGCCGGGCATCTTGGTCACGACGTTGATCGCGCCCGCGAACGTGTTGCGGCCGAAGTAGGCGCTCTGCGGACCCTTGATGATCTCGACGCGCTCGGGGTTGCTGATCGCGCTGACCTGCGAGGGCGAGGACACCGCGACGCCGTCGATGAACATCGAGGTCGTGGTGGCCAGCGTGGTCGACGGCGTCATGCCGCGCATGACGACCTGCTGGAACGAGCGGTCGGCGTGGCCCGACGAGCTGTTGTTGACGTTGATGCCCGGGGTCGAGGCGGCCATGTCGGTGACCGAGACGATGCCCTTGGCGTCAAGCGTTTCGGACGTGATCGCGGTAACGGTGACCGGAACCTTGAGGATGTCTTCCCCGGTCTTGCGTGCGGTGACGATGATGTCGCCGCCGGTGTCCTGCGCCATCGCGGGAGCGGCGGCCAGGCTTGATGCAATAGCAATGCCAGACAAAGTGGAGGCGAACTGGAGTTTATATTTGCCGGTCATTTCGTCCCTCAATGTTAAAGGCGCGCTTGCGGCGCCAATTGTTGTCACGTTCCCTGCGTATCTGCGAATTTCACTGCCATCAGTTTTTGTAATGATACTATGCGCATTCTGCACTGACGCGCAGAACTGGAAGAGAGTAAGCCAATGGCCGTCCCGTCGGCCCGATCGTGATAAAATTTCAACTTGCGATTCTGCGTGAATCAAGAAATTTTTATCGCCGTAAGAATTCCCTTAACTCACGTTCTGTTGAAGAGGCTCGTGTCCTTTGTTCGCCTGTCGGATGCTCCGGCGTCCGACAGGCGGGTAAATCACCGCACCGCGACTTTCGTGAGCCATGCTTCGAGGTCGCGGGCGAACTTCTGTGGCTTTTCCCACATCGGGAAATGGCCGAGGTCGGGGTATTCGATCAGCGTCACCGGCGCGTTGGTGAAGCGCTTGACGGAGGCACCGGCGCTTTGCGAGATCACGTCGTCGTAGCTGCACCACTGCAGCAGCACCGGCACGTGCACGGTTTCGGCCACGGCGCCGACGTCGGAGGTCTTGAACGCCTTGACGTTCGCCTGGATGTACTGCGCCTGCCGACCCAGCGCGCCGGGCAGGTTGTTCATCTCGGTGATCTGGTCGACCATGCGGTCGGTCGGCTGGAAGCCGGGCGGGGTGGTATCCTCCAGCATGGCGCGCCAGAACCAGTGCGGGCGCCAGTTCGGCAGCACCGACTTGAACACCGGCAGGCTCCAGCTCAGCCGCCAGTTGACCTTGCGGGTCTGGCTGGGGCGCTCCAGCGGCAGCATCGAGAACGCCATCGCCGTCACATGGCCGGGATAGGCGCGGTTGTATTCGAGCCCGACGTTGGAGCCGTTCGACGTCGCGACGAGCGCGAACTTGTCGTAGCCGAGCCTGGTCAGCAGCCCGTTCATCAGCTCGGCCGAGCGCGGCGTCGAATAGACCCCGGAAGGATCGGGCGCGGTCAGGCCGTAAGGCGACCAGTCGAAGCGCACGACGCGGTACTTGTCCTTGAGGATCGCGGCGACGTCGTCCCACTCGTGCAGGTTGACGATCGAGCCGTGGAGCAGGACGATCACCGGGGCGCCGACCGGGCCTTCCTCGCGCACATGCAGGCGCACGCCGTCGATGGTGACGAAGCGCGAGGGGCCGTCGGCCCAGCGCTTTTCCAGCTGCGCACGGTCGGACTCGCCCGCTCCGGTGCGCAAGGCCAGAACGGTGCCGCCGCCGACGAGGACGACTGCGCCCAGCGTGGCGAGTGCGATGCGGCCGATCTTCATGCCGTCACCGCTTCGCGCGCGGGCAGGCCCAGCGTCTCGCGCAGGGTGGTGCCCGGATAGTCGGTACGCAGGCGGCCGCGCGCCTGCAGGATCGGCACGACCTGACCGACGAAGTCTTCAAGGCCCCCCGGCATGTAGCTGGGCTGCAGGGTGAAGCCGTCGCAGGCGCCCGCGTCACGCCACTCGATCATCATGTCGGCCATCTGCTCGGGCGTGCCGATGAAGACGTTGTGGCCGCGCGGGTGGCGCATGAAGTTGGCGGCGAACTCGCCCAGCGGCGTGCCCTTCTCGGCGCCCGGCACGATCGAGCGGGCGACGTCGCCCTGCGGCAGCAGGGTCTTCGCGAGAATCTCGTCGACCGGGATCTGGCCGAGCGGATCGAAGCCGGTCAGGTCGCAGCACAGCGATTCCGACAGATACTCGATCGCCAGCGCATCGTCGGCAAGGTCGAGGATCGCGGTATGCTCGGCGCGGGCCTCTTCCTCGGTGCCGCCGAGCACGCAGGACAGGCCCGGCATGATACGCACGCCGTCAGGGCTCCGGCCGACGCCCGCCACGCGGCTGCGCAAGTCCGTGCGGAAATCGACACCCGCCTGGATCGTGGCGGCGGGGCAGAAGATCGCTTCGGCCGTGCGCGCGGCGAAGTCGCGGCCGTCGGGCGACTGGCCCGCCTGCACCAGCACCGGGCGGCCCTGCGGCAGCTGCGGCCCCTCGCGGTCCATCGCGGCCCACAGTTCGCAGGCGCGGGCGACGACTTCGACGGCGTTGCGATAGCGTGCGTCCTTGGGCGGGAGTTCGGTCTCGCCGAAGTTGGGCGCGGTGTCGGGGTGCGCGGTGGTGACGATGTTCCAGCCCGAACGCCCGCCGGTGATGCGCTCCATCGTGCCGAAGCGCTCGGCCAGCATCTCGGGCGTGTTGTACGTGGTGGAGACGGTGGCGACGAGGCCGATGTGCTTCGTCACCGCCGCCATCGCCGTCAGCAGCGTGACGGGATCGAGCGTCGGCATCGCCAGACGCTCGGGCGCACGCCCACCGGCGCCGCGCGACTGCAGCTGATCGCCGAAGACGATCGCGTCGAAGCGGCCCTGTTCGGCCAACTGCGCGACGCGGGTGTAGTAGTCCATGTGGAACACGCCCTCGGGGCGCGCGCGCTCATGCTTCCAGCCGGTCGGGAAGAAACCGATGCCCTGCAGGAAGGCCCAAAGATGAATCTGGTTCTGCATCATGCGATCTCCGGGATCACGGCGCCGCCGGGCTGGTTGGAGGCGGTGGAAGGGATGGGCAGGCCAAGCCGCGCGCGCAGGTCTCCGGCCGGGCGAGGTGCCAGCAGGGAGGCAAGACGCGCGCCGATCTGCGGCAGCTGCGCAAGGGCATCGTTCAGCGTGAAGTGCGCGCCGTCGATCTCGCGCGCCTCGAAGCGTTCGGCCAGCATGGCGGCGTCGGCATCGGCGCCGACCTTGATCAGCCGCTTCGTCGCCTGCGGTGCGGCGGTGCCGTCGGACACCAGCGCGATGTCGGCATCGTCGATCGCGATCGGATCGTCGCCGTCCACCACCAGCAGCGGATGGCCGAGCGGCGGGCGCATCGCGTTGACCGGCCCCGCCACCTTAAAAAACGCGCCCTTGTAGTTCGATGCCTTGACCTTCGATGCGTCGAGGTAGCGGCCGCTCTCCTTGTCGAGGATCAGCGTGTCGCTGCCCCAGCCGTCCCACAGCGCGCGGGCGGCGCCGACCATGTCCTCGGCCATGCCTGCGGGCGCGCCTTCGGGGGCCACCGACCAGCCGGTGCGCCCGGCGGCGAGGAAGTCCACTGCCGACAGCGCGCGCGCGACATGGAAGGGGTGCGCCTTCGATGCGGGCACGGTGGCGACCACGCCCAGCGTCGAGGTCATCGGCGCGGCCCAGGCGACGAGCACTTGCGCGTCGAACGGGCGCTCGCCCGACCGGCCGAGCATGAGGAGGTCGAACCCGGCCGCTTCGGCGGCCTGCAGCACGGCGCGGGCATGGCCGGGTACGGCGAAGGCCGGTTCGGCCACGGAGGCGGAAAGGATGAAAGGTCTGGTCATACGATGATCACCGGGTCGTGGAGAGGATGGATGGGTTCGCAGCCGGTCTCGGTAATGCGGACGAGGTCTTCGCAATGCGCCGAGCCGCCGATGCCGGTATCCAGCGTCGGGCAGTCGACCGAGAGGATCATGCCCGGCTCGAGGACGATGTCGGGCTTGCGCCAGAAACCGCCGTGGACTTCGCCGGGCTCGTCGGTGTGGGCAAGGCCGACGCTGTGCGGGCCGAAGCCGATCGCGGCCTCGTACCCGGCAGCGCGGATCGCGGCCTCGCCGATCGCGGCGATCTCGGAATAGCGCAGGCCCGGGCGCAGCTGTTCGCGCACCGCCTGCCAGCCGAAGGCGGCGGCCTCGGCGGCGCGGCGCGCTTCGCGCGTCGGCTCGCCGACGAACACGGTGCGCGCGAAGTCGCCATGGTAGCCGAGGAACTGGCTGACGCCGTCGAGCATCAGCGTCTGCCCGTCCTCGACCTGAAGGCGCGAGAGGTCGGAGGAGACGCGGTCGACGTTGAGGAACAGTGCGGTGTTGCCGCGCGCGGCGCACTCCATGCGATAGAGCGCCTGAAGCTCGACGTGCGTGGCGCCCGCGCGGATCGCATGGCCGACCGCGTTGAGCGCATCGACGTTGGAGCGCGCCGCGCGCGCCATCAGCGCATGTTCCAGCGACGACTTCACGAGGCGGATCTCGCGCAGGATGTTGTCGGCCTGGACCATCGCGCCGGGGTGGTCGTGACGCTCGGCGACTGCGGCGATGACGGTGTGGTCGAAGCCGATCCGGCCCTGCCACAGACCGAGCCCTTTCATGGCGGCGACTATCGCGCCGCCCGCGTCGCTGCGTGCGGTCATGGCGCCGCTGAGGGTCGCGCTGACGGCCGCCCGGTGCCGTTCGGTGCCGCTGAGTGCCGCTGAGTGCCGTTCCGGAAGGACAGTAGAGAAGGGCACTTCGAGCGCGGTCTCGTCGCCCTCGTCGCCCATGTGCGTATAGAGCCAGACCGCCACGTCGCTGCGGCTGCGGCCGTCTGCCCAGCTGTAGTGATGCAGGAAGCGGCTGGTCACGAGGCCCGGATTCTCGGGCCTTTCACGCGCGATCAGGGCGAAAGTGCCCGGCGGCTGCCCGGCGCGGGTGCGTCCGATCTGCGGCCAGTGACCCAGCGCGTGGAACACGTTGATCGGATCGCCCAGCACCAGCCCGGCCAGATCGTGCTGCTCCATGACGGCGAGCGCGCGGGCGAGGTTCATCGGCCCTTCGCGCTCGAGCGCCGCGAGTAACGCGCCATCGTCGGGGAGGAGTGTCGTGTCCATGCTGCAATATGAACACGACCGGGCGCGGTTCGCGCTCAGTGCTAAAGTTTTATTCGCTAGCCGATAAATTTTCTCTTCATGTCGTGGCTTGGCGAGCGACTGCGATAGCCTGCCTCTCATGAACCCGACTGACAAGAACCCATTTGCGCAGATCGAGCGCGCTTTCGTGCGGCTCGACGAGGGCCAGCTTCACTTGCGGCGCCTTCCGGCCGCAGAGCCGGGGCACACGCCGCTGCTGCTGTTCCACGCCTCGCCTGCCTCTTCTTGGTTCCTGCAGGACTTCATGCTCGCCCTGCGCGCGGCAGGCCGTCTGGGCGAGATCGTCGCGCCCGACACGCTGGGCAACGGCGATTCGCCGCCGCCCGCCCCGGCCGAGCCCGACATTGGCTACTTCGCCGATTCGATGGACCGGCTTTGCACGGCGCTCGGCTTCGACGCGGTAGACGCCTACGGCACCCACACCGGCGCGCGCATCGCCTGCGAACTGGCGGCGGGCCATGAAGGCCGCGTGCGCCGCCTCGTCCTTGACGGTATCACCGAATACGAGGACGAACTGCGGGATGCCGTCGTCGCCAACTATGCACCCGTGGTGGAGCCCGACGAATACGGCCGCCATCTGATCTGGGCCTTCAACTTCTGCCGCGACCAGGCGCTGTTCTTCCCGCACTTCATGAAGGACGCCGAGCACCGCCTCGCCGTGCCGATGCCGCCGCCGCAGATCCTGCATCGGATCACGCTCGACGTGCTCAAGGCGCTGGATACCTACCCCAAGCCCTATATCGCCGCGTTCCGCTACCGCGCGTTCGAGCGCATGGCGCGGATCGCCGCACCGACCCTGCTGCTCAAGCCTGAGACCGAACTGGCCCTGCTCAACGCCTCGGTGAAGACCGCGCTCGGCCTGCTGGCCGATGGGCATGAGGCATCCACCGGCGGCTCGGCGCAGGCCAAGGCGGAAGTAATCGCGCAATTCCTCGGAGCCGGAGCATGAAGATGGACGCCACTAGCGGGATTGGCAGCGAAACTGGCGCGCACAAGCGCCTAGGCATGGGCATCTGCCTCGGCTTCGGGGTGGGCACGGTCGGCGTGTCGATCATGCTCAACACCGTGACGACGTACTTCCCGGCGCTGATGTCCACCGTGCTGGGCCAGTCGCCGGAGATCGCCGGTTACCTGCTGATGGTCTCCAAGCTGGCCGACGCGGTGATCGACGTCGTGATCGGCAGCCTGTCCGACCGCGCCCGCACCCGCTGGGGCCGTCGCAAGCCGTTCCTGGCTGCAGGCGCGCTGCTTTCGGCGGTGTCGTTCCTGATGCTGTTCGCGCCGCCGGTCATGGGGCAGGGCGCGCTGATGGTCTGGATGATCGCCGCGCTGGTGATCTATTCGACTGCGTATTCGCTGTTCAACGTGCCGTACATGGCGCTGCCCGCCGAACTGACCGACGGCTTCCACGAACGCACCCGCCTGATCGGTTTCCGCACCGTGTTCGTCTCCATCGGCCAGCTCCTGGCGATGGCGGGCACTGCGTGGCTGATCCAGAGCGGCGGCGCGGGCCGCGCGGGCTTCGCGACGATGGGCCTCGTCATGGCGCTCATCATCGGCGGCGCCATGACGGCGACGGCGCTTTCGGTGCCGGTCCAGCACGGCACGCAGCCCGCGACCGGAAAGCACCTGCCGGGCTTCGCGCAGATGCGCGCCATCGCCCGCAACCGGCCGTTCATGATGCTGCTGGGCGCGAAGGTCTTCCAGTTCCTTTCGTTCGCCTCGGTCGCATCGACGATGCTGCTCTACATGCTCAACGTCGTGGGCGTGGGCTATACCGGCCAGATCGTCATGGCCGTGACGCAGAACGTCGTCACCGCGCTCGCCATGCCGCTGTGGGTGTGGAGCGGAAAGACCATCGGCAAGCGCCGCACGTACCTTTGGGGCGTGGTGATCTTCTGCCTGACCACGCTGAGCTGGCTGCTGGCCGACAACACCATCACCACCGTCGGCATCATGGTGCGTGCGGTGGGCGGCGGGCTCGGTTCGGGCGCGATCATCCTCATGTCGATCTCGATGCTCGGCGACACGCAGGCCTATGACCGCGTGCTGACCGGCGAGGCGCGCGAGGGCCTGCTCTCCAGCGCCATCGCCGTGGTCGAGAAGGTCAGCTTCGCGCTCGGCGTTGCGGTGCTCGGCGTGTTTCTCCATGCGCTCGGCTACGTGCCGACGACGGGCGGCGCGATCGTCAAGCAGCCCGAGAGCGCGATGCTGGCGCTGAAGGTCGGCTTCGCGGTGATCCCCTCGATCATGTTCACGATCAACGGGCTGTTCCTGTGGGCCTACGACCTCGACGAAGACAAGTTCGCCGCCGCGCGCCTGCGCAGCGAAGAGGGCTTCGGGAACACCGCCCTGTGATCAGAAGAGCCTATACGACCTGCCGCTACGGCCAGATGCATTACCGCATCGCCGGAACGGCAGTGGAGCGCGCGCCCGTCGTGCTGCTCCACCAGAACCCGTCATCATCCTTCGAGTACGAGCCGCTGATCGCCGCGCTCGCCGCCGACCGTCTGGTCGTGGCCTTCGATACGCCGGGCTACGGCATGTCGGATTCGCCGTCCGCGCCCCCGGGCATGGCGGGCTATGCGGCCGCCTTCTCCGATGCGCTCGATGCGCTGACGGAGGAAGGCGTGCTGGCGGGCAAGGTCGATCTTTACGGCTTCCACACCGGCTCGCTGCTCGCCTGCGAGCTTGCCATCGCCCGGCCCGACCGGGTCCGCGCGGTCGGCCTTACCGGCATCCCGATGTATGACGCCGAGGCCCTCGCCAAACGCCTTGCCGATGCCGAGAATTACCCCTCGCTCGACGAGGAAGGCACCGTGGTGCGCGACCTGACGGCGGGCCTATGGGCGTACGTCGTCGGCAAGCGCGACGCCCGCGTCCCGCTGGAGAAGGCCGCGCTGAACTTCGCCGACAAGGCGCGTGCGATGGACCGCTTCACCTGGGCCTATCGGGGCGTGTGGTCGTGGGACTTCGCCCGTCTCGAACAGGTCTCCCAGCCCGCGCTGCTGCTGCAGCCCGCCGAAGACCTCATGCACCTTTCACTCAAGGCGGCCGCGCGGCTGCCTTCCTGCCGAGTGGTCGAGCTTACCGATCTCGACCGCGACATTTTCGATATTGCACCGGAGCGACTAGCTGATGAATTGCGAGACTTCCTTGACCACCTCTGACCTTCCGCTTGCCGAAGTATCGCACTCGGTCCTCCACCCGGACTTCATCGTCCGCGAAGTGGCGCGCCGCTATGCGCTGAAGGGCGACCTCACCTGCTTCCTGCTCTATCGCGGCATGAACGACGTCTATCTGGTGCAGGACGCAGAGGCGAAGTACGCCCTGCGCGTCTGGCGCAAGACCTACCGCGATGTCGACGACGTGTCTTATGAACTGGACTTCCTCGACTACCTGCGCCGCGCGGGCTTCCCCGCCTCGGTCGGCGTACCGCAGCATGACGGCAAGCTCTATTTCAAGGTGATGTCGCCCGAGGGCGAGCGTGCCCTTGCGCTCTACGACTGGGCGCCCGGCGTGAAGTTCGGCGATCGCCTGTCCGAGGAAACGGCTTTCCGCATCGGCGCGGCCATGGCCGAAATGCACCTGCACGGTGACGCATGGGCCAAGGAACAGGCAGGCGCGGACCACAAGTTCTCGACCGAGACGGCCAAGGACTACAACATCTGCATGCCCGCGCTGATCGACTTCGTCTACGATCGCCCGGACGACCTGCACGATTACCCGATCATCGCCGCCAACCTCGACAAGCGGCTGGACGAATACGCTGCTTCGGGCAAGGTTCCGCTCGGTGTGTGCCACCGCGACTTCCACCCGAGCAATGTCCACGTGGCGGAAGACGGCCAGATCACGCTTCTGGATTTCGACGCGGCGGGTGAGGATTTCCTCATGCAGGACGTGCAGAACTTCGTGTGGGGCAACCTCTTCTACGGCTTCGATCCGAAGATCGGCGAGGCTTTCGAAGCGGGCTACGAATCCGTGCGTCCCTTCACGCCTGAAGAGAAGGATGCCACCGAAGTATTCCTGATGGCCAAGTGCCTGCGCCTTGTCGCAGGGATGGCGCATAGCTCGACGGCGGTGGGACGCGGCACGCTGCGCTTCCGCAACCTCGACTGGCTGGGCGACTACATCAAGACGCGCGCCCGCGCTGCCGGACTGCTCTGACGATGGCCGGCCCGATCGCTCTCGATATGCCTGAGGTCTCCGCGACCGACGCCGTGCGGCCGAACACGCGCGGCGCCTGGACCATGGTGATCATGCTGTTCCTCGCAGGTATCCTGTCGGTGATCGACCGGGCCGCGCTGAACATCCTGGTCGACCCGGTCCGCGGCACGCTGGGCATCAGCGACGAGCAGATCGGGCTGCTGCAGGGCCTCGCCTTCGGGCTGTTCTATGCCTTTATGGGCATCCCCATGGGCCTTGCCGCCGACCGCATTTCGCGGCGCAACCTGATCGTCGCAGGCATCGGCCTGTGGAGCCTTGCGACGATCGGGAGCGGGCTGGCGCAATCGTTCGGCTCGCTCTTCGCGGCGCGCCTGCTGGTGGGGCTGGGCGAGGCGGCGCTTGGCCCGGCCGCGATCTCGCTGATCGCGGACCTCTTCGCACCCGCGCGGCGCGGGCGGCCGATCTCGGTCTACATGATGGGGCAGGGGCTGGCGAACGGCATCGCCATCTCGCTGACCAGCCTGATCCTCGCGGCGGCGGGAGCGGGGGCGTTCCTCGGCTTCCCGGTGCTCGGCGCGCTGGTTCCGTGGCGCACGGTATTCGTGATCTTCGGCGCCTGCGGGCTCGTCATCGCGCTCGCCATGCTGCTGCTGACGCGCGAGCCGCCCCGGCAGGGCGATGCCCCCAAGGCTGCGGCGCAAGTGCCCGGCGCGGCGGAGGCGGCATACCTGTGGCGCAACCGCGCTGTGCTGCTGCCGCTCTATTTCGGTTTCGCGACCTGCTTCACGGTCGCTTACGGCGGCGCGTCGTGGGCGCCTTCGATGCTGCTGCGCGCCTATGGCGCCACCCCGGCCTATCTCGGTGCGTGGCTTGGTCCGCTGTCGATTCTGTTTTCGGCGATCGGGCCGTTGGTCGGCGGTACGTTGCTGGATCGCTCGATGCGTTCGGGCGACACGCTGGCGCGGTTCCGCATCTTGTCGGTCGCGCCGCTTTTCGCGTTGCCCTTCACGCTTTCGGTGCTGGCGCACGAGCTGCATTTCGCGACCGTGCTGGTCGCCTCGGCCAATGCGGTGTTCTCGGTCGTCGGCACTGTGATGTTCGCGACGCTGCAGTCGGTGGTGCCGCCGCGCATGCGGGGCAGCTCCATCGCGCTGACGCTGGTGCTCAACACCATCCTCGGGGCGAGCCTTGGCCCGCTCATGGTCGCCAGCGTGACCGAGCGCGTGTTCGGCGATCCGGCAAGCGTCGGCTGGTCGATCGCGCTGGTTTGCGTGCCGTTCCTGCTGCTGGGCACCGGGCTCTACGCCGTGGCCTTTCGCGCCATCCGCAAGGCGCGCCTGCGCGGTGACAGTGAATGTGCGCGCCTGCTCGCAGGGGAAGCCCTTTAAGGAGATGACGATGCGCTGGGTATTCGGAGCCGCCATGCTGGCGATTACGTCCATGGCCGGCGCTCAGCCGCCCGAGGTGCCCTCCGACGCGCAGCTTCGCGAACGCTACGCCCTCCCGGCTTCGCACTTCGAGACGGTGGCCGGAGAGCCGCTGCACTACGTCGACGAAGGGCGCGGCCCGGCGATCCTGCTGCTGCATGGCTCCTATGCGAACCTGCGTCAGTGGGACGGCTGGGCGGCGAAGCTGAAGCGCCATTACCGCGTGATCCGCTTCGACCAGTCGCCGCTCGGCCTCTCCGGCCCGAACCCGCGCAACGATTATGAACTGAGCCAGCGCATTGCCGTGATCGACGCGCTGATGGACAAGTTGGGCGTGCGGCGCTTCGTCATCGTCGGCACTTCCAGCGCGGGCGTGCAGACCGCCGCCTATGCCGCCGCGCGGCCGGAGCGCGTCTCGGGCGTGATCCTGTCCAACATCGCCGCCGGGCCGCTCAAGATCGACTACGAGGCGATGCCGCAGGCGCTCAAGGACGCCGTGGCGCAGGATGCGAAACATCCCGGCTGGCACGAGCCCGAATTCTGGCGCCAGATCATGCTGGCGAACATGCTGGACGCCAAGGCGGTCACGCCCGGACTGGTGGCGCAGTGGACCGATCTCAACAACCGCGCGATGCGCGATCCGGCCACCACGGCGGGCGCGATGAGGGCGGCGACGGGCTCGCTGGCGTTCGCGCGCACGCCGGATGACTTGCGTGCGATCACCGTGCCGAGCCTGTTGCTGTGGTCCTCGGATGACCATGAAGTGCCGCTTGAGAAGGACGGGCGGCAGGCGCTCGATCTGCTCGGGGCGAAGGACAAGCGGCTCGAAGTGGTGGCGCAGTGCGGGCACATGATGCCGATGGACTGCCCCGCGCGCTCGGTGGAAGCGGCGATGCCGTTCCTGAAGCGCGTGGCGGGGAAGTAGCTACCGCCGATGGGGCTTCGACAAGCTCAGCCTGAGCGGTTGAGAGATTTTCTCTCCATGAGCCGGTTTGAGAGGTTTACACCAACCCCGCTCACCCTGAGCTTGTCGAAGGGTCAGGCACAGCCTGTCGAAACGCCCTCGGTTCGGAAGGCCAGCGGTCCCGGATCAAGTCCGGGACGACGCCTCAACCTCACTTCATCGCCGAACAGGCGTACCAGCTGCCGATCATCGCGTGGCCCTGCGGGTGGCCTTCGGTGAAGAAGTCCTCACGGTCCGGCTTCAGGTAGGACGTGCCCTTGCGGTAGCCCACCAGCACCGTGTCACCGGCAAAACCGGCATCGACGGCGACCTTGTGCCAGTCGATCCGCGCCAGCGAGGTCATGAACGGTTCGTTGTTGTAGTGGCTCTCGAAGTCGCAGCGCATCTGGTCCCAGAGCGACAGGTGCTCGTGGCGCGGCGGCACGTCCACGTGGCACATCACGCCGCCGTCCCGCAGCAGGCGGTGGCACTCCCTGAATATCTGCCGCATGCCCTTGGCCGAAGTCTCGTGCATCACGGCCGAGGAGCAGACGAGGTCGAAGCTGCCGTCCGCGAAGTCGGTGCGCTCGGCGTCCTGCTGGCTGAAGTGGATCGGCACGCCCATCGATTCCGCGCGGGCATGGCCATAGCGCAGCATCGGCGCGCCGACGTCGAGCGCGAAGATCTCCGCGTCCGGGAAAGCCTGCGCAATGGCGACGGTCGAATGGCCGACCGAGCAGCCGAGGTCGAGGATGCGCTTCGGCTTGAAGTCCGGGTAGAAGTCCTGAACGTGGCTGGCGAGGCTGTGCCCGCGCCCGTCGTTCTTCCATCCGCCGTTGAGATTGCGCAGGTAGGTGGACGCGAAGCGGTCATAGAGGGCACCGGCGCGGAAATCGTCCTGCGCGGTATCGACCACGTAGCTGCCCGGCATGCGGTGATGGTCGAAGGCGGCGATGTAGCGCGGGATCTCAAGCTCCGGGTTCAGCCGCAGCGAGCCCTTGGGCTCGGCCACCTGCGCCTTCACCTTGCCTGCGAGTTCGTCGTACTGGCGGTCGATCGCGCCGTCCAGCGCCTGCCAGATGCGGTCCTGGTAGGTGAGCGAGAGCGTCAGCCAGTACTGGTGCAGCGGGTGCGCTTCCAGCGCCTGACGGACCTGCGCGCTGGAGGTGGGCTTCGTGCCGGTCTTTTTCTCGATCCCGGGGACGATCACTTCGTCCAGCAGGCGGCGGTCGAGCGGGTCCATGTTGCGGTTGGTCCACGCCCGCATCGCGAGGAAGTGGTCTTCCATCGCCTGCTCGTCATGCGTGGCCTGCGGCATGACCGCGTGGCCGAAGTGTTCCTGGCGGTACTGTTCCATGGGTGATCCTCCTGCCTCAGTCGCGGGTCACGGCGTCGAGGACGCCTTCGTAGTCGTTCTGCTGTGCGAGTGCCTCGGGCATCAGCTTGTCGCGGGCGGAGCCGAGCACGCGGTCGTAGATCGCCTGGCGATAGGCGCTGCGCTCCGTCTTCGTCTGCGCGTCGGGTGCGAACATGTCGATGTCCGCCGGGCCATGCAAGCCCGCCGCCGCGAGCAGGCGCTCGTTCGCGTCGAGGCGGTCCTTCAGAACCACGACTTCGCCCAGCAGCGCCAGCACCATGCCGGCGAGGGCGTCGGTCGTCTCGCTTTCGAAGATGACCGGCTGGCTGCCCTTGGAGTGCGCCTTGCGGTCGAGGTTGATGCGGTCCGCCACTGTCAGTTCACTCCCAGATCGAAACGGAAGACGTGGCCGGTGCGCGCCACGATGTCCTTCTTGTCGAGGTCCGGCCCGTGGGCTTCCTCGGTCTGCGCATTCTTGGCCTTGAGGTCGTAGCCGGTCTGGCTGGAGAGGATCACGACGAGGTCGGTGCCGTCCTCCACAGCGAAGGGAAATTCGTGCCAGGTGCCGATGTGCATGGCGAAACCGGCGCTGCCGTCGAAGCGGAAAGCGCGGACTTTCGACAAGTCGGGCAGATCGTCCTCGCCGGGAGGGGCCATGACTGCGACGAAGGGCTTGCCGCCCAATGGCAGGAATGCCTGCGTGTGCTGGAAATGGCGCTCCATGTAGCGCACCTCCCCCTGGCGGCGGTCCATCTGGGCGAGGGTGATCTCCACCGGGTGCTCGCACATAAAGCGCGCCGGGTAGCTCATCTTCACCGCGCCCTTGTAGAAGTCGACCGAGACCGGCGTGACCGGCGCCTCGCGGCCGACGATCGCGCCGAACGGGGCCAGCGCCTCGGCGCTTGCCGGCTCGACTTCGAGCTGGATTACCGTCAATTCGCCGGTGGCCCGGCTGTCCTGTGTCATCCCTGTCTTCCCTCTGCCTTTCTGGCGAGGCGAGAATGATCGAGAATCGGAAATCTATTAGGGTGCAACAATAAATTGATCGCCAGATGGAGAGGGCGGTGCTGCGACCCTTCGACAAGCTCAGGGTGAGCGGGGGTGGTGCAGGGACTAGTAGTCACGGCCCTCTCCACCCCGCTCAGGCTGAGCTTGTCGAAGCCCCCTCGGCCTAGCGGAACAGCCTCGGCGCGAAGTCCGCGAGGTAGCGGCGCCAGTTGGGCCATTCATGCCCGCCGCCGGTCTCGTTGTAATGGTACGCGATGTGGTAGCGATCGAACAGCGCGCGGGTCGGCGCGACGGTGCCGTAGAGGAAGTCGTCCTTGCCCATCGCGAAGTAGAGCAGCTTGAGATCGCGCGCCGACTGTTTCAGCGCGGCATCGTAAGTCTTCGCGTAGTCATCCGCGCGGCCCTTGTCGGGACCGACGCCCAGGCCCATCGAGAATACGCCGATCCAGCGGAACAGGTCGGGGTGGGTCAACCCGTTGCGCAGGGTGTGAGAGCCGCCCATCGACAGGCCCGCCATCGCCCGCGTCGCCGGGCGCGCGTCGGTGCGGTAGTTGGCATCGACGTAAGGGATCAGGTCCTTGATCAGGTCATTGCCGAAGTCCGGGTTGTCGAGCGTCATCACGACCTTGCCCGCCTGCACGGGCGTGTGGCCGTCCGGCATGACGACGATCATCGGCACGGCCTTGCCGCTGGCGATCAGATTGTCGAGGATCAGGTTGGCGTGGCCCACGCTGGTCCAGCTGTCGTCGCTGTCACCGGCGCCGTGGACCAGATAGAGCACCGGGTACTTGCGGGCGTCCTTCGTGTAGCCGGGCGGCGTGTAGACATGGGCGCGGCGCTTGATGCCGAGCGAATTGGACCAGTATTCCACGGTCGAGACGGTGCCGTGGGCGACTTTGGCATCCCAGGTCTGGAACGCGCCTTCGGGGCCGGTGACCTCGAAGGTGGAATTGATGCCCTTCAGTTCCTCGGAGAAAGTCTTGCCGAGCGGGTCGGGCGTCTTCACGCCATCGACGCGGAAAGCGAAGCGATAGGTGTCGGCGGGGACGGGCTGGGGCGTGGTGACGGTCCACAGGCCGGTCTTGTCCTTCGCCATCGTCAGGCCCTGCGGCGTGCCGGGCGGGAAGCCCATCGGGATGATCTTCGCGATGTCGGTGCTGGTAAGCAGCACCTCTTTCGCATCGGGCGCGCAGATGCGGAAGGTCACGCGCTGGTCGGGAAGCTGCTCTACCGACTTGTAGGGAGCGGGGCCGGGATAGAACGGCGGCACGACGCAGGAGGACGGATCAAGCTGGACCAGCTGCTGCGCAGCGGCGGGCGCAAGCGGCATGGTGGCGGCGGCGCTCAGCGCGGCCAGAAAAGCGAGCCTGGATGACATGCAGGGATCCCTGATAATGGCAGCCTATCGCTGCCGGTCTCAGTCGATGTCAGTAAGCGGCTGTGGGCAAGGAGGGCGCCGCGCCTTGCCCGCCTGTCGGATTTCGACGTGCATGCCAATCACACCCCCACGTCGTCATTGCGAGCGCAGCGAAGCAATCCAGGGCAGTTGCAAGCCGCGGTGGATTGCTTCGCTATGCTCGCAATGACGGAGGTGAGGCCATGCCTTAGAAGCGGATGATCTGGCGGATCGCCTCGCCGCGATCCATCGCGTCGAGCATCTCGTTGAGTTCGTCCAGCTTGTGCGTGGAGCTGATGAGGCGGTCCACCGGCAGGCGGCCCGCCTTCCACATCGCCACGTAGCGCGGAATATCGCGCGCCGGGATCGACGAGCCCATGTAGGACCCTATCAGCGACTTGCCCTCGGCCACCAGCGAGACGGCCTGCAGGTCGAGCCGCTGCTCGGGTGCGGGCAGGCCCACGGTGACGACCCGGCCGCCACGGCGCGCGGCGGTGTAGGCGGAGGCCAGCACCTTGGCGTTGCCGACGGTTTCGATCACGACGTCCGCCTTCCCGCCCAGATGCTCGGCCATGACGGCCTCAAGCTGGTCCGGGGTGGTGCCGATCGCACCGAGATCATCGGCCAGCGCGATCTTGTTCGGCGCAAGGTCCACGCCGATGACCGTCGCCGCGCCGCTCGCCACCGCGCCCATCAGCGCGGCAAGGCCGACGCCGCCGAGGCCGAAGACCACGACCGTCTCGCCCGCTCGGATCGCCGCGCTGTTGATCGCCGCGCCCACGCCCGTCAGCACCGCGCAGCCGAAGACGGCCGCGACTTCGGCGGGAATGTCGCGGTCCACCTTCACGGTCGAGCGCTGGTCGACCACCACATGCGTCGCGAAGCACGAGACGCCGAGGTGGTGGTGCACGTCGTTGCCGCAGTCGTGCAGGCGGAAGCCGCCGCCGATCAGCTCGCCGCGCCCGTTGGCCGCAGCGCCCGTCTCGCACAGGTAGCCCTCGCCCGAGAGGCAGGGAGTGCAGCGGCCGCACGACGGCAAGAACACCAGCACCACGCGGTCGCCGACCTCAAGGCCGGTGACGCCGGGGCCAAGCGCCTCGACGATGCCGGTACCTTCGTGGCCCAGCGCCATCGGCATCGGGCGCACGCGGTCGCCGTTCACCACCGACAGGTCGGAGTGGCACAGGCCCGCCGCGTCGATGGCAACGCGCACTTCGCCCTGTCCGGGTGCGTCGAGGTCCAGTTCCGCGAAGCGCAGCGGTGCGTTCTCGGCGTAAGGCTTGGCATTCCCGCCCGACTGGGCGAGGACGGCCGCGCGGGTCTTGCCGTTCATCAGCGTGCCCACTTCTTGTCGAACGCCCAGACCTCCTCGAAGCCGACGAGCGAGCAGAATTCCTTGAAGTCGAACAGGCCGGGCTCGGTCGGCTCGCCGGTGCCGTGGTCGCGCAGCTGGTTCAGCGCCAGCTCCATCGCGCGGGCCGAGACGAGGCTGGTCAGCGCAGGGTAGATCGCGAAGGCGAAGCCCAGTTCGGCCAGAACCTCGGTCGGGTAGGGCGGGGTCACGCCGCCGTTGGCGATGTTGACCATGACCGGCTTGCCGAAGGTCTCGCAGACCTTGCGCATCTCTTCCTCGGTGGTCACGGCCTCGGGGAAGAGGATGTCGGCGCCTGCCTTGTCGTAGGCTTCGAGGCGACGCATCGTCTCGTCGAGGCCGAAGCTCTGGTAGGCATCGGTGCGGGCGATGATCAGCATGTCCTCGCGCGCTTCGGCGGCGACCTTGATCTTGTCGACCATCTCCTCGGTGGTGACGACGCGCTTGCCCGGGGTGTGGCCGCACTTCTTGGGGAATTCCTGATCCTCGATCTGGATCGCGGCGATGCCCGCCTGCTCGTAGCCCTTCACGGTGTGGTGGACGTTGAGGAGGCCGCCGAAGCCGGTGTCGGCATCGGCGATCAGGGCCGAGCCGATGGTGCGCTTGATCGTCGCCATGCGGTCCAGCATCTGCGTGTAGCTGACGATGCCCGCGTCCGGCAGGCCGTAGCCCGAGGCGGTCGTCCAGTAGCCGCTGCCGTAGACGACGTCGAAGCCCGCGCGCTCCGCCATCAGCGCGGCGATCATGTCGTGCACGCCGGGGACCGGGAAGAACTCGCCCTTGGCCAGCTTGGCCTTCAGGATGTTTGCGCTCATGCTTCAGTTTCCTCTGTCCAGAGCCACGGCGCGGCTGAGCGCTGGGCCTTTTCGAATGCGGTGATGTCCTGCCCGTGCAGGGCGAGGATGCGGGTGGTGTTGTTCCAGCCGGCGAGCAGCATTTCGCGGTCGCTGTCGGGAACGGTGAAGGCGAATTGCTGCCCGGCGCAGGTCACGGTCTGCGCGGCGAGGTCGATGGCAAGGTCGTTGCCCGTTTTCGCCAGCGCCTGCAGCGCGGCGAGCGTCGCGGGCTCCATCATCCCTGCCACCATGCCATTGTTGGCGCAGTTGCCGCGGAAGATCTCGCCGAAGCTGGGCGCGAACACGGCGGTCAGGCCCATGCCGTCGAGCGACCAGACGGCGTGCTCGCGGCTCGATCCGCAGCCGAAGTTGGCGCCTGCCAGCAGCACCGGCGGCTTGCCCGCAGCCTCGTAGGCTTCGAGCAGGGCCGGGCGGTCATGGAAGGCGAAGCGGCCGAGCCCCTTGCGCTCGGTGTGCAGCAGGAAGCGTGCGGGAAAGATGATGTCGGTATCGACGTCGTCCTCGTCCAGCACGAAGGCGGGGGCGGTGAAGGGGGTGAAGCCGGGCATCAGGCGAACTCCTTCCGGACGTCGACGATGTGGCCGGCGATCGCGGCGGCGGCGACCATCGCCGGGCTGGCGAGGTGCGTGCGCGCGCCCGCGCCCTGACGGCCCTCGAAATTGCGGTTGGAGGTGGAGATGGAACGCTTGCCCTCGGGCACGAAGTCCCCGTTCATCGCCACGCAGAGCGAGCAGCCCGCGTGATGCCAGGCAAAGCCCGCCGCCTCGAACACCTTGTCGAGCCCTTCGGCTTCGGCCTGGTGCTTGGTGACGGTGGAGCCGGGGACGACCATCGCGGTGACGCCATCGGCGACATGGCGGCCACGGATTACGCCTGCGGCGGCGCGCAGGTCCTCGATGCGGCTGTTGGTGCAGCTGCCGATGAAGGCATAATCGATGCCGATCCCGGCGATCGGCTTGCCCGCCTCAAGCCCCATGTAGTCCAGCGCGCGTGCAGGGCCAGCGGGGACGGTGCCGTCCACCGCCATGACCTGATCCGGCGAGGTGCCGAATGTGACCTGCGGAGCGATGGCGGCGGCGTCGATCTCGACCGTGCGGTCGAACACGGCGTCGTCATCGGAGCGCAGGGTGCGCCAGTAGGCGACGGCCTGATCCCACATCGCACCCTGCGGCGCGCGCGGGCGGCCCTTGAGCCAGGCGAAGGTGGTCTCGTCCGGCGCCACGAGGGCGACGCGCGATCCGGCCTCGATACCCATGTTGCACAGCGTCATGCGCGCTTCCATCGACGCGGCGCGCACGGCCTCGCCGGTGAATTCGATGGCGTGGCCGATGCCGCCGCCCGCGCCGATCGTGCCGATCAGGGCCAGGATCATATCCTTGGTCGTGACATGCGGCTGCAGCTGCCCGGCGTAGTGGACGCGCAGGTTCCTGTTGCGCGCCTGCCAGAGCGTCTGCGTGGCCATGACGGTGCCGCACTCGCTGGCGCCGATGCCGAAGGCCAAGGCCCCGAAGGCGCCGTGGGTGGCGGTGTGACTGTCGCCGCAGACGAGCGAGATGCCGGGCATCGTGAAGCCCTGCTCGGGCGAGATGACATGGACGATGCCCTGCCGCTCGCCCTCCAGCGCGAGGTATTCGATGCCGAACTCGGCGCAGTTCGCCTCCAGCAGCGCGACCTGCTTGCGCGCCAGTTCGCCCTTGATCGCACCGCCGCGCTCCGAAGTCGGCACGGCGTGGTCGGGCACCGCCAGCTGCGTCACCGGACGACGCACCATGAGCGCATTGTCGCGCAGCAGCTCGAAGGACTGCGGCGTGCTCACCTCGTGAAGGAGGTGGCGGTCGATGTAGATCAGGTCCTTGCCCGCATCGCCGCGCACCACCGTGTGCGCGTCCCAGAGGCGGTCGTAGAGCGTCTTCGGAGCAGATTGGCTGGTCATCACATCACGCATTGGAACGGGCAGGAGGCACCGTCGAGCGATCGGCGCGGCATGTCCGTTCTACGGATAGTCGCCCCGCATCGCCCGCGCCAGCCCCGGCACCAGCAGCAGGCTGGCAAGGAAGAAGCCCACCGGGATCAGCGAATAGTTGAGCACCACGCCGAACAGCGCGGCGGGGCTCTGCTGCGCCGGGCCGGAGGTGGAGGAGACGAAGCCGCACAGGCTCAGCACCGCGCCTGAAATCACCGGGCCGAGCGCGAAGCTGAGCTTCTCGCAGGCGGACCACAGGCCCGCATAGCCGCCTTCGATGCCGCTCTCGTGCTCGCCAAGATGGACGGTGTCGGTGAACAGCGAGGTGACGAGCAGGATGAACCCGGCGTTGGTCACGCCGATCACCGCCCCGCGCAGCAGGATCAGCACGTCCTTGCCGCTGACCGCGCCCAGTGAGATGCCGTCCCCCCAGTCGATGCCAAGCCATGTCAGCGTCACCGCGCACCAGCCGAGGCAGAGATAGACGAACAGCGAAATCTTGCCGATCCGGCGCGAGATCCGCAGCCACAGCGGCTGCGTGACGAGGCCCGCCAGCGACATGATCAGGACATAGGCGGTCAGCAGTTCGATCCGGTCGACGAGATAGACGAAGACCAGCGCCACCACCGTATAGCTGCACGCCTGCCCGACCGTCTGGAGCAGATGGATCGCGGTCAGCTGCCGGAACGCCCGGTTGCGCCACGCGGCGCCAAGCATCCGCATGAAGGGCACCGGCGCCTTCGCCGCTGCCGGGCGGTGCAGGCGCGAACGCAGGCCAAGCGCGCAGCCGAGCATGGAGGCCAGGCACAGCGCGGCGAAGATCACCGACATCACGCTCCACGCCTGACGCCCGCCGCCGAGCCAGACGACCGTAGGCTGGGCAAGACCGATGCCCAGCACGACGCCGAGCGTGGTGAAGGCGATGCGCCATGCCAGCAGCTTGGTGCGCTCGTGCGGGTCGGCGGAAAGGGTCGCGGCGACGGCGAGATAGGGCACGGAGAACGCGCTGAAGGCCGTCATCGCCAGCAGGAACACCGCGCTTGTCGCGGCGGCCGCGACATAGGGGGAACCCATTGCCGGCAGGTTGAACAGCAGTACGAAGCCGATGCTCGTGGCGATGGCCCCCCCGGCGAGGAACGGGACGCGGCCGATGGAACTTTCGCGCCGGTCCGACCACGCGCCGACCAGCGGATCGCAGACGATGACCCACAGCTTTGGGAGAAGAATCACCAGCCCGGCCAGCCATGCCGGGACGCCGAGCACGGTGGTCATGTAGACGGGCAGCAGCGCCGCCGGAGTGTCGCGGAAGACTTGTGCGCCGGTCTGGCCGAGGCCGTAGCGCACCATGGTGCCCGTTCCGAGAGGGGGCGGAGGAGCGAGTGATTCGGATTCGTTCCGGGGTGTCTGAAGCAAGTTCGGCCTCCACGCAGGGCGGAAGGGAAACGTCTCATCGTCATCAAGCGTATGACAGGCACATTTCACCGCGATCCGCTGCGCGGATAAACACGCGCATCTGCCGTTTTTTGGTCGGTGTGCGGATTTTGTGGTCACCCTGCGGATAAAAAAGCATTCGCCAGGCGGTAATCGGAAGCGTAACGATAGCTTCACAAACATCGGAGGAGGGGTCCGATCAAGAAAACGGGTTTGGGGTGAAGCTATGGAACGAGGTGTACCGATCCGGGCGGTTTGCCGGGCTATTTCGATACTTCAGGAAATAAACCAGATGGGCTCGCTTTCGATGATGCAGATCTCGAAGCGCGGCCGTATCCCTTATCCCACCGCCTGCCGCATCGTGCAGACGCTGATGCATGAGGGTCTTATCGAGCAGGAGCCGGCGCGCAAGTTCTACCGGCCTACCGCGCTCGTCCAGTCGCTGTCGCAGGGTTTTCAGGCGGACAGCTTCCTGGTGGAGCACAGCCGTCGGCATCTTCGGGCGCTGACGCAAAAGATCGGCTGGCCGGTCTCGCTGACGGTCCGCATCGGCACGCACATGGTCGTGCGCGATTCGACCCACGCGGACACCTCGCTGACCTTCGAGCGGTACTATCCGGGCTTCCGCCTGCCGCTGATGGACTGCGCTTCGGGCCGCGTGTGCCTTGCGCACATGACGCCGGAACAGCTCGACCGGGTGATGGACTGGGTTTCGCTCGTCGGCTCGCCGTCGGAGCAGGACCTCACCGCCTATGTCTCGGTGAACACGCTCAACAAGATCCGCGAGGAAGGCTACGCGGCGATCGGTTGGGGGCAGCACAACCTCACGCCGGGCAAGACCTCGTCGGTGGCGGTGCCGATCTTCCGCGACGGCCAGTTCGAGGCGGCGCTGACGATGATCTACTTCGCCGCTGCCATGAAGCAGGGCGAAGCGGTGGAGCGCCACCTTGCCGATCTCAAGGCGACGGCGGCAGCGATCACCGAAGAGATCAACTGCACCGAACTGCCGGACATGGAGTTTCCGGTTCTGAACTGATCGGAATCATCTGACGGTCGCACGAAAAACGCCCGGTCTCGCGACCGGGCGTTTTGCTTTTCGGGACTTCGCAGGACCGATGGAACGGTGGGTGGGAAATGGTCTTTGCGTTCTCTCGCTCGTCATCCTGAACTTGTTTCAGGATCCATCGGGCGGTTGGTGCCGGTGTGTTGTGTCGCAAACTGCCATCTCGGTTTGCTGATCGGACACCAGAGCTATCGGCCTGATGGACCCTGAAACAAGTTCAGGGTGACAGCGGGTTTAGGTGGGGAGCAGTAGGTTATCCTCCCCATTCCTTCGGAACGGGGAGGACAAGGTTTCAGCCCAGCTTCTTCGGCGCGGCCGGGGGCTGCGGCGGGGACCAGCCCGCCGGGACCGGCGCGGGCTTCTGCTCGCGGGCGTAGTTCTCAAGGCTGGACAGCGAGGGGCCGTAGTCCTCGGTCGGCGAGTGGAGCCACTTCTCGTCCATCGCGCGCGCGGCCTCGACGAGGTCCTGCGGCAGTTCCTTGATGCCGCCGGGCAGCGTCTGGAACGTCGTGAAGTAAGTGATGTGGCCGGGAGCCTGGCCCATCAGCATCCAGGGCAGCCACGGCGTCATGCGCGTCCATGCGCCGATGTGCGGGATGTGGGTGAGGTTGGGGTTCAGCACGTCCTCGCGTTTCACCGTGTAGATGAAGTGCTCCGAAACGCGGTTCATCACGCCCGAGGATTCGCGCGGCCACTTGTCCGGCTGCAGCGCGTTCGGGTAGATCATGTCGATGTCGGTGTTGAGGATCAGGGTGCCTTCGGGACCTTCCATCCAGTCCATCAGGAAGGGCTTGGGCTCGACCTTGACCTTTTGCAGCCCGCCGTAGCTCGGTGGCTCGGGGACCTTGTCGCTGATGGTGAAGTTGAACGGGTCGTTGGCGATCGGCACAACCTTCACCTTCTCGCCGGTATAGGGGTTGTCCCACGTCTCAAGCAGCTTGCCGGTCTCGATGTCGCGATAGAACACGACTTCGCGCAGCATGCGGCGCCAGCTGCCGTCCTCGAGGCGCTTCATGCGGGTGAAGCTGAAGCCCTCGGCGATGAACAGCGGGCGGATCTTCTCGTTGTCGCGCACGCCGAAGGCCTTGCCGCGCAGCCAGCCGCACTTTTCCTTGGTCGGATCGACGTCGCCGTCGATGCGCGCATAAGTATCGCGGTTCCACACCGGATCCTTGAAGTCCAGCTTCGTGGTGAAGTTCAGGCGCGACGCGGCGGTCGCGGACTTGGCGGCTGCGGACGCCACCGAAGGAAGCGCCGCCACGCCCGCGGCGATCGCCGCCAGGCTGAGGCCTTCGCGGCGGGTAAACGTGTTATTCGACATGAGCTGATCACTCCATGAGGCCGAGAGGCTATGTGCCGCGATGGGGATGGATGAAGCCGGGGCCAGCGTCGATCAAGCTCCCACGAATGATCGCCAGACAGATACGGCGGATCGCCGATCACAATTTTTGATCATTGCGTATGGTCAAGGCACGCACGTCTATTGGCCCCGAGCCGCGCTGTCGGGCGCGGTCAGGGTGTCGTCAGGTGCCGTTAGGGTGCCTTTGGGTGCCGTTCAGTGCGCCTTGCGCATCGGTTCGAAGGCCGATTTCTCGAGAATTTCGCGCAGTGCCTTGCAGGCCGAGGTCTCGAAGTTCTCCGCCATGCTGACGAAGCCGAACTGCGATGCGGTGACCTCGGTGCCGGGTACGCGCCTGAGGGTGCCGTTCTCCAGCTCCTCGGCAACCCGCTCGTCGGCGATCAGGCCGATGAAGTCGCCGCTGAGAACCAGCAGGCGAATGACGTCCATCGAGGCCGTCCGCACACTCTTGCGCGCGACATCGCGGCCCGCCGTCGCCATGACCGAGACGATGTCGTTCTTGCCCGGAAATGCGCCGACTATGGCGGTGTCGAACTCCACCCAGCGGTACTGGGAGATCGGGCGGCGCTTGGCGATATCGTCGAAAACCGGATGCGTGGCGGCGGCCACGACGGAATAGTTGAGCGTCCCCAGGGGCTCGGTCAGCAGGGTACCGCCATGTTCCTCCTCGGAGGGTATGGCGCAACAGGCGAAGTCGACCTCACCCTGCTGGAGACGGCCGAGGAGCTGCGAACTGAAGCCCTCGAACACCCGCAATGTGGTCGAGGGGTACTGCTCGGAAAACTCGGCGATGCAGCGGGCGAAAGCGTCGGTCAGGAAGATCGAGTGCACGCCCATGTTGATCGTCTGGTTGTGCGTGCTGTCGGCGACTTCGTCGAGGATGCGCTCCTGCTCGCGGAAGATCAGCCGGGCGCGGCGGACCAGACGGTCGCACAGCGGCGTCGGGCGAATGCCGCGCGGGCCGCGCTCGAACAGGCGGCCGTTCAGCGTTTCCTCGAGCTGGTGCATGCTCCAGGTCAGGGCGGGCTGGGAGATGCCCAGATCGCGCGCCGCCTGTCGGAAGCTCCCGGCTTCGTAGATCGCCACCATGCGTTGCAGTTTGACCAGGTCCATGCGCGTTACCGTTGATCGTCGGGCTCGGGTTTGTCCAGCCTTGCAAGCAGGGAGGGGCCATCGGCCGCACTCCCCGCCGTGCAGGGCGTTCAGTTCTGCGGAGCGCCGGTGTCTTCGAAGTTCTGCCAGTCGCGGGTGACGAGGCGTTCGTCGATCAGCGTGCGCTGGTAGCATTCGCCGTCGCGGAACCACTGCCAAGTGCGGGCGCGCTTGGTGAAGTCCTCGTTCACCTGGATCATCTCGTAGAGATAGATGCCGGGCTCGTTGTGGCGGGTCCAGTTGAGGCAGGTCGAACGGTTGTAGTCGTCCGGCTGCATCGCGGCCGCCCAGCCCTTGATCAACTCGTTGTCCCAGCGGATGCGGCCATCCTCGTACCATGCCGGGAAATCGCGGACCTCGACGCGGCCGTCGTCCCAGAAGTAGTGGTTGGTCTGGTGGTATTCCTCGTGGCCCGGCTCGCCGACGAGGCGGCAGAACAGGCGCGAGCGATGCTGGTCGGTCAGTTCGCCGGTCTTCGCGTCGTAGTAGCGATACCAGCCTTCCCACACGCCTTCGTTGTTGCACAGCAGGGGCATGGCTTCCCGGATGCCGGGTTGCGAGACCTTGTTCACCATCATCGCCACTCCATAAGATGTCTTGAAAATGCCCTTCGGCTGCCCCTGCCTAGTTGCAGGAGATGCATGCGCGAGCCTTTTGCGTCTAATTGATCGCTGTTCGGTCACATTGATCGCTTGGCTGACCGACTCCACCCGGGCGTGGCATTGGGGTGTCGAATCAGTTGATCACTGCAAGAGAGACTAGGAGTCTTCGAGCCATGACGATGGACAGGCGTAGCTTCACCCTTGGTATGACCAACGGCGCGATCGGTGCAGGCATTGCCTCGCTGCTTCCCGCTGCGGCGTTGGCTGCTGCCCCGGCGAAGAAGGCTGCGGCAGGGCTCGATGTGCTGGTGCTGGGCGCGGGCGTCTCGGGTCTGCAGGCGGCGTGGATGCTGGAGGAGCAGGGCCTCACGGTCGCCGTGCTCGAGGGCCGTCAGCGCGTTGGCGGGCGCGTGATGACGCTGCTGGACGAGCCGGGCTATCCCGAGATGGGCTTCAACTCGATGGGCGAGGGCTATGGCCGCGGCATCGACGCTGCGCAGCGTGCCGGGGTGACGCTGGAGGACATCGGCGGCCGATACCGCGTCGGCAAGCCGCCGATGCTGTGGCTGAACGGCCAGCCCCTCACGCGGGAGGAATGGGCGCGCCATCCCGGCAACCCGTTCCCCGATGCGATGAAGTCAGTGCTTCCCGCCGAGATGGTCAACAAGCTCATCGCCGAGCGCACGCCGCTCAAGGACTGGAACGCCTGGACCGACCCGGCCAGCGCCGTGCTCGACGTGCCGCTGCACGATTTCCTGCGCGCGCAGGGGCTTTCGGACCCGGCGATCCGCCTCGCCAACGATGTCTCGCCCTATTACGGCACTAATTCGTGGGACGTCTCCGCGCTGATGCTGGAGTTCAACGACGGGTTCGTGAAGGCCCAGTTCGATGCCGGCACCAAGTCTTTCGGCGTCAAGGGCGGCAACCTGCACCTGCCGATGGGCATGGCCAAACTGCTCAAGGGTGACGTCATCCTCGGCAAGGAAGTGGTCGCGATCGAAACCACCGACAGCGGTTCGACCGTCTATTGCCGGGATGGCTCGACGTTCAGTGCCAAGCGGGTGATCTGCTCGCTGCCGTTCTCGACGCTGCGTTATGTGAAGATCCTGCCCGGCCTGTCCGGCGCGCAGGCGGAGGCGGTGTGGCAGATCGCCTATCAGCCGCTGTCGATGGCGTTCCTCACCGCCACCGCGCCGTTCTGGGACGAGGACGGATTGTCGCCCGGCATGTGGACCGATGGCCTCGCGGGCACCGTCATTCCGCAGCACTACGGTGCGACGCCCGAGGAAGTCACCGGCCTGCTGGTGCAGGCACGCGGCGGCCTGGCGAACTACTGGGACCGCCTTGGCCGGGAAAAGGCGCTGGCGATGATCGTCGCTCAGATCGAGGCGATGCGCCCGGCGGCCAAGGGCAAGCTGATGGCGCGCAGCTACTTCAGCTGGTCGCAGGAGGTCTTCAACGGTGGCGACTGGGCCTATTTCGGTCCGGGGCAAGTGAGCCGCCTCGTCCCAGAGATGTCCAAGCCGGCCGGTCGCCTGCACTTCTGCGGCGAGCATACCGCCACCGGTGCGCGCGGCCTGGAAGGCGCGCTGGAATCGGCGGAGCGCGCGGCGCTGGAGGTGCTGGAAGCCTGACATACTGAAGCCTGAGGCATGGCATTGTCCGGCGTGCGATCAGTTCCTGGTATCGGCGATAGCGACCATCCGTTGTCGCGCATGATCGGGATGGTTCCCGGCCACCCGGTTCTTGGCCGCTTCAGGGAGATTGCACGTGCGCCGTTCTCTTTCCGCCTTGCTGCTGGCCGTGGCGGTCCTGCCGTCCGTTCCGGCCTCCGCCGCCCTTTCGACGCTGGGCACATTGCCCGCCGGCAAACGGGCGGACGGGGTCGAAGTTCAGGCTCCCGTGGCGATCTGGTCCAAGGGCGTGCCGACACCGAAGGACTGGCCGGGGCTGGTCAGTGCTCCGGTCACCGAAGAACTGCGCGACGATGGACAGACGCTGTGGAACGTCACCGTGCCGTCCTACCAGGCATTCCTGCCGTCGCCCGAAAAGGCGACTGGCGCGGCGGTTATCATCGCCCCGGGCGGAGGCTTCCGGCTTCTTGCGATGCGGCACGAAGGAACGCGCGTGGCGGAATGGCTGGCCGAGCACGGCATTGCCGCCTTCGTGCTCAAGTATCGCCTTATCCAGACGCTTCCCGGTGAGACCAACGAGGCGATGCGCAAGCGCGTCGTCGCGACGATACCTGCAGGCGTGGGCGGCGATCCCGGCGTGGCGGACGGGTTGGAAACGCTGCGGCTCCTGCGTTCGCATGCAGCCGAATATCATATCGATCCCAAGCGGATCGGAGTCGTCGGCTTTTCAGCGGGGGGACATGTCGCCGGAATGATGGCCCTGGCGCCTGTGGCCAGTCGGCCGGACTTCGCAGGGCTGATCTACGGGATGCCCTTTGGCGCGAAACTGCCCGAACTGCCGCCCGCGAACCTGCCCTACCCTGCAGGTACGCCTGACGAGCCCTGGTTGCGTCCGGCTCCGAAGCCCGCGCCGGGCCGCCTGCCGCCGCTGTTCCTTGCGATGGCACAGGACGACATGGCTATGGGCTTCGGCTTTCGCCCCTTCTACGATGCGCTGTTCGCCAGTGGCTACCGACCCGAGACACACTTGTACGAACGCGGTGGTCATGGCTTCGGCATGAAGCAGACCGGCGGCACGACCGACCACTGGCTCGAGGAATTTCGTTGGTGGATCGCGGGTGAGGGCTTTACATCCGGCAAGTAGCCGGGTGTGAGGCCCTCACATCGGCCCGCCACGTCAGCCCTCAGGGTACGGTGGCTTGCGCCGGCACGTTGGGAGTGCCCGCCTCGACATAGGCGGCGATGAGCTGGGCGAAGCGCTCGGGCACTTCCAGCGGCGGATAATGGCCGACGTCGGGCATGACCACGCGCGAAATCTGCGCATTCTTCAGGTAGCGCGCGATGGCATTTGCCGCCGATTCCGGCAGCAGGTGGTCGGCGCCGCCCCAGATCAGGAACGTGGGCTTTCGCACCTTGGCCATCTCGACGGTGGCCTGCTTGCCGTCGCCGATACGTGCGACGAGGGCGATCAGGTTCTTTTCTGGCACGCGGCGATAGAAGTCGTAGTATTCGTTGCGTGTCCGGGTTGAGATGCGCGATGCATCGCCTGCGAAATAGCTCAGGAATTCGTTCCAGAAGGTTTGGTCACGAAAGCCCGTCTGCTTCGCGCGTTCGGTCGCGTCGATGAAGGACCTGGGCATCACCAGATGGCTGGTATCGACCGGGTCGGACGGGGTGTTGGACAGGATCAGCCGCTCCACCAGATCAGGGCGGCGGGCAGCGAGGTACATGCCCATGGTGCCCCCGCTCGAAACGCCGACGAAGGTGACTTTCTTCACGCCCAGACGGGTGAGTAGTTCTACCGGAATGTCGGTCGGCTGCAGCGAGGTTGCGGCTGCATCGGTCGCACCGTCCGAAAGGCCGTAGCCGGGAATGTCGTAGCGGATGATGCGATAACGGCCCTTCAGAGCCAGTGCGATCCGGTCCCAGGTGCGCAGGCTGCTCTCCGAGCCATGGACCATGAACAGCACCGGCGCGTTCCTCGGCCCTTCGTCCTTGTAATGAATCTTGAGGCCGCCGATCACGGCATAGCGGCTCTGGGCGTCGGCATACTTGCGGCGCAGTTCGTCGATGGTGAGATAGGGCAGGGCGGGCTTCGTGGCGCTTCCCTGCAATGGAGCGGCCTGCGCATGGGCTGTCGCCGGCGCTAGGCCCAACGCCGAAATCGCGACCGTGGCGGCGAGCAGCGGAATGCGGATCAGGGTCATGGCTAACCTTCTTTATCAGGGAAAGGTCGAGTTTATCGACTGCTTTCGCGAAGTCCGAAGGATCGCACCGATTATCCGACTGGTGACCGACGAAAGGGCGTTCCCGATACGCAAAGGCCCCGGCAAACCTGCGTCTGCCGGGGCCTCGCGAGCTGGTATCCCGTCCTGCGATCAGACGATCGCGGCGGCCTTTTCAAGGCTGCGGAACATCGCCTGTTGCAAGATATATTCGTGCCGCTTGCCGGCATTCGCTTCGAGTTCGGCCAGATGCGCCTCGCGGGCGTCGACCTTGTCCTCGACCGCTGCCTTGTTGGCGATGGTCTGGGCCTGCACGAAGTCGCGTGTGACGGTACGGCGCTGGCGGTCGTAGAGCGAGAGTTGTGCTTCCGCGTCCGCGCCTTCGAGGATCACGCGGCTCAGCTTCTCGACGAGGTTCACCGCGTCATGGATGCCCGAGTTCATGCCGAAGCCGCCCAGCGGGTTGTTGAGGTGGGCGGAATCGCCCGCCAGCATGACGCGGCCCTGACGGAAGCTCGTCGCGACGCGCTGGTGGACGCGGTAGCAGGTGCGGTGCTCGGTCTGCACCGGGGTGTTGACCCCAAGCAATTCGGCAAAGACGGCATCCTTGGCGGCATCGCTGGTCACGTCCGCGGCCGAGGCACCCGACTTCTGCGGGACGAGGACGCGCCACAGGCCAGGGACCTTCAGGAGAACGCACCAGAACGGATCGCCGCTGACGTAGTTGACTTCCTTGACCCAGGGCAGGTGCTCCTCGATCGGATAGGCGGTCGAGAGGGTCAGGAACGTCTCGTCGTAGGTGAAGCCGTCGAAGCCGATGCCCAGCCACTTGCGCACGGTGGAGTTGCCGCCATCGGCGCCGATCAGGTAGTCCGCGTGGAACAGCTTGATGTCGAACGGCGTCTCCACCGAGACCTGCACGCCGTTGGAGCCCTGCACGCAATTGGCGACCTGATGCGAGAACAGCACTTCGGCGTTCGGCATCTCAGCCAGCTTGGCCGCGATCAGGCGGGTGAGCTTCCACTGCTCGCACTGCAGGCGATAGGGATAGGGCGTCACGTCGCCGATCTCGCCCATGTCGATCGAGAAAGTGCGGCCGGTGTTGCGGTTGCTGTATTGGTACAGCGGCGCGCGCAGGCCCTGGTCTTCCAGCGTCTGGCGCAGGCCGAGCTTTTCCAGCATCTCGAGCGTCGGCGGATGCAGGGTGGAGGCGCGCATGTCCTCGAGGCAGGTCGGCGCGCTTTCAAGGACGCGGACCGAAATTCCCTGCAGCGCCAGAGCATAAGCGGCCACCATGCCCACGGGGCCGCCACCGGCGACCAGTACCTGCGAGCGTGAATTGTCTAGTGGTAGCAGCAAGGCGTCCCCCGATGAGTAAATGCCTGTCAGGTAAGGTCGCCAAACGTCGCCGTGACTTGCACGACTGCGAGAAGACCGTCCCCCAGTGAACTGAAAACGACGTGTCGGACTGTGCGCCGCCTGCAGGACTGCCCTTCGAATTTTTGCGAATTCTGGTCCCAAGAGGCGCGCCGCCCTGTTCCGGCATAAGCGAGTTTGGCGGCAGGTGATCCGGTGATTGCACCGATGTTCGCGCTGCGATCACTTGGCCTTGATCACCTCTTGCGGTCCGGGGCATGTGGCAGAACGCAGGACAGGGAACCTCGGCCGCCTCGGCCCTTAGTATTGGAATAGCGATGTTACTTGATCCCAAGCCCCAGAGTTCCGCCGTTTCCGCGCTGCTCGATGCACCCAAGGCCGCCCGCATGCTGATCGGCGGACAGTGGGTCGATGCGGCTGACGGCGCCGTCGTCGAAACGCTCGATCCGGCCAGCGGAAAGATCATCGGCACGATCCCTGACGCCTCGGCCGCCGACGTCGATGCGGCCGTCGCCGCCGCACGCAAGGCGCAAGGCGCATGGGCCGCGACGCCCCCGGCCGAGCGCGCGCGTATCCTCTGGAAGATCGCCGACCTCATCGAAGCCAACATCGACGAACTGTCGGAACTCGAAGCGCTCGATCAGGGCAAGCCCCTCTACGTCGCGCGCTGGGCGGAAATCCCCGGCGCGGTCGGCCAGTTCCGCTTCTTCGCCGGGCAGGCCATGGCGATCGAGGGGCAAACCATCACCCCTTCGATCACCTACCAGCCGCAGGGCAAGGAAATGCGCGCCTGGACCGTGCGCGAGGCCGTCGGCGTCGTCGCGGCGATCGTGCCGTGGAACTCGCCGCTGGTGCTGACCGCGATGAAGCTGGCCCCGGCCTTCGCGGCGGGCTGCGCGGTCGTGCTCAAGCCTGCCGAGGACACCTCGCTCTCGGCGATTCGTCTCGGCGAGCTGATTCAGGAAGCGGGCCTTCCCGACGGCGTGTTCAACGTGATCACCGGTCGCGGTGCGATCTCGGGCTCGGCGCTGGCGTCGCATCACGATGTCGACAAGGTCGCCTTCACCGGCAGCACCGCGACGGGCCGCGCGATTCTCGATGCGTCGAAGGGCAACCTCAAGCGCGTCAGCCTTGAACTGGGCGGCAAGTCGCCGGTCGTGATCATGGGCGATGCGGACCTCAACCTCGCGATTCCCGGCGCGGCGAACGCGATCTTCTTCAACGCCGGGCAGGTCTGCGTGGCGGGTTCGCGTTCCTACGTCCACGCTTCGGTCTACGATCAGGTGGTCGAGGGGCTGGCGGCTTATGCAAGCGGCCTCAAGCTCGGCCACGGTCTTGATCCGGCGACGCAGATGGGTCCGCTCGTCAACGCGCGTCAGGCCGAGCGCGTCAGCGGCTTCATCGCCGGTGCGCGCAGCGAAGGGGCCGCGATCGTCGCGGGCGGCGAGCGCCTTGGCCCGGCGGGGACCTTCATCACCCCGACCGTGGTGGCGGACGTGACCGCCAGCATGGAGATCGTGCGCGAAGAGGTCTTCGGTCCGGTCCTTGCAGTGCAGAAGTTCGACGACGTGGAAGAGGTCGTGGCGATGGCCAACGACAGCGTCTACGGCCTGGCTGCGAGCGTCTGGACGGAATCGCTCTCGCACGCGCATCGTCTGTCCTCGCGGATCAAGGCGGGTACGGTTTGGATCAACTGCCACTCGATGTACGACGCCAGCCTGCCGATCGGCGGCGTGAAGCAGTCCGGCTACGGCCGTGACAGCGGGCGCGAGGCGCTGGAAAGCTACCTCGAGACGAAGACGATCTGCGCTGTGGTGTGATGGACCAAATCCTCCCTGTCGCGAAGCGAT
The DNA here is from genome assembly GCF_057808725.1 of Novosphingobium sp. FG90. NCBI lineage: Bacteria > Pseudomonadati > Pseudomonadota > Alphaproteobacteria > Sphingomonadales > Sphingomonadaceae > Novosphingobium > Novosphingobium sp. FG90. The sequence continues at coordinate 121,252 of NZ_JBMDIO010000007.1, forward strand.
GGGGAGGGGGACCACCGACGTAGTCGGTGGTGGAGAGGGAGAAACCCCTCCGTCAGCCGCTTCGCGACTGCCACCTCCCCATTGCTGCGCAACAGGGAGGATAAAAAAGAAGGCCCGGTAGGACTTTGTCCTGCCGGGCCTTTTAGGGTGAGGGTGGGCCGGGTGCCATTTCTGGCCACCCGGTCCGGGAGAGATCAGAAGCTGTAGCGGGCAGTCGCCAGCACGGTGCGCGGATCGGTCATGAAGCGCGGGTTCACGACCGAGAAGCCGAAGCCGGTCTGCCAGTTGATCTGGTTGAGCAGGTTCTTGCCCGCGACCTGGAACTGCCACGGCCCGACGTCGTAACCGACATAGGCATTGACGATCTGCGTCGAGGTGACCGCGCCGATCGCGGCGTTGTCTGCCGTCGAGAAGAACTTGTCGCGGAAGTTGGCGTCGGCGCCGAACTTGACCTTGCCCGAGCCGAGATCGAAGTTGTAGTCGAAGCCGACGGTCGCCTGGTAGTCCGGCAGGAACGGCGGCATCGTCCCGGCAAGCGAACCGACGGAAGTGCGGTACTTGCCTTTGTTCAGCGCGCCGTTGCCCCAGATCTGCAGGCCGTAGATAGGCTTCCACGCGATCTCAGCTTCGAGGCCCTTGATCGTCATGTTGTAGTTTTCGATCAGGAAGCCGCCGTTGCCGAGGTTGATCGATTCCTGACGGTCCTTGATCTTGTTGACGAAGCCCGAGAGCGCCACGCGCACGGTGCTGCCGAGGTCCGCCTTGATGCCTGCCTCAAAGGCGTCGGTAGTCTGCGGCTTGAACGCATCGGAAAGCTGCGCTGCAGTCGAGGCGAGGCCGTTGTAGCCGCCCGACTTGAAGCCGACGCTGTACGAGCCGTAGAGCAGCACGTCGTTGCTGGGCTTGAAGTTGACGCCCAGCTTGGGGGTGAACTTCTTGTAGTGGTCGCGGCTCACGGCCGGATCGCCGCCGATGTCGGCGTTGAGCGCCTTGTCTTCGAGCGTATAGCGGCCGCCGGCGATCAGGGCGAGCTGGTCGGTGACGTTGAAGGTCAGCTGGCCATAGCCCGCCCAGGCGTCGGTCTTGGCATGGAAGTTGGTGATGGAGGGGTAGCCCAGAGTCGTGGTGTCCACGACCTGGTCGCCGTTCTCGTGGAAGTAGTAGAAGCCCAAGACGTAGTCGACGAGCCCGTCAGCCAGCGAACCGGCAGCGTTCAGTTCCTGGCTGAACTGCCACTGCTGGGAATCGCTGCTGCGCACCATCAGGGCCATCGTGCCATCGGCACCGGTTACGTAGTTCGGACCGAGGAAAGCAGGATCGATCATCCCCGGTTTGACACCGCCCGAGAAGTCCTGGATCCAGAAGTCGTCCATCTCCGAGTAGCCGGTGATGGAAGTCAGTGTGCCGCCCGGATAGTCGGCCGAGAGGTGGAGCGAGCCGCCCTTCTGCTTGACGCGGGTGTCCGAAGCGACCGGCGAGAGCACGGTGCGGTACGAGCCCGAAAGCGGGACGATCTTGCCTTCGTCGTTGGTGGTGGTGTTGACCGACCACTGACCGTCCGAGTTGAGGTCGAGGTAGAACAGGTTAAGGCGGGCCTTCACCACGTCGCCCTTGTAGGCGAGGTCGAACTGGCCGCCCTTGAAGTCTTCCTTGCCGACCTTCTTGTCGAGCGTGGCGTTGTACTGGCGGCCGCCGTCACGGGCGCGCACGATGCCGTTGAACGATGCGGCCCACTTGCCGTCCTCGCTCAGCGGGACCGAGATGTAGCCCTTCACGCGGCGTTCGTTCCAGGTGCCGTAGCCGACCTGCACGTTGCCGGTGAATTCGTCCGAAGGCTGCTTGGTGATGATGTTGATCGCACCGGCCGACGCATTGCGGCCGTAGAGCACGCCCTGCGGGCCGCGCAGGACTTCGATCCGCTCGATCTCGGCGAAGTCCATCAGCGCGCCCTGCATGCGGGCATTGTAGACGTCGTTGATGTAGAGCGCGACTTCGGCTTCCGACATCACGTAGCCGCCGTCGGTGCCGCCGCCGCCGCGGATGTACGCCTTGAGGCCCGCCGAGCCACCGGTCACGCCGTCCAGCTTGAGGTTGGGGACGAGGCGCGCGACGTCGGTGGGGGTGTTCACCTGACGGGTCTGGATTTCGTCAGCGGTGATGGCGGTGACGCTGATGGGCACGTCCTGCAGGCGCTGTTCGGTGCGCTGCGAGGTAACGACGATGTCGCCGAAACCGTTGGCGTCGCTGCTAGCATTTGCGGCGGCGTCCTGCGCGGCGGCCATGGCGGGGAAGGAGCCGATCGCGGTCGCGAGCAGCAGCCCCTTGGAGAATGCCTTCATCATGGTGTCGAATGAACCTTTGTGCGTAGTATCTTCTGAACCCTGGCCCGTGGCGACGTGGCTCTTTTCGAAAGGAGCTTTGCGTCGGCGCCCGTCAGGCAAAGCGGAAGCTGTCGGTGATAAGGTTTTGTGGCAATGCTCCGCCGCAAACTGTCCGCAGGATGATAACTCAGGCGCATCGCTCCATGCATGAACCGCTGTGCGGATAAAAACGGCCGGGTAGCGCGCCACTTTTCGGGGCGAGCGTCAGACTGCGGCGAAATCAACGCAGTGGAGGTCATGATGGCAGAGCTTACCGCAACGCAGGGCGCGGGCGTCGTACTGGTCACGGGCGCGGGGTCCGGCATCGGCAAGGCGGCGGCGGACCTGATCGAAGCGGCCGGGCGCACGGTGGTTCGCGCGGATTTGCACGATCAGGACGGGCGCGGCGTCGCGCTCGACGTCGCCGATCCCGCCGCATGGGCTGCACTCGTCGCGCGGCTGGAGGCCGAGGGTGGTATCGACGGCCTCGTCAATTGCGCGGGCGTCGGCGGCCTAGGCGCCATCGACGAGATCGCCATCGAGGACTGGGACCGCATCATGGCCGTCAACCTGCGAGGCACGGCGCTCGGCTGCCGCGCGGTGCTTCCGGCGATGCGCGCGCGGGGGCGCGGCTCGATCGTCAACATCGGCTCCACCTTCGGTCTCGTCGCGCGCAACGACTGCGTGGCCTACGGCGTGAGCAAGGCGGCGGTCATCCACCTGACCCGCTGCATGGCGGTAGACCTTGCCGATGCGGGCGTGCGCGTGAACTGCGTGTGCCCCGGCCTGATCGAGACGCAGATGACGGCCCCGCTCGCCGATGCCGGGCTGGAGGCGCTGATGCAGGCCAACCTCCAGGCCCACGCGCTGCGCCGCATCGGCAAGCCCGCCGAGGTTGCGGAAATGGTCGCTTTCCTTATCTCGGATGCAGCCAGCTTCGTGACCGGGGCGGCGATCCCGGTCGATGGCGGCTACACCTCGGGCAAGTGGGTGTGACGCTCCACTGTCCGAGGGGTGGAGATTCCACTTTCGCAGGTGCGTGATCGCCGGCCCCGCTTATAGTTTGCGCATACGTCTTCAGGGATAACCCAATGCTCAACACCTTCCAGCAGCAGCTCCATGGCATGCTGCCCACCCCGACCTCGGAAGAAGCCTCGCGGCAGGAGTTCGCGAAGAGCCTCAAGCACTTCATCCAGCAGGGCCTGCTGCCCGGCCTGCACCCGATCTATTCGGGCCGCGCCGCCCAGCGCTTCGAGAAAGAAGCGGGCCGCGCGCCGGTCGATCGCCACGACATCCGCAAGGCGATGGTGCCGGACAACTACTTCCGCCACTACGCCGCTGTGAACCGCATCAGCCAGGAACTGCTGTGGGACAGCGTGATCGATTCGATCGAGCGCGAGGAAGACAGCCTCAAGGCCGCCGCCGCTGCGAATTCGGCGAAGAACAAGGGCGAGCTGCGCATCCCCGAGGGCTTCGAGGTTCCGCGCTACGTCTCCTCGCTCGACATCCACTGCATGCCGGGTGGTTATGCGGGCGGCCCGGACGATGCTTCGGACGTCTCGCTCGGCGTGCTCTACGACCGCGGTGTGTACCTCTATTCGATGGGGTACACCGGCCCGTTCAACGACGACATGGGCCGCTCGGTGGTGAACTACCTCAAGCGCAACATGCCGGACTTCAAGCCCAGGCGCATCCTCGACCTGGGCTGCACGGTCGGCCACTCGACGCTGCCCTACAAGGAACTGTTCCCCGAGGCGGAGATCTGGGGCGTCGATGTCGGCGGTCCGATGGTGCGCTATGCCCACGCCCGCGCCGGTGCGTTCGGCCTCGACGTCAACTTCGCGCAGATGAACGCCGAGAAGACCGAGTTCGAGGACGCCTCGTTCGACCTCGTCGTCAGCCACATCCTGCTGCACGAGACCAGCGGCAAGGCGATGCCCCGCGTGTTCGAGGAATGCGCCCGCGTCCTCAAGCCCGGCGGCCTGATGATCCACGCGGATCTGCCGCCGTTCGACCTGATGGACCCGTTCACGCAGTTCATCCTCGACAACGAGACCTACTACAACAACGAGCCGTTCTGGGGCGCGATGCGCGACATGGACCAGATCGCGCTGGCCACCAAGGCGGGCTTCGACCCGGCGACCATCCGCTTCGACACCGCGCCGATGGCCGTGATGGAATATGCGGGTGCGGGCTATACCGAGGAATCGGTCGCCGACGTCGCCGAGCGCGAGTTCACGGCGGGCGAGTTCGCTCCCGGCGGCGGCTGGGAAGTGCTTATCGCCCAAAAGCCCCACGCTCAGCCTACTGCCTGATCCCTTAGGAACGAGACAAAGACATGAAGCGTGACGCACGGGGCAAGCGGCCCCAGTTCTACCAGGACCCGGCCCTCGACCAGATGATGGGCATGATCATGGTCCTCGCGGGTGAGGTTTCGGTGCTGGCCGACCAGCTCGATTCTACCCAGCGCGTGCTGGCCAATCACAACATCGACGCGCGCGCCGAAGTCGATGCGCTCGTCCTCGACGACGCCGCGCTCGAAGCGCGCGAGGCGCGTCGCCAGCAGATGCTGGAACGCATGTTCTACCTCGTCCGCAAGGAAGCCTCCGAAGCGGCATTCAGGGAAACCACCGAAGGCTACATCGCCACCCTCGACGCGATCGCGGAAGGGTAAGCGATACAATGAGCATGAATGCGAGCGCGCTGGCGAACATCGTCGGTGCGGACAACCTGCTGACCGACCCGGCCAAGGTCGCCTACTTCGCCACCGACGTCTACCGCGCACAGGTCATGCCGGGCGCGGTCGCGCGTCCGGGCACGATCGAGGAACTGCAGGCCGTGGTGCGCGAGGCGGCGGCCGCCAAGCTGCCGTTCACCGTGCGCGGCGGCGGCGCGTCCTACACCGATGGCTACAATGCGGTGGACGGCTCGCACCTGCTCATGGACATGAGCCGCCTGAACCGCATCGTCGAGATCGACGAGTTCAACGGCTACGTCACCGTCGAGGCGGGCGTTACCTGGCTCCAGTTGTCCGACGCGCTGGAGGCCAAGGGCCTGCGCACGCCGTTCCGTGGACCGTTCTCCGGCATTGCCGCGACGATCGGCGGGTCGATGTCGCAGAACTCGATCAGCCACGGTTCGGGCGCATGGGGTATCTCGGCGGAATCGGCACTGGCCTTCGACATCGTGCTTGCCGACGGCAGCCTGCTGCGCACCGGCACAGGCGCGCTGGGCGAGAAGCCGTTCGGCCGTCATGCCGGGCCTGACCTCACCGGCCTGTTCACCGGCGACTGCGGCGTTTTCGGCCTCAAGGCCCGCGTTACGCTGCCGCTGCTGCGTCACAAGCCTGCGCATCGCGTGCTGTCCTTCGCCTTCGCCGAATTCGCGCAGATGCACGAATCGATGCGCCGCATCGCCATGGAGCGGGTCGAGGATTCGCACTTCGCGCTCGACGCTGCGCTGTCGCAGGGCCAGATCGCCAAGCAGGAGCGTGCGGGCGGCCAGCTGGCGATGGCGATGTCCATCGTCAAGAGTTCGCCCTCGGTCTTCGCCGGGCTCAAGCAGGTCGCGGCGGCGGGCATTCTCGCCCGCAAGCAGATTTCGGCCTCGAACTTCATGACGCACTACATCGTCGAGGGTTTCGACGATGCCGAGTGCCGCGCCAAGCTGCAGCGCCTGCGCGACCTGACCGCCGATCTCGGCCGCGAAATCGTCGCGACGGTGCCTTCGGTCGTGCGCGGCATGCCCTTCGCGCCGCTCTACAACACGCTCGGCCCGGGCGGCGAGCGCTGGGTGCCGCTGCACGGCGTCATGGCGCATGACCGCGTGCGTGATTTCCACGAGGCGCTCCAGCGCTTCTCCGCGGATCGCGCGGCCGACATGAAGCAGCATGGCGTGTGGGGCGGCGGCATGTATTCCACCGTCGGGTCGAGCGGTTTCCTGTACGAAATCGCGCTCTACTGGCCGGACGAGCAGACCGCCTACCACGCGGAATCGGTGCCCGGCGACTACCTCGCCAGCCTGCCGAAATTCCCGGCGAACCCGGCCGCGCGTGAGTACGTCCATCGCCTCAAGGGTGAGCTGGTCGACCTCTACGACGCCCACGGCGCGCTGCACTTCCAGCTCGGCCGTGCGTATCCCTACGCCGCGCGCCTCGGAGCAGAGCCCAAGGCGCTGGTCAGCGCGATCAAGTCGGCGCTCGATCCGCAGGGCCTCATTGGTCCGGGCGTGCTGGGCCTGTGACCCGCAACAGCGTCCGCAAGTCCTACGTGGACCTTGCGGACGGGCAGTTGCACGTGCGCGAGGTGGCGGGCCTTGAAGAGCCGGGCGGGGAGCCCGCCATCGTCTTCCTGCACCAGACTGCGTGCTCGGCGCAGAGCTACGACCCGCTGCTGGCCGAACTCGATCTGCCCAACCGGCTTGTCGCGATCGACACGCCGGGCTTCGGGGGTAGCTTCGATCCGGTAGGCTGGCCTTCGCTCGCGGACTATGCGGCGTGGATTCTGGAAGGGATCGATGCACTCGGGATCGGGCGTTTCCATGTCTTCGGGCATCACACCGGCTCCAGCCTTGCGGTGTACTTCGCCGCGATCCATCCCGAGCGGGTGGCGTCAATCATGCTGGCGGGCGCCGAACTGATGACGCCCGAAGAGCGCGCACACTTCGAGCAGACGCACGGTGAGCCTATAGCGCTGAGGCGCGACGGATCGCACCTACAGACCAACTGGGACTACGCGGCCGGCTACAACGAGGGCATCGACGTGGAGATCATCCATGACGAAGTCGTCGCCATGCTGCGCGCATGGAAAGCCCGGCCGCAGGCCTACATGGCGGTGGCAAAGTCCGACACCCCCGCGCTGGCTGCGCGCGTCAAGGCGCCGGTCCTGCTGCTGACTTCACCCGACGACTATTTCCACGCCGAGCTGGACCGCGCGAAGGCCGCTTTCCCCGGCGCGAGCCTTGCCGTTACCGGCGGGGCGAACTTCCAGGCCACCGCCGACCCGCAAGGCGTGGCGCGTGCGGTAGAAGAGTTCCTGTCGTCGTCCCGGACTTGATCCGGGACCGCTGGCAGTCTTTAGGCGCGCGCTATCAGGACCATCCCGTCGAGAGGTGGGCTGGTCACGGCCAGCGGTCCCGGATCAAGTCCGGGACGACGTGGATCAAGAATAGTCCAGTTCCGGCCGCGTGCGCTCTTGCTGGGCTGGATCGGTCTCCACCAGGTTGATGAACACCCCGTCGCAGTCGCGGATGCACACTTCCAGCTGCGCGCGGTGCTCCATCGCGAAGACCTGCGGCTCCGGTGCCCAGGTCGCGCCGAGGGCGCGCAGTTTCTCCATCGTTCCGGCCATGTCGGTGACGTAGAATACCAGCGCCACCTCGCCGATGCGCGCCGGGCCGGTGGCGGGGGGGATGACTTCGTCCGTGGTGCCATCCGCCAGCTTGAACAGGCCGACCATGCCGTAGTTGGGGCCGGGGCGCTTGATGATGCGGATCTCGAACGGACGCGGATCGTCGAAGCCCAGGATCTCGGTCGCCGAAGGATGGCTCAGCTTGCCCTCGAAGTAGGTCTCGGTGAGGCCGATGGCGCGGTAGAACTGCGTCGCCTTGTCGAGATCGCGCACGAAGATCGTCGCACGCACGAGGGCGGAGGAGGGATGCTCGGTCATCGGTCTGCCTTTGCTGGTTCGCCCCGATAGTTCCCGTCCTGCCGCGCCGCCGCGAGCGCGTGGCCGCCAATGGTCGTCAGGTGGACAACGGGACGGGTCATGCCTTGCGGAAGGTCGGCTCGCGGCGCGATGAACGGGGTTGAACGAGGGCATCAGCAGCCCCCGATCCGCAAGGGCGACACGATCTTCCGGCCAGGGTTCTGCCGGCCCGTCTGCAACTCTTTCGGAGAGCCCGCTCTCCAGCTGCGTGGGATATAGAAAATGACGGATTCTCTCGGTTACCGCATGAAGTTCGCGGTGGTCGCCCCCTCGACCAACACCAGCGTCGAGCCCGAGTACGCGGACATGCGCCCGCGCGGCGTGACCAACCACTTCTCGCGCATTTCGATTCCCGACACCAAGGTGGTGGACGACGCGACTTTCGTGGAGATGCTGGAGAACATCCGCAGCGCCACTTTCGATGCGGTCGACGTGTCGATGTCGATGGATCCGGGCTGTGTCATCATGGGCATGTCGGCCGAGACCTTCTGGGACGGTGCCGAGGGCGCCGAGCGCCTGCACCAGCGCATGCTGGAGCGGACCGGCGGCGTGCCGGTGATCATGGGCTCCACCGCCGTGGACGCCGCGATCAAGGCCTATGAAGAGGCCGACGGCAAGAAGATCCGCAAGATCGGCATCCTCACCCCCTATGCCCCGGTGGGCGACGCCAACGTGAAGAAGTTCTTCGAGGATCAGGGTTACGAGGTCGTCCATATCGAGGGTCTCAAGTGCCAGTCGCCGATGCTGATCGCGCACGAGAGCAAGCAGACCCTCAAGCGCACCGCGATCAAGGTGAGCGAAGGCGTCGACGCGGTGATCCAGGCAGGCACCAACCTCGCCTTCGCCGAAGTCGCCGCAATGGCCGAGTTCTGGCTGGAGAAGCCGGTGATCGCGATCAACACCGCGACGTACTGGCACGCCCTGCGCACGATGGGCTTCACCGACCAGAAGGAAGGCTTCGGCCGCCTGCTTGCGGATTTCTGATCCGCCACTTGCAAATCAGGCACTGGCGATACGGCATCGGCGCTCTAAGCTGACCTCAGGGTCGAGAGATTAGAATACGGAGTTCACAATGGAATACGATTACGTCCCGATGCCGCAGCGCCAGCCGCTCCAGTGGCCGGACGGCAAGCGCGTCGCGCTGCTGATCACCTTCAATCTCGAAACCTGGGATCTCACCAAGGATACCGACAAGCCCTACTACGCGGGCGGCCCGGCGATCCTGCCGGACATCCTGCCCGGCAACACGCCGGACTTCCCGAACTACACCTGGCGCGAATATGGCCAGCGCGTGGGCATCTGGCGCCTGTTCGACCTGTTCGACGAACTGGGCGTCAAGGCCAGCTGCACCACCAACGCCGTCACCTTCGAGCGTCGCAAGGCGATGACCGATGCGGTGCTGGAGCGCGGCTGGGAACTGCTCACCCACAACTGGGAGCAGGGCGAACTGCTCACCACGTTCGCGCACGAGCCGGAGAAGGAGCGCGACATCATCATGCGCTCGCTCGAACAGTTCGAGAAGTACACCGGCCGCAAGTCGAAGGGCTGGCTCTCGTCCTCGCTGCGCGGCACGATGCAGACGGCGGACATCCTCGCAGGGGAGGGCTGCACCTTCTACTGCGACATCATGAACGACGACCAGCCGTACCTGCTGCGCACGCCGAACGGCCCGATTGTCTCGGTCCCGTATTCCAACGAGATCAACGACTTCACCTTCATCACCCGCAAGAACTTCACCACCGACCAGTTCCGCGATGCGCTGATCGAGGAACTTGACGTGCTCTATGCCGAAGGCGCGAAGAGCGGCCGCATCATGAACATCGGCCTGCACCCGCACGTCGCCGGCCGCGCCCACCGCGTCCGCGCGGTGCGTGAGTTCATCGAGCACGCCAAGTCGCTCGACGGCGTCTGGTGGGCCACGCGCGAGGAAATCGCCGAGTGGTATCTCCAGAACCACGAAAGCCATATTCCTGGCCAACTCGGCTGATGGACAAGGCTCGGGTTCTCGTCGCCGGCGGCGGCATCGGCGGGCTGACGGCGGCCATCGGGCTCCTGCGCAAGGGGTTCGAGGTCGAGGTCTTCGAAGGCGCGCACAGCTTTGGGGAAGTGGGGGCGGGCGTCACGCTCGCTCCCAACGCGATGGCGGGGCTGCAGTACCTCGGACTCGGGCCGAAAATCGAGGCTGCGGGCAGCGAGCCGGTCCGGCAGGTCGTGCGGCACTGGGAAGATGGCCGCGTTCTCAAGACCCTGGAGCGCGGCAACCAGATGCGCGAGAAGTACGGCGTGCCGTATCTCTACATGCACCGCGCCGACTTGCACGCGCTTCTCGTCGAGACGGCGCGGGAGCTGGGCGGCAAGCTGCACCTCTCCGCAAGGGTGACGCAAGCGGCACACAACGGCACACAGGCGTCGCTCAAGCTCGCAGACGGCACCGAACATCACGGCGACCTGCTCGTCGGTGCTGACGGTCTCAAGTCGGTAGTGCGCAAGATCTTCGATCCGATTTCCGCTCACTTCACCGGCCACGTCGCATGGCGCGGCGTGGTACCCGTGGACGAGCAGCTGCGCGAGCTGGCAGAGAACCCCGGCAACTTCATCGGGCCGGAGCGCATGGCGGTGTGGTATCCGCTGCGCGGTGGCACGCAGCTCAACCTCGTCTTCTTCGCGCGCGAGGAAGGCTGGACCGACGACGGCTGGACGATCCCCGCAAAACGTGCCGAACTGCAGCAGGTCTTCGCGGGCTGGTGCGAGCCGATCCAGTACATGATCGCGCATCTGGAGGAGGACCGCCTGTTCAAGTGGGCGATCAATGCCCGATCGGCGCTGTCGACCTGGAACCAGGGCGGCTGCATCACCCTGCTTGGTGATGCGGCGCATGCGATGACGCCGTTCCTGGGGCAGGGCGCGTCCTGTGCCATCGAGGATGCGGTGGTCCTGTCGCGCGCGATGGAGGCGAGCGCCACGGTGGCCGAAGCGATCGAGCGCTATGAGCGCGCGCGGATCGAGCATGCAACGTTCATTCAGGCGGAATCGAACGCCAACGCCGAACGCCTGCAGAGCAAGGACGCGGACAACTTCGGCAAGAAGGAAGTCCGCAACGAGGAAACGCTGGGCCTGTTCGCCTACGACGCCGGCAAGGTAGAGGTATAAGATGACGCTGACTGCAGCCGATTTCCCCGTCGAACTTGCGCCCGGCACCTGGGACGCCCTGCGGGGCGACTTCCCGCTGCTGATCGACGGCAAGTTCGTATCGTCCGCCAGCGGTGCGTCGGGTGTCACGCATGACCCCGCGACCGGCGCCGCGCTTGCGGGCTTCGCGCTTGGCGATGCGGTGGATGTGGACCTTGCGGTCCGCGCGGCGCACAAGGCATTCGGCGGCCCGTGGGCGAAGCTTTCGCACTTCGAGCGCGCAAGGCTGCTGCGCAAGCTCGCCGACCTGTTCGAGGCCAACACGCAAGTGCTGGCCGAACTCGAGGTCATCGACAACGGCATGCCGATGTGGCTCGCCGGCCTGACCGCACGCAACAATGCCGAGCTGTTCCACTACTACGCCGGCTGGGCCGAGCGGATCGAGGGCACCACCACGACCCCGCCCGCGCATGTCCTCGCGGCGGGAGAGGCGCTGACCTACACCCTGCGCGAGCCGGTCGGCGTCGTCGGCCAGATCGTGCCGTGGAACGTGCCGCTCTCGATGGCGTGCCTCAAGCTGGCCCCGGCGCTGGCGGCGGGGTGCACCGTGGTCCTCAAGCCTGCCGAGGAGACGCCGCTCAGCGCCGTCGTGCTCGGTCGGCTGATCATGGAAGCGGGCTTCCCCGAAGGCGTCGTCAACATCGTCAACGGCGATGGCGCGACGGCGGGCGCGGCGCTGGTCAAGCATCCGCTGGTGTCCAAGATCGCGTTCACCGGATCGACCGAAGTGGGCAAGCTGATCGTGCGCGAATGCGCCGACGATCTCAAGAAGGTCAGCCTCGAACTGGGCGGCAAGTCGCCGGTAATCGTCTTCCCGGATGCGGACATGGCCAAGGCCGTGCCCGGCGTCTCGATGGCGACGTTCTTCCTGCAGGGCCAGAACTGCATGGCGGGCACGCGCATCTTCGTCCATGCCGACATCTATGACGAACTGCTCGAAGGCATGGCTGCGTTCGCCGGGTCGATGAAGATCGGTCACGGCCTGCATGCGGACACGATGATCGGCCCGCTGATCTCGGCCAAGCAGAAGGCCCGCGTCATGAGCTACGTGGAAGAGGCCAGGGAAGGCCCCGCGCGTGTCGTCGCGGGGGGCAAGGCCCCTGAAGGCCCGGGCCATTTCGTCGAGCCCACCATCGTCGCCGACACCACCCCCGACATGCGCGTGGTGCGCGAGGAGATCTTCGGCCCGGTCATGGCCGTCCAGCGCTTCGAGGGCGACGATCTCGACGCCATCGCTGCGATGGCGAACGACAGCGACTTTGGCCTGTCTGGCAGCGTCTGGACGCAGGACTTGTCCACCGCGCACAAGATGGCGGCGCGGGTGCGGTCGGGCCATGTGTCGGTCAACACCCACGGCGCGGTCGGCGCCAACATCCCGTTCGGGGGCTTCAAGCAGTCGGGCTGGGGGCGTGAATTCGGGCGCGAGGGGCTGGACCTCTATCTGGAGACCAAGGCCGTGACCGTGGCCCTGTGATGGAAAGTGCAGTGACTTATCTTCGCCGTCATGCGGGCCGCATCGTCTATCATCACGCAGACGGCCCGCAGGGGATCGAGGACTTCGGCATCGACGTGCGCGCCGATGGCCGCACGGTCCGCGCCTATTGCGAGATGGGCGACGGCGCCCTGACCCGCGACGCCTCGTGGAGCCTCGATGCCGATCTGCGCCCGGTCGAGGGTCAGGTGCGCGTCGTCCAGCACGGCAAGCTGACCGGTAGTTCCTGGTATTACTTCACGCCCGACACCACGCATTGCGAGTCGTTGACGGCGAACCTCGGGCGCACCAGCCAGACCTTGCCCGGACGGGTCGATTACCTCGGCCTGCATCCGCTCGTGGGCGACGGCGCCATCGCGCTTGCGCGCGGGACCGACGAGCCGGGGGCAGAGCGGATGATCCCGAGCGTCACCTGTTCCTACGACATCAACGGCGAAAGCTCGCTCGTCGCGCTGCCGATCACGATCGGCGTTACCTATTTCGGCAAGGAAGAACTGAACGTCCCGGCGGGCACGTTCACGGCCGACGTCTACGAACTGCGCTGGCAGCCGCACTGGCCGCCGGCGCGGCTGTGGGTGCACGGCGAGGATGCGGTGTTCCTGCGCCTGACCTGGGAGTTCTCGGGCCTCGACAGCCAGCTGGAGCGTTACTCGACGACAACCGGTGAGGATACGGCCTGGTTCGCGGCCTGACGTTGGAGCAAGTTTGAATCGCGGGGGCTTCGACAAGCTCAGCCTGAGCGGTGTTGAGAGCAGGTCTTCAAATTCCGCTCAGGCTGAGCTTGTCGAAGCCCCCGCCTAAAGACGGCCGCCGGCCCCGGCCTGCGCCGGGGCGACGCATGCCCTCAATGCCGCTCGATCGAGACGTGGCGCAGTTCATGCACCGGCGCGAGGCGGCGGCGCAGTTCGCCATGGTCGCGTGCCGAACTGGCCGAGATGATCGCGGCATGGGCATCCGGGCCGATGCGCCAGACGTGGAGGTCGGTGATGCGCGCGTCGCCGGGGCCTTCGATGGCTTCGCGCACTTCCTCCGCGACGTGGTCGTCGGTGCGGTCGAGCAGGATCGCGGCGGTGTCCTTCATCAGCGACCATGACCAGCGCGCAATGACGACCGCGCCGACCACGCCCATCAGAGGGTCGAGGAAGGTCCAGCCCAGATAGCGCCCGGCCAGCAACGCGACGATCGCCATGACCGAGGTGAGCGCATCGGCCAGCACGTGCAGGTAGGCCGAGCGCAGGTTGTTGTCGTTGTGCGCGTGCCCGTGATGATGCTTGTGATCATGACCGTGGTCATGGTGGTGTCCATGCCCATGGTGGTGATGATCGCCCGACAGCAGCAGGGCGCTGACGATGTTCACGATCAGGCCGATCACCGCGACGATGGTGGCGTCCCCGAACGCCACCGGGCCGGGGTTGAGCAGGCGCTCCACCGATTCCACCCCGATCCCCACCGCGAACAGCGCCAGCACCAGCGCCGAGGCGAAGCCCGCGAGGTCACCGACCTTGCCCGTCCCGAAGCTGAAGGCCGGATTTCGGCGGTGCCTGCGGGCATAGCGATAGGCCAGCGCGGCGACGCCGAGCGCTCCGGCATGGGTCGCCATGTGGAACCCGTCGGCGAGCAGGGCCATCGATCCCGTGGCATATCCGGCGACGATCTCGCCCACCATCATGACGGCGGTGAGCACGACGACCCACTGCGTGCGGCGGGCGTTGGCGTCGTGCGAGGCGCCGAGGAAATCGTGATCGTGAACGGATGGGTGAGGCAGGGAAGCCATGGGAAATGCGGTCTTTCTACTTCGCGTAACGGCGGATGGCGGCGATCACGGCCTGTACGCCGTCCTCGCGCTCGGCATCGGAGAGGTCGGGCGCGGAGACGTGGGTGCGCAGGTGGTCCTCGATCAGTTCGTCGATGAAACCGTTGACCGCGCCGCGCACCGCCGCGCTCTGCAACAGCACTTTCGCGCAGTCCTCCCCCTCGACGAGCGAACGCTCGACCGCCTGCAACTGCCCGACCATGCGACGTATCCGCATGATGAGCGCCTGATTGTCCTTGCCGAGATGTGCCATACCTATACCCCCTTAGGGTATAAGCGGCGAAGCCGCAAGGTTTGACCCGCCCGGGCGGTCCCGATACGGGAACAAAGTCGAGGGCCGTTCATTTCAAAAGCCCGCGCCGACGCTCCGTTTCGCTTCGGGAGCGTCGCCCATCCGCCGGTTCGGGTCGCCATCCGCAGCCGGCGCCACAGACGCAGGATCACGAGCACGCGATGAGCGTAATCACCACTATCGCCGCAGCGGCAGCTGCCCCCGCCGCCACTCCGGCTCCCGCAAAGTCCCCCATTCCCGACGTGTCCGTGCAGGTCCGCGACTTGTCGAATTCGACCTTCGCGTGGTTCCAGACCTACTGGCTGCAGATCATCATCGCGGTGGCCATCGCCGTCGCCATCGTCTCGGCGCTCTACGCGCTGCGGCGGCTCGGCGCGCGGCTGTGCCGGGAAGAGCGCGGGCGCGGCGACTGGCTCACCATAGTCGGCCGGGTGATCACCAAGACGACCAACTATTTCATCATCATGGTCGCGATCCGCGCGGTCGACGGCTACGCGCAGACGCCGCCGATGCTCGATAATCTGGTGACCTTCTTCTTCACCCTCGCCGCCGTCCTGCAAGGCGCGATCTGGGCGCGCGAGTTCATCCTCGGCGCGATCGAGCACAAGACTTCGGCCGAGCACTTCAAGGGCGAGGCGATCATCAACGCCATGGGCCTCATCCGCCTGCTGGTGAGCGTGGTGGTCTTCGCGGTGGCCGCCGTGGTGTTGCTCGACAACATCGGCGTCAACGTCACCGGCCTCGTCGCGGGCCTGGGCGTCGGCGGCATCGCTATCGGTCTGGCCGCGCAAGGCATCTTCGCCGACCTCTTCGCAGCGCTGGCGATCATCTTCGACCGCCCCTTCAGCAAGGGCGACCAGATCAGCTTCGGCACCAGTTCGGGCGTGATCGAGGCGATAGGCCTCAAATCCACGCGCATCCGCGCCTATACCGGCGAACTGCGGATCATCGCCAACAAGAACCTGCTCGACAAGGAGATCCTGAACGTCAGCGGGCGCGACCACATCCGCCTGCCGTTCACCATCGGCGTCGCCTACGAGACCCCGCCGGAGACGCTGGCGCGCATTCCGGGCATCCTGACCGAACTTGTCGAGGCGGAAGGCGGCAAGGCATCGCGCGCCGGTTTCGAGAGCTTCGGCGCCAGTTCGCTCGATTTCAGCCTGCTGGTGGACGTGCCCGGCAAGGACTGGGGCATCGCCCATCCCTTGCGCGACCGGTTGATGGTGGCGATCGTCAAGCGGTTCGCGCAGGAGGGAATTTCGATCCCCTATCCCACGCAGACGACCTTCACCGCCGCGCCCGACGGCACGATCATCATGCCCTATCCCGAAAAGGCGATCTGACGACGATGGCAGGGCGCTGTACGCCTTTCGTCGAAACCCCGGATGCGTTTGCCGGGAGAATCGGCTAAACGCAGGCGGCAATGGAGCTTTCCCGCCATATAGCCGCCGACCCCCGCGAGCCCGAACTGGACAACGTGCTCGTCGAGACCCCCTTGCCCGAAGGCAGGGGGTGGCGCAGCTGGCCGCGTCGAGTTTTGGCGTGGCTGTGGCGGCTTCTGCCCTGGCACCGCTGGACGTGGAAGCAGCGCGTGGTCCGCACGTTCGCGGGGATTCTGGCGCTGTTCGTGCTGACCGTCGGCTATCTCGCGGTCACCGCGCCGCTGTCCAAGTCATTGCAGCCGATCGCGCCGCCGGAAATCACGCTGCTCGCCGCCGACGGTACGCCGATCGCCCGCAACGGCGCGGTTACCGACGATCCGGTCAAGGTGAAGGACCTGCCGCCGCACGTCGTGCAGGCGTTCCTGGCGATCGAGGACCGGCGCTTCTACTCGCACTGGGGCATCGACCCGCGCGGCATTGCCCGCGCCGCGCTCAGCAACGTGACCGGCGGGAATACGCAGGGCGGCTCCACGATCACGCAGCAGCTGGCCAAGTTCACGTTCCTGAGTTCGGAGCGCAGCCTGACGCGCAAGGCGCGCGAGATGCTGATCGCGTTCTGGCTGGAAGCCTGGCTGACCAAGGATGAAATTCTCGAACGCTACCTTTCGAACGCCTACTTCGGGGACAACACCTACGGCATCCGCGCGGCCTCGCTGCACTACTTCCATCGCCAGCCCGAGAAGCTGACCGAGGGGCAGGCGGCGCTGCTGGCGGGGCTGATGAAGGCTCCCTCGCGCCTGGCGCCGACCAACAACTTCGCCGCGTCCGAAAAGCGCATGCGAGTGGTGCTGCAGGCCATGGCCGATGCCGGATACATGACGCCGCAGCACGCGAAGGCGGTTTCCACGCCCCGTCTCGACGTGCGTAACCGGGCCGAGCTTCCGACCGGCACTTACTTCGCCGACTGGGCGCTGCCGCAGGCGCGCCAGCTCGAAGCGGCGGGCCACGCCGAGTCCTATCGCACGACGCTGGATTCGCGCCTGCAAGCCGCCGCGCACCGCGCCACCCGGCAAGTCCCCGCAGGCACGCAGGTCGCGCTCGTGGCCATGCGGCGCAACGGAGAGGTCGTCGCCATGGTCGGCGGGCGGGACTATTCGCAAAGCCCGTTCAACCGCGTCACGCAGGCGCGCCGCCAGCCGGGCTCGACGTTCAAGCTGTTCGTCTATCTCGCCGCGATCAAATCCGGCATGAGCCCCGAGGACACGATCCCCAATACCCCGATCGAGACCGGCTCCTATCGCCCGCAGAACGCCGGCGGGGCCTATTCGCCGACGATCACGCTGGAGGACGCCTTCGCGCGCTCCAGCAACGTCGCGGCGGTGCGGCTGTTCAACAAGGTCGGTGACGAGTCGGTGATCGACATGGCGCGGCGGCTCGGCGTGTCTTCGCCGCTGCCGATGGGCGATCCCAGCCTGGCGCTCGGCACCGCGACGATGACGCTGCTGGAACTCACGTCCGCCTATGCGGGTGTCGCCGCCAACAGTTTCCCGGTCGAGCCGCGCGCCTTCCCGGTGCCGGAAGCGGGCTTGTTCGACTGGTTGCTCGACGGCAAGCGCTCGCTGTCGAAGCATGATCACGAGGCGATCGAGGGCATGCTGCGCGCCACCGTCAATCGCGGCACCGGCCGCGCGGCGATGCTGCAGGCGCCGAACTTCGGCAAGACCGGCACCAGTCAGGAGAACCGCGATGCGCTCTTCGTGGGCTATTCGGGCGATCTCGTCGTCGGCGTCTGGGTCGGCAAGGATGATAATTCGCCGCTGAACGGGGTCTCCGGCGGCACCGTCCCAGCGCGCATCTGGCGCGACTTCATGCGCGAGGCATTGGGCGAGAAGGCCACGCCGCCGCCGCGCAAGGCTGCCGATCCGGACGGCCCGGTCCAGCCGCTCGACGTGCCGGACCTCGGCGACATTCCGGTAGGCGACGACAACCACATCCGCATCGAGAACGGACAGGCGGTGTTGAGCACCAAGGTCGAAGGGGTGCCGCTCGACGTGACGCTGGACGGGCAGGGCCTGCGCATCGAGCCGAGCGGCAGCGCCTCACCCGCACCGAGATCATCGGTCGCGCCGAGTCCTTCGGGCGCGCCGTGACAGTTCGTCGTCCCGGACTTGATCCGGGACCGGTGGCTGTCTTTAGGCGAGTTCTGTCGGCAAGGTGCTGCTCCCGTAAGTGGGCTGGTCACGGCCAGCGGTCCCGGATCAAGTCCGGGACGACGTCCCTGCCGTCATCACACCGGGATTTTAGTCCGGTACACCACCGGCCTTAGTGCAAAGCTGGTGGTGACTTGCGAGACGCCCTCGATCCGCGTCAGCCTGTTGCGCAGGAAATCCTCGAAAGTGCCCAGCGAAGGCACCAGCAGCCGCAACTGATAGTCCGCCTCCCCGGTCATCAGGTAGCATTCCATGACCTCGGGAAACTGCATGATCGCGGTTTCGAAGGCTTCCAGGTGGCGGTCATCCTGCTGATCGAGCCGCACGCGGACGAAGGCGGTGACGCCAAGACCTACCGTCTCGGGATCGACCAGCGCGACGTAGCGGGTGATCACGCCTTCGCCTTCCAGCTGTTTGAGGCGGCGCAGGCAGGGGGAGGGGGACAGGCCGACCCGCTCCGACAATTCCTGATTGGTGATGCGTCCGTCGGACTGCAGTTCGACGAGAATCCGGCGGTCGATCGAGTCCAGCGGTGATGGCATGATTATGGCGTCCATTGTGGAATTGTCGGCAGGTTCTGCCAATGGATATGCGCTGAGAGGCCGAACACGCAAGGACATGCGCAGCCCGCCGAGCGTATCCTGCCGCGATGGCGCTCGAGCGCCATTCAGGGAGCATGAGCAGATGGCCGACACGATCACCCAGACCCGCGCCGACCTTGTCGCGACGCTGGAGGCGCTGGAAAAGCGGCTGCTATGGCTCTCGGCATGGACGATCCACAACGCCAACCACCTGCGGCCCAAGCGCGATGGCCTGAAGGTCGGCGGGCATCAGGCCAGCTGCGCCTCGATGACGGCGATCATGTCCGCGCTCTACTTCCATGCGCTGCGCCCGCAGGACAAGGTGGCGGTGAAGCCGCACGCGGGGCCGGTGCTCCACGCGATCCACTACCTGCTGGGCGAGCAGACGCGCGAGAAGCTGGAGCGCTTTCGCGGCCTCGGCGGCGTGCAGAGCTATCCCTCGCGCACCAAGGACACGATCCCAGTCGACTTCTCGACCGGCTCTGTCGGCCTCGGCGTCGCGGTGACGGCGTTCTCCAGTCTGGTGCAGGACTATCTCGTCGCGCATGGGCAGGTCCGCGAGGAAGACGCAGGGCGCATGATCGCGCTGATGGGCGATGCCGAACTCGACGAGGGCAACATCTACGAATGCCTCATCGAAGGCTACAAGCACGACCTGCGCAACTGCTGGTGGGTGGTGGATTACAACCGCCAGTCGCTCGACAGCACGACGGCGGATCGTATGTTCCGCCGCTTCGACGACATCTTCGAAACCTGCGGCTGGCGCGTCGTCACGCTCAAGTACGGCAAGCTGCAGCGCGAGGCGTTCCAGCGGCCCGGCGGCAAGGCGATCGAGGAATGGATCGACCAGTGCCCCAATGCCGACTTCGCGGTGCTGACCTATCAGGGCGGCGCGGCCTGGCGGGCGCGGCTGATGGCCGACATCGGCGGCAAGGCGCAAGTACGCAAGCTGCTGGACAGCTACGACGACGATGCGCTGGCGGCGCTGATGACCAACCTCGGCGGCCACTGCATCGAAAGCCTGATCGATGCCTTCGATGCCTGCGACGATGACCGGCCGACGCTGTTCATCGCCTATACCGTCAAGGGCCATGGCCTGCCGCTGGCGGGGCACAAGGACAACCATTCGGGCATGATGAACCCGCCCCAGATGGAGCAGTTCCGCACCCTGATGGGCGTGCCGGAAGGGCAGGAGTGGGAACCCTGGGGCGGCCTTGGCGACAATGCCGCCGCCGCACTCGACGCCTTCGTCAAGGCCAGCCCGATCGCCCGCAAGCCCGCCGAGCCGCTGGCGCCTGCCGTCGCCGTGCCGGTGCTGCCGGCGCCCGAAGGCGCGGAGCAATCGACGCAGGCCGCCTTCGGCCGCATCCTCCTCGACATCGCCAAGTCGGGCGAGGAACTGGCCGACCGCATCGTCACCACCGCGCCCGACGTCACGCAGACCACCAACCTCGGCGGCTTCGTCAACCAGCGCGGACTGTTCCGGCGGCAGGAACTGGCCGACGTGTTCCAGAAGGCGAAGATTCCATCGGCGCAGAAGTGGTCGGCGCACGGGGCGGGCCAGCACATCGAACTGGGCATCGCCGAGAACAACTTCTTCATCATGCTCGCCTCGCTGGGGCTGGCGGGTCCGCACTTCGGCACGCGGCTGCTGCCGGTGGGGACGGTCTACGATCCGTTCATCTCGCGCGGGCTCGATGCGCTGAACTATGGCTGCTATCAGGACTCGCGGTTCCTGCTGGTGGGCACGCCCTCGGGCCTGACGCTGGCGGCGGAGGGCGGCGCGCACCAGTCGATCAACACCCCGCTGATCGGCATGGGCCAGCCCGGCCTCACCGCCTTCGACCCGGCCTTCGCCGACGAACTGGCGCTCATCATGGGCTGGTCGTTCGACCACATGCAGCGCGAGGACGGCGGCTCGGTCTACTTGCGCCTCTCGACCCGCGCGATCCCGCAGGTGGAGCGTGAGGATGACGACTGGCAGGCCGATGCGCTGAAGGGCGGATACTGGCTGAAGAAGCCGGGGCCGAGCGCGCAGGCGGCGATCGCCTTCTCCGGCGTCGTGGCGCCCGAGGCGCTGGCGGCGTGGGAGCAACTGGCGGAGGATCTGCCGGGTATCGGCCTGCTCAACGTGACTTCGCCGGACCTGCTCCATCGCGGCTGGTCGGCGCGGCGGGCGGCGCGCTGGAACGGGCAGAAGCAGGTGCCGAGCCATGCCGAAACCTTGCTGGGCGCGCTGGCGCCGGGGGCGGGGCTGGTGACGGTGCTCGACGGCTCGCCGGGGGCGCTGTCGTGGCTGGGCGGGGTCAAGGGCATGCGCGTCAGCCCGCTCGGCACCGACCGCTTCGGGCAGACGGGGGACCTCTACGATCTCTACCGGACTTATCGTCTCGACGCCGATGCCATCATCGACGCCGCCGCCGAACTTTTCCTGGAGGATTGAGCGCTTTCGGCGCGAGATCGACCCACTCTGCCGTCATTGCGAGCGAAGCGAAGCAATCCAGGGATCTCTACGCCGCCCTGGATTCCTTCGCTTCGCTCGCAATGACGATCCGATGTGAGATTCCCAGGCTCTAGCGGCGAGGAGGCGCGGTCGATCCCCTCGTCACGAGGGTGCAGTCGAAGGTCTTCTTGCCGACTTCGCTGGTCTTGCGAAAGTCGAGGAGCAGCCGCACGGCTTCCTCGGCCATTTCGAAGATCGGCTGGCGCATCGTCGTCAGTTCCGGCCAGACGCTGCGGGCGATCCAGCTGTCGTCGAAGCCGACGACCGAAAGGTCGTCGGGAATCTTGACGCCCAGCTGGGCGGCGGCGGCGAAGACACCGGCGGCCATGTCGTCGTTCTCCGCGAAGATCGCGGTCGGCGGCTCGGGCGCGCGCATGATCTGCAGCCCGGCCCCGATCCCGGAGGAGAACGTGAACTCTCCGGTGGCGGTGACGATGTCGGACGGGGCGTGGCCACGTTCCTCCAGCGCGGCGACGAAAGCTTCGCGCCGCCAGTGGCTCGCGCCATGCGTCGCGGGTCCGTCGATGAGGCCGAACCTGCGGTGGCCGAGGCCCCAGAGGTGGCGGACGAGGTCATGCACTGCCGCCGCGTCGTTCGAGCGGACGCTGGCGATTTCGGGATTGTCGCGGATCGGGGCGAGCAGGACGTAAGGCAGCTTGCGCGCGTCGAGGGCAGCGATAACGGCCTCGTTGTCGCAGGCGGGCGGAGTGACGACCATGCCGTCGAGGCGGGCGCTGCGCAGCAGGTCGTCCATGACCTCGCGGATGTCGCCAGCGGAGGTATCGACGCTTTCGATGACGAGCTGGAAGCCGGCGGCGCGGCAGGCCGCGTAGGCGCCGTTGAGGATCTGCAGCGTGTAGCCCGGGCTCGGGTTGTCGAACAGGATGCCGAGGAAGAACGAGCGCCCGGCCGCCAGCGCACGCGCGGCGAAGTTGGGGCGGTAACCCAGTTCGGCGACGGCCTTGTCGACCTTGGCCTTTAGGTCGGGGCGGACGCTCGCTTCGTTGTTGATGACCCGGGAGACGCTTTTCATCGAGACGCCCGCCTGGCGGGCGACGTCCATGATGGTGACTTTTTTCATTTCCCCCGGTGTGTCCTCAGATTGGCCTTGTGCAACGTCTCTGTTCCACCAAGCCCGCCCGAATGCAAGGCAATCGCCATCATGCGGGAGACGGGCCGGTCGTGAAGACAGCGTTGTATCAGGAAACCCTGTTAGCGGTCACGTTTTGCCCATAATTGCGAGTATCTTTTTTGATGACAGCGCTGTTTTTTGGAAATACATGTGCAGCCGATCAAACGTCAGGCTGCAATCTTCAAAGCGCGCTGGCAGAGCGGGAGGGGACAGTGAGAGAATTCCTTGCAGTCGCTTCGGCGCAAGTGCCGGGCGAACCCGTGGCGGCGCGGCCGGGCGGAGAACTTTGGGAGGGTTGATCCTCCCAGCAAGGCCGGTCGCACCCTCCTCCGCGACCGGCCTTGCAGAAACCTCCGCTTGATCTACGACCGCTCCCGACACGCAGCACCCCATACGCAGCACAAGGAATCCCCATTCATGGCGATGGCGCCGTCCACCCGCAGTGATCCGCAATTCGCCGAGGAAGTGCCCGGAGGCCACGTCGATGCGGCCGAACTGCGCTATTTCGTGATGGCGCTGTTCTTCATCTTCGGCGGCATCACCAGCCTGAACGACGTGATCATTCCCAAGCTCAAGGAACTGTTCACCCTCAGCTACACGCAGGCGATGCTGGTGCAGTTCTGCTTCTTCACGGCCTATGCGGTGATCGGCATTCCGGGCGCGATGCTGGTGCGCAAGGTCGGGTACATGCGCGGCGCGGCGGCAGGGCTGGTGATCATGATCGCGGGGTGCCTGGCCTTCATTCCGGCCTCGCAGACGGCGAGCTACTGGCTGTTCCTGGCCGCATACTTCGTGCTGGCGGCGGGCGTGGTGATCGTGCAGGTGGTGGCGAACCCGCTGATCAGCCTGCTGGGCAAGCCGGAAACCACCAGTTCGCGCCTGACGTTCGCGCAGGCTTTCAACTCGCTGGGCACCACGATCTTCCCGATCGCGGGGTCGGTGCTGATCCTCGGCAGTCTGGCCAAGGTCTCGGCCCATGACCTGACCGGAGAGGCGCTCGACGCCTATCGCCGCGCGGAAAGCGCCGCGATCGTGCACGGTTATCTCGGCATCGCGGTCGCGCTGGCGATCGTCGCGGGAGCCGTGTGGATGTTCCGCAATCGTCTCCCGGTCGAGAAGCACGGGGACGCCGGCGGTTTTGCGGGCTTCGACCTGCTGAAGCGTCCGCGCTTCGGCTACGGCGCGCTATGCATCTTCCTGTATGTCGGGGCGGAAGTGTCGATCGGATCGCTCATCGTCAGCTACCTGATGCAGGATCACGTCATGGCGCTGCCCGAGCAGTCGGCGGGCAAGTTGATCGGCCTCTACTGGGGCGGAGCGATGGTCGGCCGCTTCATCGGTTCGGCGGTGCTGCGCGTGCTGAACCCCGGCATCGTGCTGGCTTTCAATGCCTGCGCGGCGATAGCGCTGATCGCGCTTTCGGTGACGTCCAGCGGCCATGTCTCGGGCTATGCCCTGCTGGCGGTGGGGCTGATGAACTCGATCATGTTCCCGACCATCTTCAGCCTCGCCTGCGACAAGCTGGGCATGCGTGCGGCGGACGGGTCGGGCATCATCAACGTCGCGATCTGCGGCGGTGCGATCGTGCCGCTGGCGACCGGCGCGATCGCCGACGCGGCCGGGGGCAATCTCGGCGTGGCGCTGGTCCTCCCGGCGGTCTGCTACGCGGTTATCGCGGGCTTCGGCCTATTCGCGCGCAAGAGCGCCGCACAGGCGTAGGCCAACGCTGCCGCGATGCATCAATGGCCCGTCAGCCTTCGCTGGCGGGCCATTATCGTCCGTGGTATTATCCATGACGCACTCAAGAATGAGGCGACATGGAGAGAGGCTATGGACGGTCTGGAATCCGTATTTTGCGCCTGCGAATTCCGCATCTTGTGCGTTGCGGTGATGTGCACCGGCACGATCGCCGCTTTGACGGTCGCCTTACTGACCTGAAGCCGCTTCCGGGATCAGGCCGACCGGTGCTCCCATTTCGATGGTCCGGTCGTTGAGCGCCTTCAGGATGCGCAGAAACTCGCGCATGTCTTCAGTCGGAAGGGATGCAAAGAATTCCTCGGCGAATGCATCCCGGTAAGGCGCGACTTCCTGCACCACTGCCTCCCCTGCCGGCGTGAGGCTTATGCGCTTTGCGCGGCGATCGGTCGGATCGGGCGTGCGCATCGCCAGCCCGTCGCGTTCCAGTGCATCCACGGCCTCCGTCACCGTGCGCGGCGCCTGATTGAGGGTGTCGGCGATGTCGGTCGATCGGATCGGCCCGGCACGGTCCAGCAACATCAGCAGCTTGAGCTGCGCGAGCGATGTCCCCCGCTCGCGCACGCGATCGTTGAACAGGCGATGCATCCGCTGGTGCAGATCGCGCATCTCTTCGAGGATTTCGTGCTCGATGCTCATGACAGGAAATAGTGTGGGACCATATAAAATGGTGTTGCCATACATCGCGCTTAGGTGCAAGTGCGAGCGTGATCGCCGCTGCGATGCAGCAATAACGGTATGGATTTCGATTGATGGCTACGGATTTGAGCGAATCGCAGGGGCAGTCTGCCGCGAATCAGGGGCCGGAGCGCGTCCCTCCGTTCAAGCGGCCGGGTGTGCGCCGCGGCCTGCTGGCGGCGGGCGTTCTGGTGGTGATCGCAGGCGGCATCTGGCTGTTCCAGTACCAGATGTACGGCAAGTTCGAGCAGGACACCAACGACGCCTATATCCAGGCCGATGCGGTGACGATCTCTCCAAAGATTTCCGGTTATGTCGAGGAGGTGCTCGTCGGTGACAATCAGGACGTGAAGGCGGGCCAGCCTCTCGTCCGCATCGACCCGCGCGACTACGATGCGCAGGCGCAGCAATATCAGGCCCAGATCGATGTCGCCAAGGCCAATGCCGACAATGTGCGCGCCACGATCGGTGAGCAGGAAGCGGCTATCGCGCAGGCCCGCGCCCAGCTTGCTTCGGCCGAGCAGGACGCGCGCTTCGCCGCCGGGGAAGCGGCTCGCTACGCGCCGCTCGCCGCCAGCGGAGCAGAGACCGCCGAGCGCCTGTCCAGCCTGCGCAATCAGGCGGCGAAGGCCCGCGCCGTCGCGGATGCGCAGCGCGCCTCGCTGCTTTCGGCAGAGCGCCGGATCGCGGCGCTCAATGCGCAGGTCCGTCAGGCCGATGCGCAGGGCGAGGCGGCGCGCGCGCAGCTGGCCGCCGCACATGTCAATGTCGGCTCGACAGTGTTGAAGAGCAGCGTCGCGGGCCGGATCGGCGACCGCACGGTGCGCGCCGGGCAGTTCGTGCAGGCGGGCACGCGGCTGATGTCGGTCGTGCCGCTGTCCAAGCTCTACGTCACGGCCAACTTCAAGGAAACGCAGATTGGCCTGATGCGCCCGGGCCAGCCCGCGACGATCGAGGTCGATGCGCTGGACGGCACGAAGATCGCCGGGCACGTCGAAAGCATCTCTCCGGGCACCGGGGCGCAGTTCTCGCTGCTGCCGCCGCAGAATGCCACGGGCAACTTCACCAAGATCGTCCAGCGCGTACCGGTGCGCATCGCCATCGATGCAGGCTCCGAAGCGCGCCGCGTTCTCGTTCCGGGCCTTTCGGTCGTCGTCACTGTCGATACCATCTCGGCCAAGGGCGCGCAGCACGGCATTGCCGCTCAGGAAGAGGCACGCCGGGACGCCAAGCGGTGAGCGACGCGGTTCCCGCGCTTCAACCTGAAAAGCGCGCCGATGCGGCGGCCTGGCTCGCCGTGGCGGCGGGCACACTGGGCGCGCTCATGGCAACGCTCGACGTGTCGATCGTCAACAGCTCGCTGCCGACGATCCAGGGCGAAATCGGCGCCAGCGGCACTGAAGGCACGTGGATCGCGACGGCCTATCTGGTGGCGGAGATCATCGTCATCCCGCTTTCCGGCTGGCTCGAGCGGCTGCTGGGGCTGCGCACGCTGCTGCTGGTCGCCGCAACCCTGTTCACGCTGTTCTCGATCGCCTGCGGTCTTTCGACGACGCTGCCGATGATGATCGTCGGGCGGGTCGGGCAGGGCTTTACCGGCGGCGCGCTGATTCCCACGGCGATGACGATCGTGGCGACGCGGCTGCCGCGTGCGCAGCAGCCGGTCGGCAATGCCCTGTTCGGCGCGACGGCACTGCTGGGGCCGGTCGTCGGTCCGGTGCTCGGCGGCTGGCTGACCGAAAACGTGAGCTGGCATTACGCCTTCTTCCTCAACCTGCCGGTCGGCATCGCGCTGGTCACGCTGCTGCTCCTCGCCATCCCGCACCAGCCCGCCAAGCTGCACCTGATCCGCGAGGCGGACTGGCTGGGCATCCTCGGCCTCGCGCTGGGGCTCGGCGCGCTGACGGTGGTGCTGGAAGAGGGCGAGCGGGAACAATGGTTCGAATCCTCGCTGATCATCACGCTCTCGCTCATCTCGCTGCTCGGCTTCGCCTTGCTGGGGCTGGGGCAGGTCATCGCGCGCAAGCCCGTCATCCGGCTGAGCCTGCTGCTCAACCGGCAGTTCGGCAGCGTGGTGGCCATGGTCACCGTGGTCGGCATGGTGATCTACGGGACGTCCTACGCGATCCCGCAGTTCCTGGCGACGATCGCCGGATACAATTCGCTGCAGGCGGGGCAGGTGGTTATG
This sequence comes from Novosphingobium sp. FG90, assembly GCF_057808725.1. Classification (NCBI taxonomy): domain Bacteria; kingdom Pseudomonadati; phylum Pseudomonadota; class Alphaproteobacteria; order Sphingomonadales; family Sphingomonadaceae; genus Novosphingobium; species Novosphingobium sp. FG90. Next base: position 148,532 of record NZ_JBMDIO010000007.1, read on the forward strand.
CTCTCGGGCATTCCGGTCATGATGATGATGCCGATCACGCCCTGGCTGCTGCGCAACGTGGACATTCGCATTTCCGTGTGTCTCGGGCTGTGCATCCTCGCGCTCAGCGCCTGGCTGGAGACGGGCCTGACTGCCACGTCGGACAGCTCGGACTTCACCGACTCCCAGCTGCTGCGCGGGATGGGCACCGTGTTCTGCATGATGTTCCTGAATCAGGCGGCGATCCGCTCGGTGCCGCCCGAGCAGGCGGGCGATGCCTCGGGGCTCTATAATTCGGCCCGCAACCTTGGCGGTTCGTTCGCGCTGGCGGGGATCGCCATCATTCAGGACCAGCGACTGTGGCTGCACAGTCGCAGGCTTGAGGAGAGCCTCAACGCCAATTCGATCGCCGTGCAGGACTACGTTGCCGGACAGGGCAGCGGCGCGCTGCGCTCCATCGAGGCGACGATCCAGACACAGGCGTTGACGATGACCTACAGCGACATGTTCTGGATCATGTCGGTGGGCATCGTGTTCGTGATCCCGCTCGTACTTTTCCTGAGGCCGCTGCCCAAGAACGCGCCGCTGGCGTCCGGACATTGAGGAAGACCATGCGTTCCCAGATTTTGCTGCTTTCCCTCGCGACCGGCTTGCTGGCCGGTTGCACTGTCGGCCCCGACTATGCCGGGCCGCCCAAGGCGGTATCCGATGCAGGGGCAGGCTTCGTGCGTGCCGACGCGGGCACGACCAGCGCGCCGCCGGTCGCCGACTGGTGGAAGACCCTGGGCGATCCTCAGCTCGATGCGCTGATCGTCCGTGCTCTTGCTGAGAACACCGACATCCGCGCAGCCGAAGCGCGGCTGCGGCAGGCTCGCGCGGCGCTGGGCGAGCAGCGCGCGAACACCGCGCCCAAGGCGAGCGCTTCTGCGCTCTATGCCCACGCTCACATTCCCGGCGCGAACCTCGGATCGAGCGATAGCGGGGAGGAAGGCGGCAGTTCCAGCAGCGATCTCAACCTCTACAACCTCGGCTTCGACGCAAGCTGGGAGATCGACCTGTTCGGCGGCCAGCGCCGCACCGTCGAAGCCGCGCGCGCGCAGATGGAAGGCACCGAGGCCAGCCTTGCCGACGTGCAGGTCAGCATCTCGGCCAACGTCGCGCAGAGCTACCTGAACTTGCGCGATCGCCAGCAGCGCATCGCGCTGGGCCAGCAGTCGGTGGCGATGCAGACGGACATGCTGGCGCTCACCCGCCAGCGCTTTGATCGCGGCACGGCGACGGCGGCGGACGTCGCGCAGGCCGAGAGCCAGCTCGATGCCACGCGCGCCCGGATAGCCCCTCTGGCGGCGGAGCGTGACGCCTATCTCAATGCCCTGGCGGTGCTGACCGGGCAGCAGCCCGGCGCGGTCGATGCGGACTTGTCGGGAGCCGGTGAGGTACCCTTACCCCCCGCCTTGGTGCCGGTGGGTGACCCTGCGGCACTGCTTGCGCACCGCCCCGACATCCGCGCTGCAGAGCGCACGCTGGCCGCCGATACCGCGAAAATCGGGCAGGCCGAGGCCGCCCGCTTCCCGCGCCTGTCGTTCATGGGCCTCATCGGCATCGGCGGCACCAAGATCAGCGATCTTGGCAATCTCGACGATTTTGTCGCGGTCGGAGCGCCGCAGCTGAGCTGGAGTTTCCTCGATTTCGGCCGCACGAAGGCGAAAGTCGGGCAAGCCAGGGCGACCCGCGACGAGGCGGAGGCCCGCTACGACGGCACCGTGCTTTCAGCGCTGCAGGATGCGGAAGACGCCCTCGGACGGTTCCGCGAAGCCCGCGTGACGGTGGCCTCGCTGGCGCGCGTGCGGGACAAGGCGGCGCTGACCGAACGACTGGCGCAGAACCGCTATCAGGCGGGAACGGCGACGAAAATCGCCGCACTCAGCGCCCGCAACGACCTTAACCGCGCCGAGCAGGACCTTGTCTCCGCCCGCGCGGCGCTGACGGGCGACTATGTCGCGATCCAGAAGGCGCTTGGGTTTGCCTGGCGCTAACCGGGCCTGGTAATCGGGACGGGGATGACGGCGCGCCGGATCGGGCTTGCGCGCCGTATAGTCGGGTGCCTATCAGCGCGCGATGCGCATTGCTCTCTTCGAACCGGAAATCGCCGGAAACGTCGGCGCCGTCCTGCGGCTGTGTGCCTGCTTCGGCGCCGGGGTGGACCTCATCGAGCCGATGGGCTTCGCGTGGGATGACCGCCGGGTGCGTCGCACGGCGATGGACTATATCGATCACGTCAGCGTGACGCGCCATGCCGATTTCGCGGCATTCAAGAGCACCGTCGGGGCAAGCAGGCTGGTGCTGTTCACGACGAAGAGCAGCGAATCCGCCTACGAATTCGACTTCCGGCCGGATGACGTCCTGCTGTTCGGCAAGGAAAGCGCAGGGGTTCCCGAATTCGTCGCCGAGGCGTGCCAGGCCCGTGTACGCATTCCGATGCGCCCGCAGGTCCGTTCGATGAACCTCGCGACATCGGCGGCACTGGCACTCGGCGAAGGATTGCGGCAGACTTCGACGCTTCCATAACCCGGCCGATCAACAAAACTGCCGCGCTCGCTCAAGTGCCGCCCGGTGTCTGAGCTATAGTCGCAGCCATCACTACGGCCGGGACGCATGCAGGCAGACACCATCATTACCGGCGCGACGGTCATCACGATGGATGCCGGGCGCCGCGTCATCCGCGACGGTGCGGTGGCCTTTTCGGGGGACACCATCGTGGCGGTGGGTAAGGCTGCCGACCTTGCCGGGATCGCCGCACGCGAAGTGGTGGACGGTTCCGGATTCCTGCTGACGCCGGGCTTCGTCAATGCCCATGTCCACGTCACCGAGACGCTAATCCGGGGCTTTGTTCCCGGTGACCTGCCCTTCGACGAGACGCTCGGCCGGTGGGTGATCCCGCTCTACAAGGACCATTCGCCCGCCGAGCAGGCGGTGGCGGCCAGGCTCGCCGTCGCTGCGATGCTGCGCACCGGAACGACGACCTTCCTGGAGGCCGGAACGGTCATCGCCTTCGACGAAGTCATGGCCGCGATCGCCGAGACAGGGATTCGGGGGCGTGTCGGCCGCTGGACCGAGGACCGTGCCTGGGATCCTGCTGCCGACGCCGATGCGCTCACCCGCGATGCCTTCGCGGCGCTGGAGCGCGACCTCGCAGCCTATCCGCAGGACGGTCGCCGCATTGCCGCCTGGCCCAACCTCATCGGCCACATGACCGCGACCGACACCTTGTGGCGGCAGGTGACGGAACTCGCCCGGCGTACCGGCACCGGCGTTTCGGCGCACATGAGCCCGGTCGCAGGCGATTCCGAATGGTATCTTGCCGTGACCGGGAAGCGCGCGGTCGAGCATCTGGCCGATCTGGGCGTGCTCGGGCCGCATCTCAACCTCGTCCACATGGTCCACATCGATGCGCGCGAGGCGGAACTGGTCGCGGCGAGCGGAACCCGTGTCACGCATTGCCCCGACGCCGCCCTGCGCGGGGGCTATGGCGTGACGCGGCGCGGGCTGTTCCCGGAACTGGCGGCGGCGGGCGTCACGATTGCGCTCGGCACCGACGGGGCGGACAACCACGACATGATGCGTGTCATGGCGCTGATGGCCTCGCTGTTCCGCGATGCGCGCGAAGACCGCTCGCTGTTCCCTGCGCACGCTGCGCTGGAGATGGCGACGGTGAACGGCGCTAAAGTGCTCGGGCTGTCGGACAGCATCGGCGCTCTCGCACAAGGCATGAAGGCGGATATCGTCGCCCATGACATCCGGCGTCCGGAGTGGGTGCCGCTCAACAATCCGGTCGAGCAACTGGTCGCCTCGGCCGACGGGCGGGGTGTCCACTCGGTCTGGATCGATGGCGTGCGCGTGGTGCAGGACTATCGCTGCACCCTCATCGACGAGGATGCGCTGTGGGCCGAGGGGCAGGCGATGGCGCAGGCCGTGCTCGGCCGATCGGGATTGCCGCTGGTCAGTGAATGGCCGATCATCTGATGCAGGAAGGGACGGACAAGGTGGAATATTCGGCGATCACGGTGACCCCGCTCACACCCGGCATGGGCGGGGTGGTATCGGGCGTGGACCTTACGCAGCCGCTCTCCAATATCGAGGTGGAGGAACTGCACCGCGCGCTGGAGGACCGGCTGGTGATCTTCTTCCGGGACCAGCCGATCGACCACGCGGCGCACAAGCGCTTTGCCAACTATTTCGGCGGCATCCATATCGCGCCGAGCACGAAACCCTGGCAGGAGCCTGGCCACCCCGAAATCACGATCATGCACGCCGACGGGGATTCCACTTTCGTCGCGGGCGAGGACTGGCATTCGGACATGAGTTGCGACCCGGAGCCGCCGCTGGGCTCGGTGCTCTACCTGCATACGGTCCCGCCGGTAGGCGGGGATACCGCGTTCTCGAACATGTATGCCGCCTATGATGCCTTGTCAGACCGGATGAAGGCGCACCTGGAGGGACTGACGGCGGTGCATGACGCGGTGGTCGGCTTCGGCGGCATCACGCCCGAAGGGATGAAGCTGCCGCGCAGCAGCCATCCGGTGATCCGCACGCATCCGACTTCGGGGCGCAAGGCCATCTACGTCAACAAGGGGTACACGACCTACATCGAAGGCCTGCCGCGTGCCGAAAGCGACGCTCTGCTGGCCTACCTGTTCGACCATGTGAAGCACCCGCTGTTCCAGTGCCGCTTTTCATGGGCGCCGCATTCGATCGCGTTCTGGGACAACCGCTGCACGCAGCACTCGGCTACCTGGGATTATTTCCCGCAGGTCCGTTCCGGCTACCGCGTACAGATACTCGGCGATGTTCCCTTGGAATAAGGTACTGAATTAAAGTGAAATTATTACGCATTACGCCTACTGAGGATAACGTCGTCCTGTTCTAGAAGGAAAAACTGCTCGTAGTGCGCCGCTCGGCGACGAGGAAGGCATCCGACACGAGCCGCAGCGGGCGCACGTCGATGTCGCTGCGCCCTGCGGCGATCAGATCGGCGAAGCGGGCGTAGAGGCGCGGGTATTCCCGATCCGCCTCGGTTCGCTCGCCTTCGCCGGGCAGTTGGAGAATGCTGCCGCCCATGCCGAGCCTGAGAGTGCCGGCATCCGTATCGACCTCGATGGACCAGGTTTGTGGACCGGTCTGGAGGAAGTCGAACTCCGCCTGAACCGGCGCCGTGCCGCACCGCATGGCGATGCTCGCGGCCAGGGGTGAGGCGCGACCTGCGGGCACGTCCATGGTGCCGTGTTCAACGAAAAGCTCGTGGGGCAGGATTTCGGTCGCTATCGAAAGGGCGTTGATGCCGGGGTCGAAGACGCCGAAGCCGCCGGGGCCGAGAATCCATTCCTGCCCGGGGTGCCAACGACGGATATCCTCACGCCAGTCGATCCGCACTGCATCGATGCGCTTGTCGGCGAGCCATGCGCGGGCGGGCGCGACGCCTGCCGCCTCACGCGAGTGCCACGTGGCAAAAAGCGTCACATTCGCCGCCTGCGCAGCCCTTTCCAGCGCTGCGACGTGGGAGAGCGTCACTGCCGGCGGCTTTTCCAGCATGACATGGAGACCCGCCTCGATCGCCGTCAGTGCCTGCTCGTAGCGCCCCGCCGGCGGCGTGCACAGCGAAACCGCATCGAGCGGGCAGGCTGCGGCCATTTCGGCTCCGACCATTTCGGGAATGTCGTGGTAGCCGGTAACGCCCTCGACACCACCATGGCGGCTTGCGGTGGCGGCAAGGATGAAGCGCGGATCGGCGGCGATGGCGGGAAGGTGCTGGTCGCGGGCGATCTTGCCGATGCCTACCAGGCCCAGTCTGACAGTCTCCACATTAAATCCTTTTTATCATACTTAATGTGACGTAGGCGCAAGACTGCCGCGCGTCAACGCTCCCACGCTGACTGGCCCGTTCAGTCGATGGAGGGGAGGCGGTCCTCGATCAGCACCAGCACGTCACCGATGATCGTGCGCATGGCGATGCGCGCGGCGTCGGCATCGCGTGAGGCGATGGCGTCGCGCACTTTTGCATGTTCCGCAACGTCCGCCGTGCGGCCCTTGATGCGGTTGGTGAAGCGGATCGAGGTGCGCAGAGCTGTGCTCACCACTTCGCGAAGCTGGATGTAGAAGGGGTTCTTGGACGCTCTCAGCACCGCGACGTGGAAGGCGATATCGGCCTCCAGCGGATCGTCGAGGCCGCGCTCCGCCGCCTGCATGCGGCGCAGGCCATCGTCGATGCGCTTGATATCGTCCTCTCCGGCGACGCGCGCGGCGAGAGACGCGGCTTCAGGCTCCACCGCCACGCGCAGTTCGTTGAACTGGCGCAGGAGATCGACCGAAAGCTGTCGCTCCAGCATCCAGCGCAGGACATCGGTATCGAACAGGTTCCACGACGACGTGGGCTGGACCGTCGTTCCCTGGCGCGGTCGGGCACTGAGCAGACCCTTCGCGGTCAACATCTTCACCGCTTCGCGCGTGACAGACCGGCTGACACCGTGTTGCTTGGCAAGTTCCGCCTCGGTGGGGAAGACCCGACTGTCGAACTGCCCGGTGACGATCGCGCGGCCGATGCTGTCGAGCAATCCGTATGTCAGGTTCCGCCCCAGCTGGGCTGCTGGTTCATCGACGATGAGATGCGAAGACCCTGCCACGAAACCGTCCTTGTTCTTTCAACTGCGCCATCACCGCGACGCAATGGTAATGCGCGTGGCCAGCCAGACAAGAACGTTTCATATGATAAGTCAATTCATATGATAATTATGACCCGTATGAGTGTGTCATGCAGCCAAGCTCAGTCGGCGATTTCCCGTATCCGGCTGGCCAGTGCATCCATCGCGAACGGCTTTGTCATGATCGCCATGTTCGGCGCCATCTGGCCGCTGCCCAGTACCGCCTGCTCCGCATAGCCGGTTATGAACAGGACCTTCAGCGAAGGCAGGCGGGTGAGCGCGGCATCGGCTATCTGCCGCCCGTTCATACCCCCGGGCAAGCCTACGTCGGTGATCAGGAGGTCGATCGGTTGGCCACTGTCGATCACGCGCATGGCGCTTGGACCATCGTGTGCTTCCAGTACCCGATAGCCGAGTTCCTCGACGACCTCGACCACGAGCATCCGCACCGTCGGTTCGTCGTCCACCACCAGTACCCGGCCGATGCGCCGCGGCTGTTCCGGCGCCGGTTCATCTTCGCGGACCGGCAGTACCATGGAGGATGCGCCGAGAACTGCGTGGCGCGGCAGGTAGAGCCGCATGGTGGTGCCATGGCCAGGCTCGGTTTCTATGTCGATCTGTCCCCCGGACTGACGCGCGAAGCCGTAGATCATCGACAGGCCGAGCCCGGTGCCCTCGCCGATCGGTTTGGTGGTGAAGAACGGATCGAAGGCGCGCGCGACCACGTCCCTGGCCATGCCTGTGCCAGTGTCGGACACGCTGAGTTCGACATACTCGCCGGGTTGCAGGTCGTGCTCGCGTGCCTGTTGCGCTGACAGCGCGACATTGGCGCTGGAAATCCGGATTAGGCCACCGTCGGGCATGGCGTCGCGCGCATTGATGCACAAGTTGAGCAGGGCATTTTCGAGCTGATTGGGATCGACCAGAGTGGACCACAACCCGCCGGCAGAGGATGTCTGCACTTCCACGTGCGGCCCGACCGTGCGTCGCACCATGTCCTCGATCCCGGCCACGAGTGCATCGACGTCGGTGGGCGTCGGAGCCAGTGTCTGGCGGCGGGAAAAGGCGAGCAGGCGATGCGTCAGAGCCGCAGCCCGGCGCACCGCGCCTTGTGCGGCCGTCGAGTATTTCTCAAGCTCGCCGGTACGGCCCTGGGCGATGCGCGTCTGTATCATCTCCAGCGCACCCGATATGCCCGCCAGCAGATTGTTGAAATCGTGCGCGAGACCGCCGGTAAGCTGGCCGACCGCTTCCATCTTCTGCGACTGGCGCAGTGCTTCCTCGGCGCGGTCGCGTTCGGCAGCAGTTTCGAGCACTTCGTCGTGAAGGCGGCGGCGCTCTTCCTCAAGCTGGCGTTCCACCGCCTTGCGGGCCGATACGTCCTGCATGGCGCCGACCATGCGCTGCGGCCGCCCGGCCTCGTCGCGGATGACGTAGCCCCGGTCGAGGACGTCGGCGTAGCTTCCGTCGGCACGGCGGAAGCGGTACTCATCGCTCCAGTCGGTGCCTTGCCCCTCGATGACGTGGAAGATGCTGTCGTGGATGCGGGTGGCGTCGTCCGGGTGGATTTGCGCGAGCCACCATCCGCCTGTCGGGGCTACCGTCTCCGGAGCATGGCCGTAGGCATGGGTAAGCGCCTCGTTCCAGGTGACGAGGTCGGCGCGCAGGTCCCAGTCCCATACGGCGTCGTTGGTGGCCCGCCCGGCAAGGCGCAGCCGCTCGCCCGTTTCGCGCAGGGCGGCATTCGCTTCGCGGTCGCTGGTGACGTCCTGCACCGTGCCGATGAGCCGGACTGGCGAACGTCCGTCAAAGAAGGCCAGGCCATGGGCGCTGATGTGGCGCAGTTCGCCATCCTCGATGCCGATCGTACGGTATTCGACCTCGAAGTGATGCGAGCCATCGGGATCGAGCGACGCGGCGACCGCGCGATCGGCGCGCTCACGATCTTCGGGGTGCAGACCGGCGAGAAACGCGGTTTCGTAACTGACGCTTGCTCCGGGGGAGAGGCCGAACAGTTCACGGCAGCGGTCGTCCCACGTCAAACTGCCCTCACGCGGGCGGTAGTCAAAGCGGCCCAGCTCGGCCGCGCGGACGGCCAGCTCCAGCTCCTCGCGGCTGCGTTCCAGTGCGCGTTCGGTGCGGCGGCGGACGGTCAGGTCGGTAAACAGGACGGCGACATGATGCCGGGCGGGATCGTCGACGCGATAGGCCTGCACAGCGTACCAGCGGTCGCCCAGTTGGCGGGCGGGAAGTTCGATCCTTTCGGAGATCCCGGTCTTCGCGACGCGCCCGTAGAGATCGAACCAGTGTTGCTCGTGGGCCGGCGCGATCTCGCGCATCCAGCGCCCCGGGGCTTCGGCAATTCCGGTATAGGCCTCGAAGGAATCGTTGACCTCGATGAAACAGTAGTCGCGGGCTTCCCCATTGTCGTCGAAGACCACTTCGATGACGCAAAAGCCGGCGTCGATGGAATTGAACAAGGAACGATAGCGTTGCTCGCTGGCGCGCAAGGCGATTTCGCTGCGCGTGCGGTCGACGGCATCGCGCGTGCGCAGGGCCACGTCTTCCACTTGCAGGGTTTCGATTTCGGTCCAGACGCGCGGGCTCGCGTCGTGGACGTAGAGCACACTGTCGAGCCTGCCTTCACGGAAAATCGGGCAGACCACGAGCGCGCGCGAGCCGATGGTGCGCCAGCCTTCGGCGAAGGCGCCGGTGCGTGGGTCGGTGTCGCTGTCGGAAACGGCCAGAGTGCGGCCGAGCCGCAGTTCCGCGATGATCTCCGGGCCGAAGCTGTCAAGCACACGGGTCTCGCCGGCAAGGCTGGGTAGAGTGGAGGACCAGTCCGCGTCGAGGAAGGCCCTCGTACCGTCTTCGCTGATGGTCGCGAAGCCACATCGTCCGGCTGCAAGATGCTCGCCCAGCAGTTGCGCGGCGGCCGCCAGAATGTCCTCGGCGTCGTCGCTGCGTCGCATCGCATCAAGGAGACGCAGCTGGAATGCCTGCCGCTCCAGCAGTTGCTCGTGGCTGGGCCTGCCGGGGTCGTTGCTCACGCGCGGACTTCGGTGGGCAGGACCATGCGGCAGACGACACCTTCGGGCGCGAAATCGACGGTAGCCCCGGTGCCGTCGCCGCGTGCCAGGCTGCGGGTGATGAGGGTCTGGCCGAAGCCATGGCGCTTGGGCAACTTCACGTGGGGGCCACCGCTTTCCGTCCAGGCGACTTCGTAGAGGTTGCGCTCCAGCTGCCGTCCGGTGACGGTTACGCAGCCGGTTTCCGCCGACAATGCGCCGTATTTGACCGCATTGGTCGTCAGTTCATGCACGACGAGGCCGAATGCGATCGCGATGTCCGGGGCGACCGACCGGTCGAGGTCGGCGATCTCCATGCGCGGGCCGGAGGAGGAGAGGTAGGGCGCCAGTTCGCCGCGGATCATCGCGGAGAGGTCGATGCCCGTCCACGAGGCGTCGGCGAGCAGGTTGTGCGTGTCCGCCAGCGCCTGAATGCGGCGGGTGAAGCGCAAGCGGAAGTCGTCCAGCCCGTCAGAACCCGACAGAGTTCGACTGCAGATCGACAGAACCATCGTAAGCGTGTTCTTCACCCGGTGGTCCAGTTCATGCATCAGCAGGGTCTGGCGCTTTTCGATGGCCTTGCGTTCGGACAGGTCGATCAGGGTGATCACGCTGCCGCCCGGCGCCTCTCCCGAGAGGCGCAAGGGGGCGACGCTGATCAGCAGGTCCCTGGGTGGACTGGCGAAGGGGGCCGATGCTTCGAGCCCCTTCACCGCCTTGCCCGCGCCTGCCATGGCGATCAGATCTTCGGCGCGAGCGGCGGCGCTGCCGGTCGGGAAGATCAGCGGCATGGCCTCAGCGAAAGGACGGCCGGTGAGGTCTCCGGGCATGATCGCGCAGGCGGCGGCATTGGCGTTGATGACCCGCCCCGAACGATCGCACACGACCACGGCCTCGTTGGCGGAAGCGATGACGGCCTGCGCGACGCGCTCGGACTCCTCGGCGACGGCGGCTTCCACCCGGGCCGTCACGTCGCTGAAGGTCAGCGCGGAGCCGATCCCGAAGGCGAGGGGAAGCGGGGCGGCGGTGACCATCAGGTGTCGGTCGGCGCCGTCGTGGGTCTGGACGAACTGCGCCTGGTGGCGGCCGTCGCGCGCCTGGACGATCGTGCCGCGCACCGTGTCCGCTGTGCGCGCGTCCAGCCGGGCGAACAGCCCTTCGCGCTGCAGGTCCGCAGCATTGCAGCCGATGAGGGCGCAGAATGCCGCGTTGGCGTAGAGCAGCCGCTCCTGATCGTCGAGCGCGACGGCGCCGATGTCCATCGCCTCCATGATGGCGCGATAGCTGTCCTCTCCCCCGGCGAGGGCGAACACGGTGTCCTCGTCGGCGCTGCGCACGACGACGGCGTCGGCGTCACCTTCGCGGATCGCGCGCAGGGTTTCCTCTGCGTCGTGGAGGCGGTGCCTCAGCTCCTCTATCGAGAGCGCATCGAGCCCCGCCCTGTTCGTCACGCGGCGTCACCGAGCTGGAGGTGGACCAGCACCTTCTCGGTGTCCGACAGGTCGCCGATGATCTTCTGGATCGGCACCGGCAACTGCCGTACCAGGGTGGGGATGGCGACGATGTTGTGCTCCCGCGCGAGCCGCGGGTTTTCCTTCAAGTCGATGACTTTGACCGCATAGCTGGAATCGAGGTATTCCTTGCAGATCCGCTCAAGATTGCGGATCGCGGCCACCGACTTGGGGGTCTGCCCGGCGACGTAGAGGGTGAGTTCGGTCGATCTGTCCATGATCATCCCCTAGAAGCGCTTCGGCCGGTCGCAAGTTCCGCCAGATCGGACGCAGCCTGATCGCGGAAATCCGCCTCCGCCTGGACTAATCGGCGCAATTCTGCCTCCTGCGCTGCGACGTCGGCCTGGAGCGCGGCGATTTCCAATTCGGCCTTGCGACGGCGCTGCTCGACCTTCTCCTGCAGGAGGGCGACGGTGGACCGGCGCTCCACTTCGTTGCGGCGGGCCTGCGCCTCGGCAAAGCGCCGGGCCGAGCCGGTCAGCGCACCATTCTCGCCCAGATAGGGTTCGACCAGGCTGATACCGTGGTCGCTCATGACGAATTCGCGCACCTGGTTGGAATGGGCCATGCCGCGCGCCTTGAGGAGATAAAGCTCGCGGTTGAACTCGCCGTTCACTTCGCGGTTGAGCAGCAGCAGCCAGGCATCCATCAGCGAAGACAGCCCCGCATCGGTCTGCGCCAGCGCCTGATCGTGGGCAAGGTGGGTGAAGACGGCGGTGATGCCGTTGGACTTGAGGTAGTCCACCATACGCAGCAGCATCGACTGGACTTCCAGTGTCTCGCCGCTGTCCATGAAGGCGGAAATCGGGTCGAGCACCACCAGCGAGGGGCGGAAGCGCGCGATCTCGCGGATCATGATCGCTAGGTGCATCTCAAGGCTGTAGAAGGTCGGCCGCGCCGATACGCAGCGCAGCAGGTCGCCCTCGATCCACGGCGCGACGTCGAGGCCGATCGAGCGCATGTTGCGCACGATCTGCTCGGCCGATTCCTCGAACGAGAAGATCATCGCCCGCTCGCCCCGGCGGCAGGCGGCATCGACGAAGCACATCGCCATCGAACTCTTGCCCGATCCCGCCACGCCCGAAACGAGGATGCTGCTGGCGCGGTGGAAACCCCCGCCCGTTAGCATCCGGTCCAGATCGGCGATGCCGCTGGACACCCGTTCCTCGGAAACCTTGTGCGCAAGGCCGAGCGAACTGACCGGCAGGACGCTGAAGCCCTCCTCGCCGATCAGGAAAGGGTACTCGTTGGTGCCGTGGGCGGTGCCGCGATACTTCACGATGCGCATCCGGCGCGTCGAAATCTGGTTGTGGACCCGGTGGTCGAGCAGGATCACGCAATCGGATACGTATTCCTCGAGGCCCTGCCGGGTGAGCGAGCCGTCGCCGCGCTCGCCGGTGATCACGGCGGTCAGGCCCTTTTCCTTGAGCCAGTCGAACAGGCGGCGGATTTCCGCGCGCAGGATCGCGGGGTTCTGGAAGGCGGAGAACAGGCTCTCGATCGTGTCGAGGACGATGCGCCTGGCGCCGACTTCGTCGATGGCGAGTTCGAGGCGCAGGAACAGCCCCTCCAGGTCGTAGTCGCCGACTTCAGCCAGTTCGGAAGGTTCGACCGCGATGTGCTCGATGGCGACGAGGCCCTTCTCGACGAGGCCGTCGAGTTCGAAGCCGAGCGAGGCGACGTTGTCGACGATGTCCCTCGGGCGCTCCTCGAAGGTCACGAACACGCCGGGCTCTCCCTCACGGGCGCCGTTGACGAGGAAAGTCGAGGCGAACAGCGTCTTGCCGCAGCCCGCCGACCCGCAAACGAGGGTGGGGCGTCCGCGCGGCAGGCCGCCCATGGTGATGTCGTCGAAGCCTTCGATACCCGTCAGGGCCTTTTCGATGCCGGCAGTCATGCTTGTCCCGATGTGCTTACAGAATCGGTGCTTATGCCAGCCCCCGACCGGAGGCAAACGATCTCATCCGCGCCCGGTTCCGAGCCGGGGTTCGAGTTTGCGGATCAGCATTCCACGACGTTGGCGGCCAGACCGCCGAGGCTGGTTTCCTTGTACTTGCTGGCCATGTCCACGCCGGTCTGGCGCATCGTCTCGATCACCGCGTCGAGGCTGACGATGTGGCGCCCGTCGCCCTGCAGCGCGAGGTACGCGGCGTTGATCGCCTTGACCACGCCCATCGTGTTGCGTTCGATGCAGGGGATCTGGACGAGGCCGCCGATGGGGTCGCATGTGAGCCCCAGATTGTGCTCCATGCCGATCTCGGCGGCGTTCTCGATCTGCTGGTTGGTGCCGCCAAGCGCCGCGACGAGGCCCGCCGCCGCCATCGAGCAGGCGACGCCGACCTCGCCCTGGCACCCCATCTCGGCGGCCGAGATCGAGGCGCGCTTCTTGTAGAGGAAGCCGATGGCGGCGGCGGTCAGCAGCAGCGTCCGCTCGCCCTCGCGGTCGGCGCCGGGCACGAACTTGCGATAGTAGAGCAGCGTGGCCGGGATCACCCCGGCGGCGCCGTTGGTGGGGGCGGTGACGACGCGCCCGCCCGCCGCGTTCTCCTCGTTCACGGCAAGCGCGAAGAGGCTGACCCATTCGAAGGTCTGCGCCGGGCCGAAGCTGTCCTTCTGGGCGCGCAGGCGGGTGTGGATGGTGCGGGCGCGGCGACGCACCTTGAGGCCGCCGGGGAGCAGCCCTTCCTGCTTGAGCCCTCGCTGCACGCAGGCGTCCATGGCATCGATGATACGGTCCAGCCCCGCCAGCGTCTCCGCCTCCGAACGCCAGACGCCTTCGTTGCGCAGCACCATGGTGGCGAAGCAGAGGCCGGTTTCCTCGCCCAGCGCCAGCAGTTCCGCGCCGGAGGAGAACGGGAAGGGCTGGCGCAGGTTGTGCCCGCTCTCGGGCGTCAGGGGCGCAAGGGAGGTCGCATCGCCGCGCACCACCGCGCCGCCGCCGACCGAATACCAGTGCTGCTCCACCGGCTGCTCCCCTTCGCCGAACCATGCGGTGAAGCGCATGCCGTTGGCATGGGCGGGCAGGAATTCGCCGAAGTGGAAGACGAGGTCGGTGCTCTCGGTGAAGGCGCTGTCGGTGTCGAAGGTCCGGCTGGCGAGGCGGCCATGCTCGCGAATGTCGGCGATGATCGCGGGCACCGCGTCGGGATCGACCGATTCCGGGCGCAGGCCGGACAGGCCCAGCAGCACCGCCCCGTCGGTCGCATGGCCGCGCCCGGTCAGCGCCAGCGAGCCATAGAGGTCGCAGGCGACGCGCGAGGGCGCCCCCGGCAGGCTCTCCATGAACGCCAGCGCCGCGCGCATCGGGCCGACCGTGTGTGAACTCGACGGCCCGATGCCGATCGAGAAGATGTCGAGAGCGCTGATCGCTACTGCCGAAAGTTCGGCATCGGAGGGGGGAAGGGCGGTCGTGTGCATATCGGTTTTCGCTGCAGGTATAGCGCAGCGGATCGCCGACGGAAGAGGGAGCATCAGGGAAGCGAGCGATAGAACTCCAGCTTCATGTCCTCGGCCACGCATTCGAGGATCGGCGGGACCAGCCGATCATGGAAGTCTATATGCATGTGCTTTTCGTAGGCGGCCTCGTCGCGGAAAGTGGCAACGACCTGGAAAAGGTCGGGATCGGCTTCCGACTGGAACAGTTCGTAGACCAGCGCGTCGGGTTCGTTCGCGAAGACGAGGCCCTTCAGTTCGGATTGCAGCGCGATCATGTCGCCGCGCTTTTCGGGACGGGTGCGCAGCTGGGCGATGAAGCTCTTGGCGGGCATCGGTTCAGGCCCTTCCGTGCGGGGCAAGGTCGAACAGCAGTTCGCGCTCGTAAGTGCCTTCCATGCAGCCGACGATCTTCTCGATCAGCGGCTTGTTGTGATCGTAGGCCATGTGCGCCTCGTCGGCGGCCTCATCGACGAAACTTTCGTGGACGGCGAACATGCCGGGTTCGGCAAGGCGGAAGAACTTGTAGGCGAGGGTGCCCGGTTCCTGCTTCGACAAGTCCTCCATCTGGCGGGCGAGGGCGATGAAATCGTCCTGCCGGTCGTCGCGGACCCGGAAGCGGGACAGGAAACTGAAGGCCATGAGGCAATCTCTCCTTTCAGCGCGGGGCGAGTCGCTCGCACATCCGCAGGTTCTCTCCGATGCCGCGCCTGTCTCGGCACGTGTTCGGCGAAGATCATATGCGATCGCCATATAAAAACAATCATGAATGCATGTGATATAGTGTTTTCGCGTTGCTCGAAGGGTTTGCCGACACTCGCTGCATGACACGGATGCAACGGCCAAAATCATCCTTCAAAAAAACATACATGAATGATTGCCAAATGCCATCTTCGTGATAATCCTTGGATCAACCCGCAAACAAATGGCGGGGCACTAGGAGAGAGAGGCATGTTCACCAGGCAGCTTTACTGCTCGTCTTGCGCGTTCGCGCTCGTCGCCGGAATCGCAAGCACGCCAGCCTTCGCACAGGACACTTCGACCACCGACACCGCCCAACAGCAATCGGCTCCGCAATCGTCAGGCGGCCTGGCCGAGATCGTCGTTACCGCGACCCGCCGTGCGACCGATCTTCAGTCCACGCCGGTCTCGGTCTCGGCGGTCGACAGCACGCTGATCGCACAGGCCGCGCCGCGCGACCTCGGCGACATCGCGGCGTTCGTGCCGAATTTCTCGGCCGCGACGATCGCAAACTTCAACGCCGCCAGCTTCGCGATGCGCGGCGTCGGGCAGACCTCGATCATCGTCTATTTCGAGCCGCCGGTGGCGGTGCTGGTGGACGACTTCGTCGTGCCCTCGGTCCAGACCCAGCTGCTCGACACTTTCGACATTGCGCAGGTCGAAGTGCTGCGCGGCCCGCAGGGCACGCTGTTCGGCAAGAACACTACGGGGGGCGTTGTCACCGTGCGGACCAAGCGCCCGCAGATGGAGTACGTGGGCGTCGATGCCCGCGCCGAGTACGGCGACTTCGGCCAGAAGAAGGTGCAGGCCGCGCTCAACGTGCCGATCGGCGATATCGCCGCCTTCCGCCTCGTCGGCGGTTACGAGAAGTCTGACGGGTTCTACAAGAACGGGGCCTGTTACGGTCCGGTCACCGGCTTCGTCGATAACAAGTTCCAGGGGCGCAGCGGCTGCCTTGGCGGCGAGACGATCGGCGGCAAGGACGTGTGGCAGGCCCGCGCGAAGCTGCTGGTCGAGCCTTCGCCCAATTTCAGCGCGCTGTTCCAGTACGAATGGATTCGCGACCGGTCGGACTCGGTGCCGTCGGTGAACGAGAACTATCTTTATACCGGCACCAATCCCTTCGTCACCGACCTGCTCGGGCTAACCGATCCGAATGCGCAGGGCACCGATCCGCTCAAGCGGGCGGCCTATACCGGACGGCATGACGGCCTGCTGTTCATGGACAAGGGCCAGCGCATTTCGGTCGACGGGCTCTACGCCAACCTCGAATATGACACCGGCATCGGCACCGTCACTTCGGTCTCGGGCTATCGCAACCAGCGCTCGCGCATTCCCAACTCCTACGCGGGTGCGACGGCCGTGGCGGAAGACGGCCAGTACCTGTCGTTCTTCGACGCGACCCGCGATGACAACCGCAAGACCTGGCAGCAGGAACTGCGCTTCGCCTCCGACCTGCAGGGGCCGTTCAATTTCGTCGCGGGCGGGTTCTACCAGCGCGACAAGATCGATTTCTGCGTCGCGCAGATTCTCGGCTTCCTTGACCTCACCTCCGGCCCGCTGCCGTTCGGCAACTGGAACGACACGCCTTACGTGCTGTGCAACGCGCAGCGGGCCAAGTCGCGTGCGGTGTTCCTCGAAGGCACGCTGAAGCTGGGCGACAAGCTGACGATCTCGGCGGGCGGGCGCTATACCTGGGACGACAAGACCTGGCTCGGCCGCCAGCAGACCTTCATCCCGGCATTGAACGGCGGCTTCGACCCGACGATCACCATCAACGAGGCGCTCGACGCCAGCGTCTACAACTACCCGGCGGGCGTCGTCAGCGTGAAGGGCAAGTGGCGCGAGCCGACGTACCGCGCCAGCATCAGCTATCAGGCGACCGACGATATCTTCGTCTTCGGCGGCTATTCGCATGGTTACAAGGGCGGCGGCTTCAACGACCAGATCGGCGGCTTCGCGGCCTTCGGCACCGACCTCGACGCCTTCCGCGCCGCCGCGCGGCCGACTGACCCGGAAAAGGCCGACAGCTTTGAACTGGGCTTCAAGTCGCAGTTCCTCGACAACCGGCTGCGCTTCAACCTCACCGGCTTCTACGTGAAGTACAAGGATCTGCAGAAGCAGCTCAACGTGCCGATCGTGGTCAACGGCCAGCCCAATCAGGTTACGTTGTTCGTCAACGCCGCCAGCGCCGACGTGAAGGGTATCGAGGCGGAACTCTCCGCCACTCCGGTCGAGGGGCTGACCCTGCGCGGCGTGCTCGGCTACCAGGACGGTAAGTACAAGACCTATACCGCCGAGAACGCGGGTTATGATCTTGCTTCCGCCCCGCTGGACCGCGCGCCGAAGTGGCAGTGGACGCTGGACGGCTCCTACGCGCTGCCGCTGGGCAGCGACTACAAGCTGACCGTGAACGGCAACGTCGCGTATACCGGGCGCAACCTCAATACGCAGGCGATCGACGATCCGCTGGGCAACACGTTCCTCAATGCGAGGACGCTGGTGAACGGCTCGATCACGCTCGCGCAGGCGGATGACCGCTACTACGTGCGCCTGATCGGCAAGAACCTGACCGACAAGCGCTACCGCGTGGCGGTGCAGAACGTCGCGGGGCTGTGGCTCAACTCGCAATACGGGGCGCCGCGTTACTTCGGTGTCGAACTCGGGCTGTCGTTCGGCGACCATCTTTGAGAGGTGCTTGATGTTTGAGGCAAAGGTGCTGCGCTGGGGAATCCCTCTTGCGCTGGCGTGGTCGCTCGCGGCCTGCGGATCGGCGGATCAGCAGGCGCTTGCGGGCAAGGGCGCTCCCGAAGGCTGGGAGCGCCAGCTCGACGACGGCAGCGACGGCGAGGACTGGCCTGCCTTCGGGCGCACGTACGGCGAGCAGCACTACAGCCCCCTCGAAGACATCAACGCGGGCAATGTAGGGCACCTTGGCCTGGTGTGGTCGGTGGACCTTCCGGCGGGCAACCCCGCGACCGGGCCGATCGAGGTGGGCGGCACGGTCTACCTCGCCAGCGGCTATTCGGTGGTCCGCGCGATCGACGTCGCCACCGGCAAGGTGAAGTGGGAGCACGATCCCAAGGCGCCCGAAGCCTCGGGCATCCGGCTGCGGCAGGGCTGGGGCAGTCGCGGCATCGCCTACTGGAACCACAAGGTCATCACCGCCACGCAGGACGGCCGCCTGATCGCGCTGGACGAGAAGACCGGCAAGCCCGTCTGGACCGTGCAGACGCTGGAGGACGGCGCGCCGATGTTCATCTCCGGCCCGCCGCGCGTGTTCGACGGCAAGGTGATCATCGGCAACGCCGGGTCCGACGAAAGCGCGGTGCGCGGCTTCGTCACCGCCTTCGACGCGGACAGCGGCAAACAGCTATGGAAGTTCTACACCGTCCCCGGCGACCCTTCCAAGGGCTTCGAGGACGAGACGCAGAAGATGGCCGCGAAGACCTGGAGCGGTGACTGGTGGAAGTACGGCGGCGGCGGCTCGGTATGGAACGCCATCACTTATGACAAGGCCAACGACCAGATCCTGCTCGGCACCGGCAACGGCGCGCCATGGAACCACAAGATCCGCTCTCTGGGCAAGGGCGACAACCTGTTCGTCTGCTCGATCGTCGCGCTCGATGCGAAGACGGGCAAGTACAAGTGGCACTATCAGATCAATCCCGGCGAAAGCTGGGACTTCAACGCCGCGATGGACATGGAACTGGCCGACCTCACCATCGACGGCAAGCCGAGGCAGGTGGTGATGACCGCACCGAAGAACGGCTTCTATTATGTGATCGACCGGAAGAACGGAAAGCTGATCTCGGCCGAGCCCTTCGTGGAAGTGACATGGGCGAAGAAGATCGACCTTGCCACCGGCCGTCCGGTCGAGAACCCCGGTGTGCGCTACGAAAGCGGCAGGACCACGTTCCGCCCGACGCCGCTCGGCGCGCACAGCTGGATGCCGATGGCCTACAGCCCGAAGACGAAGCTGACCTATATTCCCGCCATCGATTTGCAGGCCCACTTCGACGACACCGGCATCACGCGGGAGAACTTCAAGTTTGCGGAGGGCATGGCGCTGTCTCCGGGCGTCGGTTACGCGATCGACGCAGGCGGCAAGGATGTCACCGGCTGGCTCATCGCCTGGGACCCGGTGGCGCAGAAGGCGCGCTGGAAGCTGCCGATGCCCACGCACGGCAACGGCGGTATCATGGCGACCGGCGGCAACCTCGTATTTCAAGGTCGTCCCGACGGCGGCTTTTCGGCCTACAATGCAGAGGACGGCAAGCGCTTGTGGAACTTCGACGCCCGCGCGGGCGTGGTGGCACCGCCGATCACGTACCGCGTCAACGGCAAGCAATACGTCACGGTGATCGCCGGGATCGGCACCAGCGTCGGCCTGTTCGGCCCGATGTTCGCCAAGTACGGCATCGACTATCGCACGCAGGCGCGCCGGGTGCTGACGTTCGCCATCGGCGGCAAGCAGCAACTGCCACCGAAGGAGCCCTACAAGGCCGTCGCCTTCGAGGATGCGGACTTCACGCCGGATGCTGCCAAAGCCGAGCGCGGAGAGGGCATCTTCGGCGGCCGCTGCGCGGTCTGCCACGGCACTTCGGTCATCGCCGGGGGCACCGCGCCGGACCTTCGTACTTCGCCGATCCCGGCCAATGCCGAGGCCTTCGCCGAAGTCGTCCGCAATGGTGCCCTCGTACCGGCGGGAATGCCGCAATTCGGCGAATTCACGCCGGACCAGCTGGAAGCCCTGCGCCAGTACATCCGCACGCGGGCCGAAGTGCTGCGCAGCGGACGCCCAGACAGCGCGGTAGGTTCGGCGCACAAGACCGGGGAGTGATCTGCCCCTCAGGAAGGGGCGCTCTCAAAGGGCGCCCCGATCCTTCGATCACGCTTCTCGGTTGGTATTTCTCAGCATTTTCCTGAGGCAAAAAGTGGACTTACCCTCCCGCTCATTGCGCGGGGGTGTGTTGCGCAAGAACTGATTCGTGTCGTTCGTCACCATCGCCTGCCGGCGATCAGTAGAGGGGCTCTGCAGTGCGCAAACAGACGTTGACAGCCACCGCGCTCGTTACTCGCAGTTCACTGTCTTACATTCGCAGCGTTTTCGCGCTTGGCAAGGCCCGCCAGGCCTTCGTCAACGTTCATGACGAGGCCCATGCGGAGGGCCTGGCCGGACTGGAAATCGTTTCCTGCATCACGCCGGACGACGGAGGCGGCTGGTTCGATGAAAGCCATTCGCTGATCCATGACGATCGGCCCGCGCAGGTCACGTACACTTCGGGCACCGAGGGCAAGCCCAAGGGCATCGTCCTGACTTACGCCAATCTGGCGGATGCGGCGGAGCGGATCATCGACCAGATGGGCCTGACCGCCGATGTGCGCGAGTACGTCGGCGTCCCGGTCACGTACAGCTTCGGCATCGGCCGCATCCGTGCGGTCAGCGCCGTGGGCGGTCGCTCCTACCTGCCGCTGCGGGGCTTCGACCCCCTCGAACTGTCGCGCATGCTGAGGTCGGGCGAGGTTAACGCCTTGTCCGCAGTCCCCACCCTCCTGCGCATCCTGTTGCAGCAGCGGTCCGTCATCGGAGACGCGGGGAAGAAGCTGCTGTGGCTGGAGATCGGTTCGCAATACATGTCCGGCGCCGAAAAGCGCGGCATTCGCGAGATGTTTCCCAATGCCCGCATCGTCCAGCACTATGGCCTGACGGAAGCCTCGCGCAGCACTTTCCTGCAGATTTCGGAAGTTCCGGATGAGGTGCTGGATTCCGTCGGCAAGGCCGTCGGCGCGACCGAGGTGGCGATTTCCGAAGAGGGGCGCATCCGCATTCGCGGCCCGCACGTGGCGCGCTGGAAGCTGGATGCCGGCGACATGCGCGATCTCTGCGATGCCGACGGCTGGCTGGAGACCAGCGACCTCGGCCATCTCGACGAGGGCTATCTCTATTACGACGGCCGGGCGGACGACCTGATCAACTCGGGCGGCGTGAAGCTGAACCCGGATTTGCTCGAGGCGCGCATTTCCCAGCTTCTCGGCCAGAGCGGCAAGGCAGTGGTGGCGAAAGTGCCTGACGCACTGCGTGGCGAAGGTGTGCTGG
This sequence comes from Novosphingobium sp. FG90, assembly GCF_057808725.1. NCBI lineage: Bacteria > Pseudomonadati > Pseudomonadota > Alphaproteobacteria > Sphingomonadales > Sphingomonadaceae > Novosphingobium > Novosphingobium sp. FG90. Next base: position 170,058 of record NZ_JBMDIO010000007.1, read on the forward strand.
TCGCCCTGGACGCGACGGACATCGCCGCCGAGAGGGTTCATTCGGCGGCGGCAGAGGCCCTGAAGGAATTCGGCGTCGTTGCCGGGGATTCCCTCCACGTCCGGGTCATCCCGAAGATCCCGCGCACGGCGACGGGCAAGGCCATGCGCCGCGTCCTGACGGAAGAGTTCGTCGAGGAACGCAAGGCTGCCGCCGTCGATCCCGTGGCGGATCGGACACCCCAGGCAGCACCGCGCGACGTGCAGGGGTTCTTCCGGCAGTTCTTCCCCGGACGGCGGATCGGCCCGAACGACAGCTTCGAGAGCATGGGTGGGGACTCGCTCAGCTACATCCAGTTCTCGCTCGGCTTCGAAGGGCGTTTCGGCGCCCTGCCGGACGGGTGGGAGGCGCTTACGGTCGAGCAGCTGGAAAAAAGCGCCGGCCCCCCAGCAGCAAACAACTGGCGCAAGCTCGACACCGCGATGCTGACGCGCGCGTTCTTCATGATCTGCATCGTGGCCCTGCATCTCGACACGTTTGTCTACAGCAAGAACTGGGGCGCGGCCTATTTCCTGTTCATGCTGTGCGGCTACAGCGTCATGCGCTTCCAGTGGCCGGAGATCAGCCGGACCGGAAAGGTCGGCACCATCTTCGGGACAGTGCTGAGCGTGGCCATCCCGACCCTGATGGTGACCATCGCGATGCAGATCTGGGCCAGGACTTTCGAGTTGAAGCCCCTGCTGCTGATATCGAACTGGTTCGATCCGCATCAGTATCACGTGGCCTACTACTATTTCGCGGAACTCTACATGCAGTTGCTGCTCGTCGTGGCGGCGCTGTTCTCCTTCCCGGCAATCCGCGAATTCCTGCGCTCGCGGCCCATGACCTTCTGCACGATCCTGCTCGTCGTCGCGACGGTGGGGAGCTGGATGGTCGAGAAGGTCTGGGACACCAACTACATCTTCCACCGCACGCCGATCTGGTATCTGTGGACGGTCGCGGCGGGGATGCTGATGGCCAGCGCGCGCGACCAGCGCAGCCGGGTGGTGGCGATGGCCATCGTGACCGTTGCCGTGCTCCTGCATCACGGCTTTACGTCCGCCAGCGCCTATATCACGGGCGGCGTGGCGCTGTTGCTCTTCGGCACCTCCATCAAGGTTCCCTCGGCTGTGAAGTCGATCGTTTCGGAGGTCGCCGGATCGTCGATGTTCATGTACCTCAGCCATTATCAGGTCCGTTCGCTGATCATCCGGGTATTCCACGGACCGAAGCCATGGGTGGCGCTTTCCGTGGCGATCGGATTCGGCATCGTCTTCGCGCACAGCTACACATGGGCCGAACGCAAGGTCCGCATCTTCCTGCGTGCGCGGGAGGACAAGAGTGTCCCGGAAACGTTCGCATACGAAGAGCCTTCGGGAATGGTCAAAGCCTGAGGACCGGCGACACCCTTCGCGCAAGGTGACAGGTTTACACAGTTGACACGGTCCAGGGACAAAACGTGTCACCTTGCAGCGGAAAGTGTCACCTTGAGGCGGTAAGGTGACACATTTTGCCGCCGATGTGTCACCTTGTGACGGGAAAGTGTCACCTTGTGATGGGCAGGTGTCACCTTGGAGTGTCACCTTGTGCGCGGCGCGATGATCTTGCTGGACATGAGCGCACTGTATCGGAAGGTCGGCTATGTAGGAAAGCGGGCTGTCCGAATGCGCCCGGCCAGATCCTCCCCCATTCCGACCAGACCGCCATCATAGTGTCAGCTTTCAGGTGAAAGGGGAGTGAGACGAACCAGCACTCCATGACCGGACACCGCCAGCCATGACAATCGACCGCCGAACGCTTGTGAAATCGGGTGCGGGGCTTCTCCTCCTCAGCGGCCTTCCTGCCCGCGCGGCCGTGCTGGCCCGGCCGCTTGGCGCGAACCCGTTCACGCTTGGCGTGGCGGCGGGCGATCCCTGGCCCGACGGCTTCGTGATCTGGACGCGGCTTGCCCCGCGTCCGCTGGACGAGCACGGCGGCATGCCGCAAGTCGCGGTGCCGGTCGGCTGGGAAGTCGCCGAGGATGAGGGTTTCTCCCGCGTGGTCCGCAAGGGAGAGACCCTCGCACGGCCGGAACTGGGCCATTCGGTCCATGTCGAGGTGAGCGGACTGCGACCGCATCGCCATTACTGGTATCGCTTCTCGGTCGCGGGCAGCGACGTGAGCCCGACCGGCCTTGCCCGCAGCGCGCCTGCAGCCGATGCCGCGATCGACCGCCTGCGTATCGGCGTTGCCGGTTGCCAGCACTGGGAAGCGGGCTTCTACGACGCCTGGGGCGCACTGGCGCGCGAGCCGGACCTAGACCTCGTGTTCCACTACGGCGACTACATCTACGAAGGCGCGGGCAAGCCGGTCGGCGGGCACGTCGTGCGGCGTCATGCGGGGGACGAGATCTACAGCCTCGACGACTATCGCCGCCGCTACGCCCAGTACAAGTCGGACCCGCACCTGCAGGCGGCGCATCAGGCCAGCGCCTTCGCGGCCTCTTTCGACGACCATGAGGTCGACAACAACTGGGCGGGCGAATTCGATCAGGACGGCACCCCGCCCGAAGTCTTTCTGCTGCGCCGCATGGCGGGCTACCAGGCGTGGTACGAGAACATGCCCGTGCGCCGCGCGCAGATGCCGGGGATGCAGGGGATCACCGCCTATCGCCGTCTCGACTATGGGCAATTGCTGCGTACTCACGTGCTCGACACGCGCTCCTGCCGCACCGACCAGCCGTGCGACGACATTGCCCGCTCCGACGCCTGCACACCCGAGGCGCACGCCAGCCCGGAAATGCTCGGCCGCGCGCAGGAAGCATGGCTCGACGAAGGGCTTGGCAACGACCGCACGTGGAACCTGCTGGCGCAGCAGGTCATCGTCATGCCGCTCGACGTGCGGGCGGCAGGCGCGGCAAAGCCGGTGTTCGAAACCGACCTGTGGGATGGCTACCGCCCGGCCAAGGCGCGCCTCGTAGAGACCATCCGCAAGCACGGTCTCACCAACGTCGTCATCGCCACCGGCGACCATCACAAACATGCCGCCGGCATCGTGCCCGAACGCGACGCGGCGCCGGAAGGCAAGGGCGTGGCCGTGGAGTTCCTGGCAACCTCGATCTCCTCTGGCGGCAACGGCAATGGCGATGCGGGCCTTGGCCACGTCCTGCAGAACAATGCGAACCTCGACCTCTATACAGACCGGCGGGGCTACCAGCTTTTCGACATCACGCCCGAGCGCTGGACGACGGATGTGAAAGTGATGGACCAGGTCGAGAAGCCCGGCGGCAAGGCGGGAACGCTGGTCCGCTACGAGGTCACTCCCGACGCGCCGAGGCTGCACAGGGCCTGACGACCCGGGCGGGAGTTGCCGAATTGCAGGCGAAGTCAGTCGCGGCGAAGCAGTCCTTGCGCTGACAAACGATGGTCTTCAGCTCTCCGGCCAGACGTTCCACGCCGCCTCCGCCGGGGTCCTTCTGCACCGGTTTCGCCGCTTTGCGCATGAAACGGCCGATGCACCGCGCCGGTCAATCCTTGCGTTCGGGCAGGCCCTTGCGCTTGGTCGAGGCGAACTCCTCGAGTTGCTTCTCGGTCATCGAGTCCACCATTTCCTTCGACGCGCCCTTCAGCTTCGACTTGGGCATTTCGCCGCGTTTGGCGGACAAGGCGGCTCCGGCCGCCTTCTGCTGGGCTTTGGAATGTGCGGGCATGGGTTCCTCTTTGGCTACGGACTGCCTGTTCAATGCGCGAGAGGCCCCGGCGTATCCTATCCCCGGGGATCGACGCTGAGGTCGCTGCGCATCTGGCCATGGGCGAGCACGGCGAACAGGCCGGTCCCGCCGATGATGTTGCCCAGAAGCGCAGGCAGGGTGAATTCCAGCCACGCCTCGGCGGCGCCGATGCTGCCGCTCAGCCACAGGAAGGTCGCCTGCGACGAACCGGTGACGACATGGGCGAAACCGCCAAGCGCGATCACGTAAGTCAGCGCGAAGATCACCCAGAATTCGCTGCCGCGCGCATTGGGCAGGACCCAGGCGATGGCCGCCATGATGAACCCGGCCGGGATGCCCAGCGTCAGAGTGCGGGTCCAGTGCTGCAGTTCCAGCTTGCCGAGGATGTCGAGCGCGATCAGGCGCTGTTCGTGCGTGACGATGATCTCGCCCGCCATCAGCGCGCTCACCAGCGTCACGCCCGCCAGATTGCCGAACAGCACGCAGAGCCACAGCCGCGACAGCCGGCCGAGGTTGTTCAGCGTCGGCGCCGTCGCCAGCGGCAGGACGGCGGTAACGGTGCTTTCGGTGAACAGTTGCAGCCGCCCCATGATGACGATGAGGTAGCCGACCGGGTATCCCAGGAAATAGACCAGCGGCGCCCAGTCCGTATCGGGCAGGTGGCTGCGCAGGAACAGTTCGGTCATGAGCGACAGCGCAATGGCAAGCCCGGCCGCGATGCCGGACAGGGTCAGGGCCAGCGCCGGTCGTGCGAGCTCCTCCTCTCCCTGCAGCCGCACGACTTCGTGGACGATCTTCGAGGAGCCGGCCTTGCGCTCCTCGACGTCCTTTGCTTCCTCTGCGTCGAGGGCCGCGTCGGGGCTTTCGGCGTCCTGTCGCTCGCTCTTGTCCATCGCCGGTGTCCCGCTGCATCCTGGTCGAGATAGGACCAGCGGCAGGCGCGATTGTTCCCGGCATGGCCTGCTCAGGAGAGGAAGCGCACCAGCTCCCGTGCCGTTTCCTTCGGGTTGTCCTGTACCGGAAAGCCGCTGGCATCCGGCAGCACCACGCTGCGTACGTCGCGCAGGTTCGCTTCGGCGGTCGCACGGTACTTGAGGAAGAAGGTATCGCGCCCGCCATAGAGCAGGAGCGTCGGTGCCGTGACCCGGCGCATCAGGTCGACGAAATCGGTATAGGCGACGCCGCGCTCGTGCGGGCGGATCCAGCGCCCGGCCTGCGCGCGGCTGGCGTTCTGTTCGGCGCCGATGCGCGCAAAGTCGCGCAGGCCGAAGATGTCGCGGGCCAGGCCTGGATCGCCGGGCAGGGGATCGCCCTCTGCTGTGAACATCGCGGCCTGGCCCTTTTCCTTGGCGGCGACCTGCTCGTGCGTGCTCGCCGGGCCGAGGACGCAGCATGGCAATGCCAGCCGCCGCACCTGCCCGGGCGCGAGCGCGGCCATGGCCACCGCCACGCACCCGCCGAGCGATGTACCCGCGAGATCGACGCGCGGCAGGCCCATGTCCTGCAGCGCGCCGAGCACCAGCGTCGCCGTTTCCAGCACGGTCTGGACCTGTGGCGGCGGCCCCTCCCAGCGCGAGGCGCCATGGCCGGGCAGGTCGAGGGCGATCACGCGCCGACCGCGTGCCAGCGCGGGCGCGACCTCGCGCCAGTCCGCCACCCAGCCGCCCAGCTTGTGCAGCAGGACCACGGGCGGCGCCGCGCCGTCCTCTCCCAGCGAGACGTGGTGGAGTTCACCGCCCGCGCGGCGCACCGTTCCCGAACCGGTCCATGGACCTGCGACCAGCGTCGCGGCTTGCCCGGCGGCAGGCAGGCCGGAGGCAAGCGCGGCCGCGCCAAGGGTCATGCCACCGGCAAATGCACGTCGAGTAACCATCCGGGATCTCCCTGCTGCGATCCGGGCGAGTGTCCGGAGCCGATCGCGCAAGGTCGAGCCGCCGCCCGGCCGCTATCCGCCTGACGATGACCGCGGCTTTCCCTGGCGTTCGTGCCGCGCAGGCAAGGCTAGACCCTTGGGCTCGCGACCCGGCATGGAGCATCCCCCGCATGAAGCATATCCTCGCAAGCCTGGCGGTCTGTTCGGCGCTGCTGCTGGGCGGCTGCGGCGACGCGGCACTGTCCCCGGCGGGGGTGGACAAGCTGACCTACCACGCCAACGCCGCGCGCGAGGGATGGAACGATCGCGAACGGATGCTCACCCCGGCGGCGGTGGCGGGCGGGCAGTTCGGCGAGATCTGGCAGTCGCCGAGGCTGGATTTCCACGGAAGCACGCCGCCGCGCCTGTTCGCATCCCCGCTCTACGTCAGCGCGCTGCACTTCGACGAGGGCGCGCAGGCGGGCCGCACGCTGCGTGTCGCCTTCGTCGTCAGCAGCACGGGCTATGCCTACGCCATCCATGCCGGGCAGCGGGCAGACCTGCCCGCCGGAACGATCCTGTGGAAGCGCAGGCTGACCGCCGATCCGTGTCAGGACGGCCAGTTCGGCAACCTTTCCACGCCGGTGATCGACCGCGCAGCCAACCGCCTCTACGTCACCAGCTGCCGGGGCGACTGGATCTGGGACGTCCACGCGCTCGACTTGCGGACCGGCAAGGAGGCCTCCGGCTGGCCGGTCGAGATCAGCCACCGCACCGTCACCGCGCAAGTCAACCGCAACGGCGTCAGCCGCTTCGTGCCGGGCCAGATCTACTACCAGCGCGGTGCGCTCAACCTGAGCCGCGATGGCGGACGCCTCTACGTGGCCTTCGGGCCGGACCTGCAAGGCTTCCTCGTCTCGGTCGACACCGCGAGCGCGCGGGTGGGGAGCGCCTTCTCCTCGATGCCGCGCGCGGACCTGCAGCAAGGCGGCATGTGGGGCGCATCCGGCCCGGCGATCGACGCGCAGGGGCGCATCTACATCGCGACGGGGGCCAGCTTCCTCTCCGCGCTTGAAAAGCGCGGCATTCCGGGCGTCTTTCCTGAAGTCGCGGGTGCGTGGGGGCAGTCGATCCTCCAGTTCCGCGACGATCCCAGGGCAGGGTTGCGGCTGACGGGCACCTACTCACCGTTCAACTACTGTCAGACGGCCGCGTCCGACATCGACATAGCGGGCAGCGGCGCCGTCCTGTTCGACCTCGATCGCGGCAGCGCCAGCACGCCGCACCTGTTGACGCTGGGGGCGGGCAAGCAGGGCAATGCCTACCTGCTCGACCGCGACCACATGCCCGGCGGCACCCGCAAGCGCCATGCCTGCAGCACCGACCCGGCCAGCGACGGCTCGCTTCTTGCGCCGGGCGTGCAGCCGGAACTGAAGTCGCGCGGGCCGGTGGTGGTCTTCGGCCCCTATTCCGACAGCATCGGCATGGTGAACTCCGCCAAGAGCCGCGCCACGCTGGCCCACTTCCGCAATCGCCTCGGCGAGCACTATCTGTTCCTTGCGGGCAGCGCGAAGACCGGCCCGGACTTCGGCACCAACGTGCCGCCCAGCCTCGTGCGGGTCCGCGTGGTGACGCACAAGGGCGAGCCGGCCTACCTCAAGGTGGACGGGCGAGAGATGACGGTGACGATGCAGAACCCCGGCTCGCCGGTGGTCTCCAGCAACGGCGGCGAGAACGGCGTCGTCTGGGTGATGGACACCAATGTCCCGCGCAGCGTCGACATCTACCAGCCCGACGCCCCGGGCGCACGCCTCTACGCCTTCGACGCAAAGAGCCTGAAGCCGCTGTGGCAGAGCGGCGATGCGTTGTTCACGTCGGGCAAGTACAACGAACCCGCCGTGGTGGACGGGATGGTGCTGGTCGGCACCGACCGGCTGCAGGCGTTCGGGCTGCGCGCTGCGGGAGCGGCGGCGCCGCGGCTGCAGCATCCCGTGGTCGCCTCGGCCGCGAACGCGGGCAAGGCGCTGTTCGACGGGCGCTGTGCGGCCTGTCATTCGAAAGCCGGGTCAGGGGCGCCGCCGGTCTCGGTGATCGCCGGATATGCGCAGGGGCAGATCGTCGACGCGCTCAAGGTGGGCAAGATGAAGGAGATGGGTTCCGGCCTCAGCGACGCGCAACTGGCGCAGATCGCCGCCTACGTGCGCTCCGGGGCGGCCAGGTAGGCGTCGCCCGCCGCCGCGCGAAGTTCGGCGAAGAACTCCGCCTGCACTTCGGTCGGCCGCAGCGAGGCGCGCATGGTCATGCCGATGGTGCGCGCGAACTGCGGGGGCATCCTGCCGAGTTCGACCAGCCACCCGGCCTGCACCTCGGCCATGACCTGATCGGGCGAAACCAGCGTCAGGAAGTCGCTGTCCACGACGATCTGACGGATCATCATGACCGCGCCGGTCTCGACCGGAACGGCGGGCAGCTGCAGCCCGTTCGAGGCGAAATAGCGCTCGAAGCTGTCGCGCAGCGGCGTCCCCTTCGGCGAAAGGGTGAAGGGATAGCGGGCGAGGTCCGCCGGACCCGGCGCGGTCCCGACGAGCGGATGCCCCCGCCGGGCGTAGAAGGCCGGGAAGTCGTCGAACAGGCGATGCTGATCGAGGTCGGGCTCGATCAACGGATCGCGCAAGGCGCCGACCATGACGTCGAGCACGCCGCTGCGCAGCGGTTCGAGCAGGTCCGCGCGTGAGCCTTCGACGATGGTCAGCCTGACCTGCGGGCGCCGGGCCAGGAACCGCGCGACGGCGGTGGGCAGGATACGCGCACGCGACAGCGGCATGGCGCCGATGGCGATGCGCCGCGTTTCGTGTCCGCGCAGCGCGGCGATCTCGGACAGTCCGGCTTCCAGTTCGACTTGGGCCAGCCGGAATTCGCGCGCCAGCCGGCTGCCCGCGTCGGTCGTGACGACGTATTTGCCCTGCCGGGTCACCAGCGCGCGCCGCAATGCCAGCGCGAGGTCGTTGACCGCGCGGTGGATCGAGGGGAGCGCCAGCCCGGTCGCCTCGCTCGCCCCGGCGTAGCTGCCCGCTTCCGCCAGGGCCAGCATCGCCCGCAGGCGCGACATGGTGACGTGCGGACTGTGCACGTGCGCCAGCGCCGCCTCGATGCGCGCGGCGAGCATGGCTCCGGCGTGGGTCGGGATCATCCCGTCATGGCGCCGCTCGAACAGCGGAACCTCGAGCTGCGCCTCGAGACGGGCGAGCGCCTGCGTGATCGCGGGCTGGCTCAGGTTCACCGCGACGGCGGCGGCATTGACCGTCCCGATTTCCGCGATTTTTGCCACTGCGCGCAAGTGCCGCAGGTTGAGCGCCCAGATGTCCATCGCGGCATTCTTAGCCGGTTTCCGCCTCGCTCCAAGGCGCATCGCGCCGATCGTCGCGGGAAGCGCCGTAAACCGGTTCCCTGACAGCGCTGACACGGCTAGAGGTGCCTCCACCCGCATCCAATGGCTGCACGAGCAAGAACAGGAGAGTCCGTTGACCGTTTCCACCCGCCAGCCCCTGCGCGTCGCGATTCTGGGGGCCGGAATGATCGGTGAGATCCACCGCCGCGCGGCCCTGCTTGCGGGTGTCGAAGTGGTCGGCGTGATGGCGTCCTCGCCCGCCCGGTCCGCCGAGGCGGCGGCGCAGTGGGGCACGCAGGCGATCGCCTCGCTGGACGAACTGGCAGGGCGCGGGCTCGACGTCGTCCACGTCTGCAGCCCCAACAGCCTGCACGCCGCGCATGTCGAGGCGGCGCTGGCGGCCGGTGCCCACGTGATTTGCGAGAAGCCGCTGGCCGTCGGCACCGGGGAAGCGCTGCACCTTCACACGCTCGCGGCCGAAGCGGGCAGGATCGCGACGGTGCCCTTCGTCTATCGTTTCCACCCACTCGTGCGCGAAATCCGCGCGCGGCGCGAGGCGGGCGAATTCGGCGCGTGGCAGCTGCTCCACGGCAGCTACCTGCAGGACTGGCTGCTCTCGCCGCATGCGACCAGCTGGCGCGTCGATGCATCGAAGGGCGGGCGCAGCCGCGCCTTTGCCGACATCGGCTCGCACTGGTGCGACCTCATGGAATTCGTCACCGGAGAGCGCATCGCCTCGGTCATGGCGGCGATGACGATCACCGTGCCCGAGCGGCCCGCAGTGTCGCAGGCCAGCTTCTCCGGCGGGGCGGCTTCCGGGCCGCTGGTGAAGGTGGATACCGAGGACGCCGCGACCATCCTGTTCCGCACGGCGTCCGGCGTGCTGGGCAGCGCGGTCATCTCGCAAGTCTCGGCGGGGCGCAAGAACCGCCTGTGGTTCGAGTTCGACGGCGCGCACAAGTCCGCCGTGTTCGATCAGGAAAATCCCGAGACGGTCTGGCTCGGCACTGAGGATTCGGCCGAGACGCTGTTCCGCAGCCCGGGTTCCGGTGCCCCCGATGCACGCCGTCTCTCCAGCCTGCCGCCCGGCCATGCGCAGGGTTACGCGCAGTGCTTCGAGAACTTCGTGGCGGACACCTATGCCGCCGTGCGCGGGGAGGCGCCGGTAGGCTTGCCGACCTTCGCCGACGGCCTGCGTTCCGCGCACATTATCGATGCAGTGATCCGCTCGGCAGAGGCTAGTACGTGGATCGACGTGCCGGCCGCGTGAGCGCGGTCGGGGAACGGTTCACGATGCCGCCGCCAGTCGCCCGGCAAGGGTGGCGCGAAACAGGTCGTGCGGCATCGCGGCGGGGCGCAGGCGAGAGGTCGAGATACCGATCTGGCGCACGGCTGGCGGAAAGTCTGACGCGAGCACCTCGAGCCGGCCTTGCAGGCGTTCTCTCTGCCGGTCGGAATACGTCAGCAACCCGATCGCGTCGCTCTGCCGGATCATGTCCTCGGCGAGCGGGAAGGTGACCATCTCGCAGACCTGGACCGGCGGGGCGATGCCGTGTTCGAGGAAGAACGCCTCGAACACCCGCCGTGTCGGGGTTCCGTGCGGCCCGACCACCCAGGCCGCGCCGACGAGGTCGGGCGGGCGGGCCGGGCGACCGGCAAGCGGATGGCCGGGACGGACGAGCAGCGCCAGATGCTCGTCGAGAAGCGGTTGCTCGTCCACCCACTCGGCCTTGTCGCTGCCGCGCAAAGGGCCGAGGATCATGTCGATCTCGCCCCGGCGCAAGGCTTCGGTCAGCGCGGTGTAGCTGCCGGTTACGGCCTGCAACTGCAGGTGCGGACAGTCGCGCGTCAGCACCGCGAACGCCTCGACGACGATGCCCTGTTCGGAGAAGGGAAGCAGCCCCACCGCGACGCGGCCGGTCACTTGCCCGTCGAGCGCATCGAGCGCGGCCGTCATCGCGGCGAGTTCGCCGTGCAGGTCGTCGCGCAGGGTGGAGAGGATCGGCACGCTGCCCGTCGCCGCCATGCCGGAAGCGGTGCGCCGGAAGGCCGGGTGGCCGATGGCGGCCCCGGCCTGGGCAAGAGTGCGGCTCACGGTGGGTTGCGATATGCCCAGGGAATTTGCCGCGGCGGAGGCGCTGCCTGCTTCGCGCACCGCATCGAGCACGTCGAGCATGAACCATGTGAGGTGATAGCCAAGATCACCAGTCCGCGCACCGCCGCTCGCCAGCATCTCGGCGCACTGGGCGATGCGGGTCAGCATCCGGCGCGCGTGGGTGATGACCACCATGCCCGCAGAGGTCGGCTCCATGCCGTTCCACCCGCGCTGGAACAAGGTGCGGCCGAACGCCCTCTCGGCCTCGTCGACCTGCCGTGACAGGCTGCTCTGGCTGATGGCCAGCTGCCGGCTGGCCCTGATCAGGCTGGCGTTGTCCGCAACCGCGCCGATCGCCCGCAACTGCTTGATCGAGATCAGGGGAGGGGTGCCGGGCATCGCCGGACCCTGAGACCATTATACGCATAATGCAAGGCATCTTCCCCATAATGCATAAGCGCGATTAACGGAGCGGCCCTATCTGCGTGACAGGCAAGGCGCGGTGCCGTCGGCATGGTCCGGCCCGCCGCAATGGAGAGGACATGCAGGACAAGTACCTGAATGCGATCGTCGTGGGCCGCCGCGCCCTGACCGATCGGATCATCGAGATTCTCATCGCCGCGCAGGATGGCAGGGCGCTGCCGCCGGCAGAGGCGGGAAGCCACATCGAACTGCGCTTCGGCGGCGCCGATCGCCGCTTCCTGCGGCACTATTCGGTCGTCGGCGCGCTGACGGCGGGCAATGCGCCCGAGCCTTACTGGCGCATCGCCGTCCAGCGGGAAGACCGGGCGCGCGGCTCGGCGTTCATCCACGGCACCTTCGTCGTCGGCACGAAGCTGCGCGTTTCGCGGCCGCTCAATGCGTTTCGCCTCATGCGCCATCGGCCGAGGCACCTGCTCATCGCGGGAGGCATCGGCATCACGCCGATCTTCGCGATGGCCCGCTCGCTCGATGCCCGTCATGAGCCGTTCGACGCCGTCTATGTCGGTCTTGAACGACAGGCGATGGCCTACGTGGATGAACTCGAAGCCTTGTGCGGCGATCGCCTCGACGTGGTCGAGACCCGGCACCGGGGCGTTCCGGACCTCAAGCGACTGCTCGCCGGGCAGCCCGACGGCACGCAAGTCTACGTCTGTGGCCCCGCCGGAATGATCGAGGCGCTGGTGTCGGCGGCGGCCGACATCGGCTGGGCACCCGATCGCATTCGCCACGAGGTCTTCAACGCCGCCCACAAGCCAGAGGACGAGGGCTTCGAAGTGCATCTCAAGGACGGCGAAACGATCGCGGTCGGGGCGGGCATGACCATTCTCGACGCGCTCGAGGCGCAGGGCGTCGAAACTTACGCCGATTGCCGCCGCGGCGAATGCGGTCTGTGCACCACATCCGTCATCGGCTGCGACGGCGAACTCGACCACCGCGACCATTTCTTCAGCGACGAGGACAAGGCCGAAGGGCGCCAGATGACCATCTGCTGCTCGCGCATTCGCGGCCGCGTACTCGAACTCGACATCTGATCCAACGAGAGGACGTGCCCATGGCTACGATCGCCCCCCAGCCGACCGAGCGCCAACTCGGCGACAGCGCCATCTTTGCGGCGATGGAGCCGCACGATTCCGGTGCTTTCGCCAACAACACGACGCCGCTGATCCGCAACGCCTGGTACGCCTGCGCGCGTTCTGGCGAGATCGGGCGCGAGCCCCTGGCGCGCAAGCTGCTCGGCATGGACGTCGTGCTCTATCGCACGCTTGGCGGCGAGCCGGTGGCGATGCGCAACCGGTGTCCGCATCGCTCGTTCCCTCTGGCCAGGGGCAGGCTGGTGGGGGACAGGCTTGTCTGCGGCTATCACGGCATGGAATTCGGCACTGACGGCGTCTGCGCCAGGCTGCCGGCGCTGGCCAATGTCCCGGCGACGGCTTCGGTGCGTACATTCCCGATCGCCGATCGTGGTCCGCTGACATGGATATGGATGGGCGCGGCGGACCTTGCCGACGAGGCGCTGATCCCCGACACCTGGTGGCTGAACGATCCCGGTTGGGGCACCGTCTCCGGCGATTTCCATATCAACGCCGACTACGTCTCGATGCATGAGAACCTGATCGACCAGACGCACTTCCCGTTCCTTCACCCCGATACGGTCGGCACGCCCGAATATGCCCGCTCGAAGCTGACCGCCTCGACCGAGAACGGCCAGGTGGTGATCCGCCGCGAACTGCTCGATGCCGCGCCTCCGGCGGTCTACGGCAAGCCCGCCGGGATCATGGACAAGCGGGTCGATCGCACGTCGGAGGCGCGCTTCGTCTCGCCCGCGCTGCACACCGCCTATGCGCGGGTGCGGGTGCATGAGCCGGACGCGGGCAAGCCGGGCCTCTACCGCTATAACATCACGCACGTCTTCACGCCCGAGACAAACGATTCGATGCATTACTGGTGGTTCAATTCGCGCGACTACCTGCCCGGCGACGCGGGCATCGACACCTTCATGCTGGAAGCGCACACCCAGGCCTATTCCGAGGATGTGGAAGCACTGGAATGGATCAACGAGGTCGTCCGTACCGATGGCGAGGAGCAGTTCGACCTCAGCTTCGCGCCCGATAAGCCTGGGCTTATGGCTCGTCGCATAATGTATAAGCTGGCGATGGCCGAAGCGCGCTAACGAGCACGCAAGCCCGAGCGTGCAGGCCGTTGCGGCGGTCGGATTCGAGCGAGCAGGACAGAGGATTTCATGGCCACCATCATTGGCGCGATCGCCACTTCGCACACGCCCACCATCGGTTTCGCGCTCGATGCGAACAAGCAGGAAGACCCGGCGTGGAAGCCGATCTTCGATGCCTACGGGCCGATCCGCGCATGGATCGAGGAGAAACGGCCTGACGTGATGTTCATGATCTACAACGATCACATCACCTCGTTCTTCTTCGACCACTATTCCGCTTTCTGCCTAGGCGTCGACGACAGGTACGCGGTGGCCGACGAGGGCGGCGGTCCGCGCCCGGTGCCCGCGATCGGCGGTCACGCCGAACTGTCGCGCCACATCGTCCAGTCGCTCATGGCCGAGGAGTTCGACATGAGCACCTTCCGCAACAAGGGGCTGGACCACGGCATCTTCTCGCCGCTGTCGGTGCTGATGGAGCATGACGGGCAGGACTGGCCGACGAAGATCGTGCCGCTGCAGGTGGGCGTGCTGCAGTTTCCGATCCCCTCGGCGCTGCGCTGCTGGAAGCTGGGCCAGGCCCTGCGCCGCGCGGTCGAGAGCTATCCCGAGGACCTGAAGGTCGCGATCGTCGCGACCGGCGGCCTGTCGCATCAGGTCCATGGCGAGCGCTGCGGGTTCAACAATACGCCTTGGGACGAGGAATTCCTTGAACTTCTGGAGAATGACCCTGAGGCCCTGACGCGCTTGACCCATGCCGATTACGCCAGGCTTGGCGGGATGGAAGGTTCCGAGATCATCATGTGGCTGATCATGCGCGGGGCGCTTTCCGCGCGGGTGCGCAAGGTTCACCAGAGCTATTACCTGCCCTCGATGACCGCGATCGCGACCGCCATCTACGAGAACGAGGCGCAGCCGATGTCGGCGCAGGTCGCTGCCGAGCACCGTGCGCGTATCGGTCATCAACTTGCGGGTATCGGGGAACTGGAGGGCACTTACCCCTACACGCTGGAGCGCAGCGCGCGGGGGTGGCGGGTAAACAGGTTCCTGCACGGCCTGATCGATCCCAGGATTCGCCAGCGTTTTCAGGCAGATCAGGACACCGAGCTTGCCCTTGCAGAGCTTACCGACGAAGAGCGCGACCTCATCCGCAGGCGCGACTGGCGTGGGCTGATCCGCTACGGCGCGGTGTTCTTCCTGCTCGAAAAGCTGGGCGCGGTCAGCGGAGTGCCCAACCCGGCGATCTACGCCGCGATGCGTGGACAGACGCTGGAGGACTTCCAGAAGACCCGAAATCAGCAGGTTTCCTACGGAGTTGCCGCCCCCGCCGGCGGCTGAGCCCCAGCGGCACTCAACGGCACCCAAGAATACCCAACGATACCAACAACAGCCGCTGACGGCCGCCTGAGTGCGGCACGTCGACGGCTGGGGAGACAGCAATGGAAGACCCCCGCGCCATAATCGCGCGCGAGCCGATGCACCGTCGGCAAGTGCTCACCGTAGCGGTCGCGACCGCCCTCAACGCGCTCGACGGATTCGATGTCCTGTCGATCAGCTTCGCATCGCCCGGCATCGCCCACGAATGGGGCATCACCCGCGCCGCATTGGGTGCGGTGCTGTCGATGGAGCTGATCGGCATGGGCATCGGCGCCTTCGTGCTGGGCAGCATGGCGGACCGCATCGGTCGCCGTCCGACGATCCTGACCTGCCTTGCGATCATGGGGCTGGGCATGGCGCTCGCCTCGATCGCGGGCGACGTCATGACGCTCTCGCTGTTCCGCCTGTTCACCGGCCTTGGCATCGGCGGCATGCTGGCGGCGACCGGCGCCATCGTCGCCGAGTGCTCGAACGCGCGGCGGCGTAACCTGTCGGTGGCGATCATGGCGGGCGGCTATCCGATCGGCGCCATCGTCGGCGGCAGCATCGCTTCGGTCCTGCTGGACATGACGGGGCGCTGGCAGTCGGTGTTCGAGTTCGGCGCGGTGATGACGCTGTGCTTCATCCCGCTGGTCATAAAGCTGGTGCCCGAGACGATCGCCTTCCTGCTGCACAAGCGCCCCGCCAATGCGCTGGACAGGATCAACCGCACGATGGTGCGCCAGGGCCGTGCGCCGCTGGCGCAGCTTCCGCCGGTCGAGCAGCAGCCCGCCGGTCCCGGCATCGCGCAGCTGCTCGGCCCCGGCGTGCGGACGGTGACGCTGCTGCTTACGCTCGTCTACTTCGGCCACATGATGAGCTTCTACTTCTTCGTGAAGTGGATTCCCAAGATCATCGTCGACATGGGCTTCGCGGCGGCGTCCGCAGGCGGCGTCCGCAGGCGGCGTGCTGGTCTGGGCCAATGTCGGCGGTGCGCTGGGGTCGCTCAGCGTCAGTCTGGCCAGCCAGCGCATTGGCGTGCGCACGGTGGTGGCGGGTGCGATGTGCTGCGGCGCGGTGGCGATCTGCGCCTTCGGCTACTGGCCGACGACGATCGCCACGCTTTCGATCATGGCCTGCATCGGCGGCTTCTTCACCAATGGTGCGACGGCGGGCCTCTATGCGGTCATCGCCCAATGCTTCCCGGCGCACTTGCGCGCGGGCGGCACCGGCCTCGTCATCGGCGTCGGCCGGGCAGGGGCAGCACTCGGCCCCGTCCTCGCCGGGCTGCTGTTCACGGCGGGCTGGTCGCTGGGACCGGTCGCGACGATCATGGCGCTGGGCACGCTGGTTGCCGGGATCGTGCTGATGCTGCTGCGCTACCGGGAAAGCGCCATCGCCTGAGGCGCGCCGCGCCCGCGTTTTCCCACCCAATCCAACAAGAAGATCAGGCCGGTGCGACAAGGCACCGGCCGCCGGGGAGTCATGCCATGTCCGCTCGTCGCTTTTCCATCCGCACACCCGCGCGCTTTCTGCTCGGCGCCGCACTCGCCTGCAGCCTTCCGGGCCTGGCCACAGCGCAAGTCGGCCCTGCGCCCGAGCCGCTCGCGCCGCCGGTGCCCGAGCCTGTCCCCGGCGGCATTCCCGCCAAGTCCGGCGTGCCCCAGAGCCTGCGCTGGACCGAGGACTGGACCGCCGCGGCTGATCCCGAATATCGCCGCAAGAACCCGGTCGAGAGCCTGCGCTACATCCCGCTGGGCGCCGACGACGTCTATCTCTCGGTGGGCGGCGAGATGCGCTATTACTACCAGAACTGGTCGCACCAGAACCTTGGCGCGAGCGCGGATGACGGCAACAGGAACCTCGGTCAGCGCCTGCGTCTCGTCACCGACCTGCACCTGACGCCGTACTTGCGCATCTTCTCGGAACTCGGCCACAACGTCGAATACGACGCCACCCGTGCCACGCCGCCCAACCGCGACAAGCTGGAATTCCAGCAGATCTTCGCCGACGTGACGATCCCGATCGGCGACGACGCGCTCGTCACCCTGCGCCCGGGCCGTTTCGAGATGCCGCTGGGCAACGGCAAGCTGGTGGGCCTGCGCGACGGCACCAACGTGCGCTTCACCTATCAGGGCCTGCGCGGCACGTTCATCCTCAAGCACAAGCTGCGCATCGACGCCTTCGCGGTGCGCCCCATGCAACTGCTCACCGGTTCGTTCGATGACAAGGCCAACCCCGACCGTCACTTCAACGGCGTGACGGTGTCCGCCGCGAAGGGCCTGCTGCTTCCCGACACCCAGATCGACGTCTACCACTACGACGTCTTCAACAGGGTCGCCAAGTTCGCCCTCCTGACCGGCGAGGAGCACCGCCAGAGCTGGGGCGTCCACGTCACCGGCAAGAGCGGCGCGTGGGACTACGACGCCGAGGGCACCTACCAGACCGGCAGCTTCGCGGGCGATCGCATCCGCGCATGGGGCTTCAATAGCGACCTTGGCTACAGTCTTCCCGGGGCGACACCGCTGAGGCCCCGCATGGGCGTGCGCTTCGATGCCTTCAGCGGTGACGGCAAGGCGAACAACGGCACGCTCGGCACGTTCGCCCCGCCCGCGCCAAGGCTGCCGCTGTTCGGGGACGCGGGCTACCTCAACTTCTCGAACATCATCGATCTCTACCCCAACCTGACGCTCAAGCCCGCGAAGTCGCTGACGCTGGTGGCCGGGCCGGAATTCTTCTGGCGCGAGACGAAGAACGACGCGACATATGCGGGGCCGACCAATTATCCCGGCATCCGGCCGGTCGGCTCGTCCTACGTCGGCACCGGCTACAACCTGCAGGCCGACTGGATCGTGACGAAGAACCTCAGCTACCGCTTCTTCTTCACCCGCTGGATCGCCAGCGAAGCCTTCAAGGCGGGCGGCGGCAAAAGCTCGGACTATATCGGCGTCTGGCAGCAGTTCCGGTTCTGACACGAGCGGCCTGCCGCCGGGGCGGCAGGCCATGCCCGCTGCATCAGCTTTCGGCCTTTTCGGCGCTCCACTGGTCGTAGACCGGGCGCGTCATCTGGAACAGGTCGGTGGTGCGCGCATACCAGCCCGCGCCGTGAACGCGCGCGACGAGGTTCATGCCCAGCGTATCGACGTGCAGCTTCTCGGCATCGATGAAGGCGTCGTCGATGTGGAAGCGCAGCACTTCGCCCAGCGCGATGGTGGTCTTCTCGGTTTCGACCGCCTCGTAGAGACGGCACTCCATCGCCACCGGCGCGCTGGCGATGCGGGGCGCGCCGATCACGCTGGAGGGCAGCGTCGCGATGCCTGCGGCCGCGAGTTCGTCGAACTCGGGCGGGCCGTCGATGCAGGTGAAGTTCATCGCCGCGCTGTCGGCCTCGGAGACGAGGTTCACCACGAACTCCCCGGTTTCGAGGATGTTGGCGGCGCTGTCCTTGTGGGTGCCGTCGGGGCGGCGCATCATGCCCAGCACCACCAGCGGCGGCTCGGCGCTCATCATGTTGAAGAAGCTGTAAGGCGCGGCATTGCGCAGCCCCGCGCCCGACACCGTCGTCACCCACGCGATCGGGCGCGGGGTGATGCTGGAGCCCATCAGCTTGTAGCGATCGGGGCCGGAGACTTTGGAGAAATCGAATTCCACTTGGCTTATTCCCCCGAACGGGTGACCGCGCGGCGCGGTGCGACGTTGACCTTCAGTTCGAACACGTCGGGCCGTGCGTAGTGGCCGACGACGTCGAAGTCGTACTTGCCGCGCACCACCTGCGCCGGTTCGATGTCCGCATAGAGGATCGTTTCGGCCGAATAGTCCGGTCCCGCAAGTACCGTGCCCAGCGGATCCACGATCATCGAGCCGCCCCGCAGCAGCACCGTCTCGGGATCGTCGCCCAGCGCGCAGTCGTAATCGGCCGGGTAGGCGCCGCGCGTGACGTGCTGGCAGGCCGAGAGCACGAAGCAGCGGCCCTCCAGCGCGATGTGCTGCATGGTCGAGGGCCAGGCGTCGCGGTCGTCGGCGGTGGGGGCGCAGTAGATGGAGATGCCCTGATCGTACATCGCCATGCGCATCATCGGCATGTAGTTTTCCCAGCAGATCACCGCGCCGACCTTGCCGAACGGGGTGTCGAACACCGGCAGGGTGGAGCCGTCGCCGAAGCCCCAGATCAGGCGTTCCGCGCCGGTCGGCATGAGCTTGCGGTGCTTGCCGACGAGGCCCTTGTCGCCGTCGAAGAACAGCGCGGTGCAGTAGACGGTTCCGCCGTCGCGCTCGATCACGCCGATGACGACGAAGGCGCCGGTCTCGGCGGTGGCTTCGGCGAGCAGGTCCACTTCGGGGCCGTTCAGGTCGATCGCGGCTTCGTGGTAGGCGCGGAAATCCTCGCGTCCCTGCGGCTTGCGCATGCCGACCGGGGTGCCGAACGAGGCGCCCTTGGGGTAGCCGCCGAGGAATGCCTCGGGGAAGACCATGAGCTGCGCGCCGCCTGCGGCTGCCTTGCGGACCAGGCCCGCGGCCTTCTCGGCAGCGGCGAGAGAATCGGTCGGGATCGATGCGGCCTGGATGACGGCGGCCTTGAAGGGGGCTGCCTTAAACGGTGCGGGCATGCGACGCTCCTTTGCAAAAATCACAGGGAATCTGCGGTTCACATAACGGACAATAGTTGCATTTGACACTTTATTCAAATTATTTTAGGTCTGTAATATATCGCAGATGGAGGCACCCATGGCCGATCAGAGCTACGACCAGTACCGTGAGGAAATGATCGGCCGCGCGAACGTGGCGGACACCCCCGAACTGGTGGCCTATTACGAGCGTCTGAAGCAGCTGGGCACCGGCGCTTTGTGGACCGTGGCCAACAAGATCGAACCGTGGGAGCCCATTTCCACCTCGGTTCCGTACCTGTGGCGCTACAAGGACCTGCGCGACGACGTGATGAAGGCGCTCGACCTCGTCACGCCCGAGCAGGCCGGTCGCCGCGTCGTCTATCTGGAAAACCCCGGCCGTGCCGACGTGGTCGCCGCCGTCGGCTGGCTCTATTCGGGCTTGCAGGTGATGGGACCGGGCGAGCTGGCCTCCAGCCACCGCCATTCCGCCTCCGCGCTGCGCTTCATCATGGAGGGCGAGGGCGCCTTCACCAATGTCGACGGGCACAAGATGACGCTCGGCGCCAATGACTTCGTGCTGACGCCCAACGGCACCTGGCACGAACACGGCGTCGCCGAAGGCGGCACCCCGTGCATCTGGCAGGACGGCCTCGACATTCCGCTGATGAACGCGCTGGAAGCCAACTTCTACGAGGTTCATCCCGGTCTGCAGCAGGCGGTCTCCTTCGAGGTCGACGATTCCACCGCGACCTGGGCGGGCACCGGCCTGCGCCCGGCGGGCATGGCCTGGTCCAAGCCCTATTCGCCGTTGTTCAAATACGAATGGGCGCCCACTTACGAGGCGCTGACGAAATATGCGCGAGTCACCGACGGGTCGCCCTTCGACGGTGTGATGATGGAATACGTCAACCCGCATACCGGCGGTCCGGTGATGCAGACGATCGGCGCCTCCATGCAGCTGCTGCGCCCCGGCGAGCGGACGAAAGCCCACCGCCAGACCGGCAGCTTCGTCTACCAGTGCGCCAAGGGCAAGGGCTGGTCGATCATCAACGGCCAGCGCTTCGACTGGCAGGAACGCGACATCTTCGTGGTTCCCGCCTGGATGTACCACGAACACGCGAATGCCTCGGACACCGAGGATGCGTGCCTGTTCACCTTCAACGACCTGCCCGTGATGCGCGCGCTCGGCCTCTACCGCGAGGAAGCGCTGGCGGAAAACGGCGGCCACCAGCCGATCCTGACCTGATTTTCAACTCAACACGATAACCTTCGGGGGAATAACCCAATGCGTCTCGTTACTTACCGTGCCAATGTCGAAGCCGAAGCCCGGCTCGGCGCTCTCGTCTCCGGCTTTGGTGGGGACCTCGTTCTCGACCTCGAACTATTCGGCGAGGAAATGGGCGTTCCCTTCCCCGCGACGATGCTCGAATTCATCGACCTCGGCCCGCAGGCGGTCCTGATCGCCACCAAGCTGATCGAGCAGGCCGAGGGCCTGTTCCCGCTCGGCACCGCGATCCCCTTCGCCAATGCGATCCTGCTCGCGCCGATCCCGCGCCCGCGCAAGAACATCTTCGGCATCGGCCTCAACTACACCGAGCACGTCGCCGAGAGCGCCAAGTCGCTCGACACCTCGCCCGAACTGCCGCGCCAGCCGGTGATCTTCTCCAAGCCGCCGACCTCGGTGATCGCGCCGGGCGAGCCGATCCGCCACAACGGCGAGATCACCCAGCAGCTCGACTGGGAAGTCGAACTCGCCGCGATCATCGGCACCAAGGCCAAGGGCGTCGCCCGCGAGGACGCGCTGAACTACGTCTTCGGCTATACCGTCTGCATCGACATGAGCGCGCGCGACTGCCGCCGCGCCGGCCAGTGGATCTACTCCAAGGGCCAGGACACCTTCGCGCCGATGGGTCCGGTGGTGGTCACCGCCGACGAACTGGGCGATCCGCAGACCCTCGACCTCTCGCTCACCGTCAACGGCGTGACCAAGCAGTCGAGCAACACCGCCTTCATGCTGTTCAAGGTCGACGAACTGGTCGCCGACATCTCGAAGGGCATCACGCTGGAGCCGGGCGACATCATCGCCACCGGTACACCGGCAGGCGTCGGCGCGGGCATGGACCCGCAGGAGTGGGTCTGGCCGGGCGACGTGATCACAGCGACCGTCGAGAAGATCGGCTCGCTGACGCACTCGGTCATCAAGGCCTGATTTAAAGAGCTTCCCGAGAGGGGAGAACATCCTCCCTGACTTTCAAGCGGGGGCCTTTTCGAAGGCCCCCGTTTTTTCAGGTTTGGCCGTCATCCCAGCGAAGGCGGGAACTGGATTGCTAGGACGCCTGGACAAATTGAACGGCTGAGATGGGTGGGAAGTTGCCGCTCCAGAAAAAGAACCGTCATCCCAGCGAAGGCTGGGACCGTCGTGACCATGATGAGCCCTCGCGGCAAAGCATTGCTAATTTCACCCCGGCCTCGCCGAGAAGCCGCGTGATGACGAGAGCGGTCCCAGCTTTCGCTGGGATGACAACCATGTTGGGTGGCAGCTATGGGGCGCGTTCGGTCAGGCAACTTTTCCCCGCGGGCGGGCGGAAACGGACAGGCGGGAATATGGCCCGGCCCCCGCCCCCCTGAAGGACCGAAAGGGGTGGATGGCCGACAGACTGCATTGGATGCTTCAGCGGGCGTGACCAACAATCCGTAAGCCAGTCGAGGTATCCTCCAAGGGAAGTTTCCTGCCGAGCGCCAAAAGCGCAGAACGGACGGCCGCAATATCTTGCGGGTAGTGCTCGGCGGGCAAATTATTTTTTCGCGGAAAAATAGCTACCGCCGGAACCTCCATCCATTCGATCCCGATAAGAGGAAATGGACCGAAATCGATACTGTCCAAGAAAGCATGGGGCGCATTGAGCCATGGTAGACTGATAGCTTTTTCGTTCTCGGACTCGATGAACTTGATGACAAGCTGTCGTATGCCAAGGCTATCGTCCTCTAAGGTAGTGAAGACAGACCGCCACTTGGTATTCGACATGAAAGATGCCGAATACGATCGCAGGACAGCGCGGCGCTCGCGGCGTAGATCGGCAGATAAATCATGCTTCATGCCACCTTGTCTGCCTTAGGTTAACAGTGGCCGCAATATGGGTATAGGCAATGGGCATCGACGACCGCAACGGGGGCGGTTACCGAAGGTCCGCTTTTCTGCATCGGGCACAGCCCGATACATATTCCCAACGCTGCAAGATGACGCCTTTCCCCCCGATCTGCGTCAACCGACCCGCTCTTGTCCGGACGGTGAACGGGGCCAATAAAAAAGCGGCGGCTTTTGCAAGCCGCCGCACTGATCCTCTGGAGGGAGGTTGAACGTCAGAACTGGGTGCGCTTGGTGTAGCCGTTGTCGACCACGATATTGGCGCCCGTCATCGCCTTGCAGCTGGGCGAGACGACGAAGGCGATCGCCTTGGCCAGTTCCTCGCCGGTGGTGAAGCGGCCCGAGGGCATGTTGGCGAGAGTCGCGTTGTAGAAGTCCGGCGCGGCGTCCTTGATCTTCGGCCAGGGGCCGTCTTCGGTCATCACCGGGCCGGGTGTGAAGCAGTTCACGCGGATGCCTTCCGTGGCGAGCGTCTGGGACAGGGCGGAGGAATAGTTCATCACCGCCGCCTTGAGCGCGTTGTAGGGCTGGACGCCCATGAATTCCTCGACCGCACCGGTCGAACTGAGGCACACGATCGCGGCGTTGTCCGACCTGGCAAGGTGCGGGCGGGCCGCGGCTATGCCGCGGCGCATCGGCAGGATGTCGGCCTGCAGGACGGCGTCCCAGGCGGCGTCGGTGTCCTCGCCCAGGTTGGTGGAGGTGAAGCTGATGAAGATGTCGCAGCCGCCCAGCGCCTCGGCCGCCTTGTCGACGAAGGCAGGCACCGCATCGACCTGCGTGACGTCGAGCGCCTCGCCGTAGCTCTTGACGCCGGACCCGGCGATCTCGGACAGGACGTTGTCCACCTTGTCCTGCGAGCGGCCGCAGATCGCGATGTCGCAACCTTCCGCCGACAGCACATGGGCGACGACGCGGCCGATGCCGCCGTTGGCGCCCACGAGGATGGCCTTGAGGCCCTTCAGTCCGAGATCCATGTCTTGCGCTCCTCTGCCACGCGCGTGGTTTCTTGTAAGATGCCGTGGTGTCGCCGCTCGGGCGCGGCATGACCACTATTTCTTTGGTCAGGAATGGGCACGCGCGGGCCGTGCTAGCGCAAGCGGCAAGCAAATCGACGGGAGAGTTTCATGAAGCGTCTCGAAGGAAAGCGCGCCGTTATCCTCGGTGCCAGCAGCCCCGACAATATGGGCCAGCACATCGCAAAACGCCTGTTGGACGAGGGCGCAAGCGTGCTTGTCTCCGGGCGCAAGGCGGAGGTGCTGGCAGACTTCGCCGCGCAGCATGGCTGTGAATGGGCCGCCTGCGACCTCACCGACAAGGCCAGCGTCGATGCTCTGGCGGACAGCGCCGCGCAGCAGCTTGGCGGCATCGACATTGCAGTGAATGCCACCGGCTGGGGGCTCCTGAAGGGCTTCCTCGAAACCACGCACGACGAGCTGATGGCGATGACGATGCTGCAGTACGTCGGGCCTTTCCACTTCTACCAGGCGATGGTGGGCAAGATGGCGCGCAGCAAGGGCGGGCGCGGGGGCTCGCTGATCCAGATCAGCTCCGCGACGGCGACGATCATGCTCAACGACCATGCCGCTTACATGGGCACCAAGGCGGGGGCCGATCACGTGATCCGCTGCGTCGCGCATGAGTTCGGGGCGGAAGGCGTGCGCGCGAATTCGATCTCGCCGGGGTTGACCGACACGCCGATGACTTCGGACGCCAAGCAGGTGCCGGGCCTGTTCGACGCCTTCCTTGCGGGCTATCCGCTCGGCCGGATCGGCACCAGCGACGACATCGCCGCCGCCGTCGTCTGGCTTTCCAGCGATGAGTGCTTCATGACCGGCGAGAACCTGCAGGTAAATGGCGGCTTGACGCTGCGCCGCAACCCGATGAAGAGCGAAATCGACGCGGCCGTCGCAGCCGCCATGGCTGCGGGCTGAGAGTTTCCTGGGGAGGAAGGGCCGGCGGCGGTATCCAAGGATGCCGTCGCCAGTTCCGGTTCCTATTCCTCCTCGAGCTTGCTCGGGGAGGGGGACCGCCGCGAAGCGGTGGTGGAGGGGGAGAGTTCGGAAAATTCCCCCTCCGTCAGCCCTGACGGGCTGCCACCTCCCCGAGACAAGCTCGGGGAGGAATTAGGGCACCAGTGCCTTCACGTCCGCGCGCAGCAGATCCTTGCGCACTTTGCCCGATGCGGTGCGCGGGAAATCCTCGCGGAATTCGAACCTCTCGGGAATTTTCTGCTTCGCCAGCCCGCTGTCGGCGATGTGCGCGGCGAGTTCCTGCGGGCTCGGTGCCTTGCCATCGGCGATGACGTAGGCGCAGACACCTTCGCCCAGCCGTTCGTGCGGCATGGCGACGACGGCCGCCTCGCGCACGCCGGGATGGGCGTGGAGCACGTCCTCGATCTCCTTGGCGGAGATGTTCTCGCCGCCCCGGATGATGAGGTCCTTCTTGCGGCCGGTGATGGTGATCGCGCCGTCCTCGGTCCGCACGCCGAGGTCGCCGGTGCGGAAGAAACCGTCGGTGGTGATCGCCTCGCGCGTTTGCGTCTCGTCGGCGTAGCCCAGCATCATGCCCGGACCGCGCGCGAGGATTTCGCCTTCCCGGCCGTCGGGCAGGTCGCGGTCCTCGTGATCGACGATGCGCACTTCGTAATCGACCACGGCGCCGTCGGTCGTCGCGGCCAGCGCCTCGACGTTGGGCCAGCCGAACGTCACCAGCGGCACTTCGGAGGCGCCGAAGACGCGGAAGGCGCGGCAGTGGTCGAACGCGGCATTGGCGGCGGGGATCAGGTCCGCCGGAACCGCCGCGCCGCCGCAGGCGAAGAAGCGGAAGCTGGGCAGGCGATTGCCGCTCGCGCGTGCGGCGGCGGCCAGCTCGACGAGAAACGGCGTGGCGGCGACGGTGCCGACCGCCTGATGCCGGTCGATCAGGGCGAGTGCCTGCTCCGCGTTCCAGCTTTCCATCAGCACCGTGCGGATTCCGCAGATGAACGGCGCCTCCAGCCCGTTGGCATAGCCCGAGACATGCGTGACGGGGGAGGGCATCAGCGTCGCCTCGCCTTCGGTCAAGCCCCAGTAGTGCCCGCTCTCGCGCAGGATGCGGGCGATCGAGACGTGGCTGTGCAGCACGCCCTTTGGCCGCCCCGTGGTGCCGGAGGTGTAGAGCACCATCTTCACGCCCAGCGGATCGACTCTGGGCCGTTCGAAGGAGAGGGCGCGCCCTTCCTCGACCAGCGCGGCGTAATCGTCCGAACCTTCGCCGCGCACGGTGAAGACATGAGCCAGGTCCGGCAGCACGCCCGCGAGTCGGCGCGCCATCGCCGCATAGTCGAACTTGCGGAACGAAGAGGCGACGAAGAATGCCCGCGCGCCGCAGTCCGCCAGCATCAGCGAGACTTCGTGGTCGCGGTAGATCGGCACGATCGGGTTGACGACGAGGCCCGACATCGCGGCGGCCAGGTTGATCACCATCGCCTCGCGCCAGTTGGGCACCTGGAAGGCGATTACGTCTCCCGGCCGCAGGCCGCGCGCATGCATCGCGGCGCTCAGCGCCTCGGCATCGGCCACCGCCTGCGCGCGAGTGACGGTCACGTCGCCTTCGATCAGGCACACGAAGCCGGGGTCGGCCTCGGCCAGCGCGCTCGCCTGCCCGGCGATCGTGCGTTCGTCCCACAGGCCGGTTCCCGCGTAGGCGGCAAGATGCGGCGGTGGGGTTTCAAGCCATGCCCACGGGGGGCTCTTCCTCTCCATCATGATCCCTTGAGTGCCGCACTGTGCGCCCCCCTGTCGCCTATCACCTTGCGCAGCTTGTCGCCATCGGACGCCTCGCGCAGGATCGAAGGCATAAATTACCGGGAGAAGACCGTGGAACGGGTTAAGCGCATTGGTGACGTCGCCGAGATCATGCTCGACTACGTGGCGAACAAGAAGACCTTCCAGACCGAACGGCCGCTGCGCGTCCCCACCAGCAGCTATACCGACAAGGACCAGTTCAAGGCCGAGCTGGAGCTGGTCTTCAAGCGCGTGCCGCTGATGCTGGCCTTCACCGCCGAACTGCCGAATCCCGGCGACTACAAGGCGATGGACGCGGTCGGCTCGCCGGTGCTCATCAACCGCGACAAGCAGGGCAAGGTCCGCGCCTTCCTCAACGTCTGCTCGCATCGCGGCGCGCCGGTCGCGCCAGACGGCAAGGGCAACTGCTCGCGCTTCACCTGCAAGTACCACTCCTGGACTTACGGCGCGGACGGCAAGCTGATCGGCATCTCCGAGCCGGGCACCTTTGGCGAGGTGGACAAGGGCGCGATGGGCCTGCGCGAACTGCCGTGCGAGGAACGCGGCGGCATGATCTTCGTGTGCCTGACGCCCAACGCGCCGATGGACCTCGATCACTATTTCAAGGACTTCCTCGAGGATTTCGACGCGCTCGACTTCGCCAACTGGACGTACCTCGGCAATCGCACGATCCATGGCGCCAACTGGAAGATCGCCTTCGACGGATACCTCGAGGGTTACCACTTCAAGTCGCTCCACCCCGAGACGATTTTCCCGCGCACCCCGTCGAACTGCACGCATTACGAAGGTTTCGGGCCGAACATCCGCATCGGCTTCCCGCAGCATTCGATCGCCGAGCAGCTCAAGGACGTCCCGCGCGAGGAATGGGGCAACCGCGAGAACTACGGCTATGATTTCGTGCGTATCTTCTTCCCCAACGTCTCGATCTTCATCGCGCCGGAGATCACGCAAGTCGCGCAGCTGTTCCCCGGACCGACGCCCGCCGAGAACCGCACGGTGCTGAACTACCTCCGCCGCAATCCGGTCAAGGACGAGGCGGACCGCGAGGCGGTGGAAGGGGCGATGAACTTCTTCCGCGATGTGACGTATGAGGAAGACTACGTGATCGGTCTGGAGATCCAGAAGGGCCTAGAATCGGGCGCGCATGACGACCTGACGTTCGGCAAGAACGAACGGGGGAACCAGTACTTCCATGAATGGCTGAACTGGTATCTGGCGGATGATGCCTCCTTGCCCGAACCGGTGATGTGACAGTGCGGCGGTGCTCGCAAGCTGCCGCCGCCTTGTTCTCTACCGTCATCCTGAACTTGTTTAGCTGCGCTGGCCTTCGGTTCAGGGTCCATCGGGCAGTTGGTGCCGGAAGGTCGTGTCGCCAACGGCCCCGTCGGTTCGCTGATTGAGAAACAGCGCTTGCTGCACGATGGACCCTGAGCCGAAGGCCAGCGCAGCTAAACAAGTTCAGGGTGACGCCGTGTGATACGCGCGGTTTGGGAGAGAACACAATGCACAAGCTATCCCTCGCCTCCGGCGTCCTGCCCGAATTCGGCGCGGTGGACGTGATCGAGGCAGGCGCCGCCGCCGGGTTCGATGCGGTCGGCCTCTGGGTCGATCCGCTGGAATGGACCGCGCAGCATACCCGCGATGCGCGTGCAGCATTGCAGCGCACCTGCCTGCCCGTGCTCGACGTCGAGGTCGTGTGGATTCGCCCCGACACCACGCTCGACGATCACCGCAAGGTGCTGGACGTCGGCGCGCAGCTCGGCGCGGCGAACGTGCTTTGCGTATCCTCGCACGAGGAGGGCGAGACGATCGAGCGCCTCTCCGCCTTGTGCCGCCATGCCGAGGGTTCGGGAATGCGCGTGGCGCTGGAATTCGGCATATTCACCGAGGTGAAGGATTTGACGCAGGCGCTCGGCATTGTCGACCGGGTGGGACATCCCTTGCGCGCGGTGCTGGTCGATCCGATCCACGTCGATCGCTCCGGCACGACGGTCGATCAGATCGCGGCCATCGATCCGGCGCTGCTGCCTTACGCCCAGTTCTGCGACGCGCGGGCCGAGCGGCCCGATCCGGCGAACTTCGACGCGATCATCACCGACGCCATCGATCTGCGCGAACAGCCGGGCGAGGGCGCGCTGCCGCTTGCGGCAATGCTGCAGGCCCTGCCGCAAGGGATTCCGCTGTCGCTGGAACTGCGCTCGGCGGCGCTGCGAGAGGCGTTCTCGCACCCGGCGCTGCGGGCGAAGGCTGTGCTTGACGGGATGCGCGAATGGATGGGCGTGCTGGCATGACGGTGACCGTGATCACGCTCCTCAAGCGCCGCGAAGGCATGAGCGTCGAGGACTTCCGCGCCTACTACGAAAGCAGCCACCGGGTGATCGGCGAGAAGGTGCTGGCGGGCTACGCCACGCGCTACGTACGCCGTTTCCTCTCGCCGATGGACGGGACGGATCAGCCGTTCGATCATGATGTAGTGATGGAAATCGACTTCCCCGACGCGGCGACGCGCGACGCCTGTTTTGCCGCGCTGGGCGATCCGCAGGTCGCCGCGATGATCGCGGAGGACGAGGAAAACCTGTTCGAACGCAGCCGCGTCCGCGCCTTCACCGTGACCGAGAGCGCATCGGTGATGCCTCCGGTCGGATAACTCCTCTTCGTCATTGCGAGCGAAGCGAAGCAATCCAGGGCCGAGCAAACAGTTCTGGATTGCTTCGCTTCGCTCGCAATGACGAAGGCGTCAGGCCGACTTGCGGGCGGCGCGCTCGCTGGGACGGAAACCGATCTCGGCGAGCAAGTCCATCAGACGCTGGCCGTCGGCGCGGACGCGATCGCGCCATTCCTTGTGGTCGAGGTGGCCCAGCACCGAGCGCTGGAACAACCCGGCTTCCCGCACGGCATCGCGGAGCAGGGCGGCGGGCACAGCATCGGCGTCCACCGTGCCGCTCTCGATGGCACGGATCTCGACGACGCGCGCCACCTGCTGGGCACGACTGCGGTTGAGGGTGTTCATATCCACGTTTCAGGCTCCCGGGCGGGGGCGGCGTCGCGACCGATACCGCGCTGTCTCTCAATCCGGGAACACGGCCGGGCCGATTAAGTTTCGGTTCATCCGGCGAATTAGGGCTTCGCGTTGAAATTTTTTCCTTTGCGTTCAAATGTGAACGCGGAAAGTCAGGCGTGGATCGGCAGGATTTCCGGCGTTTCGTGGATCTCCAGAATCTCGAAGACATTGCCGAAGAAGTCGCGGCAATAAGTTCCGGCATAGCCGTGTTTCACGCCGCTCGCATCGACGGTGATGCCCTCCATCGCAGGCGGCGTGTGCACCGGCAGGCCCGCCGCGACGATCCGTTCGTGGACGGCAAGGACGTCCTCAACCTGCAGCGCCATATGGGTATAGCCGTATTCGTTGACGCCCCGGCGCGGGTCCTGCGGGGCCTGCTTCGGGGCGTCGTACTGGAAGACCTCGATCTGGAGATTGCCGAGGCGGCAGAAGAACTGGTTGGCGGCGCTGCCCTCGAGGCCCACCACTTCGTCGATGAAGGGGTTGTCGGACCAGCTCAGCGGCTCGACTTCCTCGGCCGCGCCGAGGATGTCCAGGTAGAACTCGCGCGCCTTGCCCAGATCGGGCACCGAAACGCCGATGTGGTGGACGCCGATGATGCCGGGCAGTTTCTGGGCCATGCGCTGCTCCTCCTTTTCAGACTTGGCTGAACCCGCCGTCCATCACCAGTTCGTCGCAGGTCATGAAGCTCGACGCGCTGGAGGCGAGGAACACCACGCCGCCCGCCATTTCCTCCGGCTTGCCGAGACGGCCGATCGGGTGCGCGACGTTCATCGCCGCGATCGAGGCTTCGCGTGAGGGCGCAGCGCCAAGGTCGATGTAGCGGTCCATGATCGAGTTCAGCATCGGCGTGTCGATTCCGCCGGGGTGCACCGAGTTGACGCGGATGTTGTACTTGAGCGCGGCGAACTCTGCGCCCAGGCACTTCGAAAGCATCTTGATCGCGGCCTTGCTGACGCAATAGGCGGCATTGAACGCCGCGCCGCGCAGGCCGCCGACGCTCGAGAAGTTGATGACCGAGGCGCCCGAGGCCCGCGCCTTACCACCTTCCTGAAGCAGACCCAGCATGACCTGCGTGCCGATGATCGCCGAGTCGACGTTGATCGCGTTGACCTTGTGGAACTCGCTGAGCGGCGTGTCCTCGAACTTCGTCACGATCGAGAAGCCCGCGTTGTTCACCAGCGCATCGAGGCGACCGTACTTTTCGCGCACCAGCGCCTCCACCGCGCGCCAGTCGGCCTCGCTGGTGACGTCGTGCCTGAGATAGTGGTCGGCGCCTTCGATGTCTGCGCTGTCCTTGAGGTCGGTGGCGATCACGGTGGCGCCGGCGGCCTTCATGGCCTTGACGATCTCGCGGCCGATGCCGCCGGCAGCGCCGGTGACGACGGCGATCACGTCGGGAAGGGCGATGGTCATTGGTGTTCTCTCCCGTATGCTTACGGCCGCCGGGGCTTCGACAAGCTCAGCCTGAGCGGAATATGAAAAACCTGCTTCAATTTCCGCTCAGGCTGAGCTTGTCGAAGCCCCCCGAGACGGGGCGCACTATTGCGCGGTCCAGCCGCCATCGACGACAAGCTCGGCGCCGGTCATGTACGAACTGTCTGAAGACGCTAGGAAATAGACCGCGCTTGCCAGTTCGGCGGGGTCCGCGAGGCGCCCGATCGGGGTCTTGCTGGACATCAGATCGACCAGATCCTGCGCCTTGCTGGCGACGCCCTTGTCCACCCAGCGCTGGAAGCCCTCCTGCAGCAGCGGCGTCATCACGAAGCCGGGATGCAGCGAATTTGCGCGGATCGGCATCTTCTTTTCGGCGAATTCCAGCGCGATGGACTTGGTGAACAGCCGCACCGCGCCCTTGCTGGCGTTGTAGCCCGAAACCTCGCTCATGCCGACGAGGCCCATGATCGAACTGACGTTGATGATCGAGGCACCGCCCCGGAAATCCGCCCCGCTCGCGGCCATCAGCGGCACGAACGTCCGCACGCCGAGGAACACGCCGTCGACGTTGATGCTCATGATCCGGCGCCAGCCCTCCAGCGAGGTTTCCGCCACCGGGCCGGTCAGGTCGATCCCGGCATTGTTGACCAGGATGTGCAGCTTTCCGTGCCTTTCGGTCACGGCGGCGAGGACCTTGGCCCAGTCGTCCTCGCTGGCGACATTGGCGCTGACGTAGCTGGCAGCCTGCCCCAGACGGGCGAGCGTGGCGGCGGCATACTCGGTGTCCGGCGCCTCGAGGTCGGTGAGGACCACCTCGGCGCCTTCGGCCAGGAACCGCTCGACGCAGGCGAGGCCGATGCCGCGCAGTCCGCCGGAAACCAGCGCCACGCGGCCCTTCAGCCGCTGCGAACCCAGTTCTTCGCTCATACGCCGTTCATCCCTGCGGTGGACGCGCCGTCCATGGTGAATTCGCTGCCCGAACAGAACCTTGCCTCATCACTGCCGAGCCACGCGACCATCCCTGCGACTTCGCCCACAGAGGCCATGCGGCCCATCGGCGATAGGCCCTCATAGGCGGCGCGGGTGGCGACGGGATCGCCCGATTTCTCGATAAGGTTGACGATCATCGCCGTCTCGACGACGCCCGGCAGCACCGCATTGACGCGGATCTGGTACTTCTGGTTGCCCGAGTGCACCGCCGACGCCTTGACCAGCGCGATTACGGCGGCCTTCGACACCGAATAGGCCACGAAGTTGCCCATCGCCCGGTGCGCGTTCATCGAGGAATTGACGATGATCGAGCCCACCGGCCCTTTCGGGTTCTTCGCCATGGCCCGCATCGCGTGCTGCACGGTCAGCATGACGCCGGTGAGGTTGACCCCCATGACGTTGTTCCAGCCCTCGATCGAGATGCTCTCGATGCTGCCGTCGCCGCTTTCGGTCCCGGCATTGGCGAAGGCGATGTCGAGCCGCCCGTGCTTTTCGAGGATCTGTGCCATCAGGCCGTCCCACGCCGCCGCGTCGGTGACGTTGTGCTTCACGAACTCGGCGCCAGTCGCGGCGCACAGGGCATCCGCCGCCGCCTGGTTGGAGCCGGTGAAAATGACTTTCGCCCCGTCGGCGCACAGACGCTCGACAGTGCCCGCGCCGATGCCGGAGGTTCCTCCGGTGACCAGCGCCACCTTGCCTTCAAGCCGCTTCACGGCATTCTCCCAATAACCATTCGGAGCCAACATGGCCCATCCGCGCCGGTCCACAACCTATGATTTTGAGCAAGGTGACTTGTGCTGCAGCGGGGTGCAGAAATGGCGACAAACAGGGAAATGCGTTCTTGGGAGATTGAACGACCATGGCCGATCGGGATCCGGAAATCGCCGGAAAGCTGGGTGAAGACCGCAGCGAAGGCATCAGCTGGGCGGAACTGATGGCGCAGGATTCGCGCACCCCGCCCGCGATTCTGACTGACGAGAGCTATACCTACCGCGGTTCGGAGGCGATTCCCGCCGAACGCTACACCAGCGAGGAATTCGCCAGGCTCGAACGCGAGCGGATGTGGCCCTACGTGTGGCAGTTCGTCGCGCGCGAGGAAGACCTGCCCGATCCGGGCGACTTCATCGTCTATGAGAACGCCGGGCGTTCCTACCTCGTCAGCCGTCAGGACGACGGCTCGATCCGGGCGATGCACAACGTCTGCCTCCATCGCGGCCGCAAGCTGCGCACCGAGGAAGGTGCGGCCGACAAGTTCGTCTGCCCGTTCCATGGTTTCGCGTGGAAGAAGGACGGCAGCTTCGATTCGATGCCCTGCCAGTGGGACTTCCCGCACTTGGCCGAAAAGGACCTCGACCTGCCTGCCGCCGAAGTCGGCCGCTGGTCCGGCTATGTCTTCATTCGCGAGGAATCGGGCGGGCCGAGCCTCGAGGAATTCCTCGCTCCGCTGCCCGAGCACTTCAAGCGCTGGCGGCACGAGGAATGTGCCAGCGTCATGCGCGTGGCCAAGGAAGTCCCGGCCAACTGGAAGGTGGTGATGGAGGCCTTCATGGAGGCCTGGCACACCATCGTCACCCACCCGCAGC
Organism: Novosphingobium sp. FG90; assembly: GCF_057808725.1. Lineage (NCBI taxonomy): Bacteria > Pseudomonadati > Pseudomonadota > Alphaproteobacteria > Sphingomonadales > Sphingomonadaceae > Novosphingobium > Novosphingobium sp. FG90. The sequence continues at coordinate 203,737 of NZ_JBMDIO010000007.1, forward strand.
TGCTGCCGTTCACGGGCGATTCCAACGCCGCCTACTGGACCTGGGGCGACAACGTGAACGTCAACCTGGTGCCCTTCGGCGTGATGAGCCCGCACATCGCGGAAGGGCAGGGCGAGCAGTGGATCGTCGACGAGTTCATCAAGTACAACGGCCGCTCCGGCGACAACTACGAGGGTGAGGCGCACGCCAATCCGATGGCGATCAAGGTGCCCGAGGGCATGACCGCCCGCGCCGCGCTGGGTGCCGCCATGCGTGCCGCCTATACCGAAAGCACTGGCTACGACCACGAAAGCGCCACCGACGCAGAACTGCTCGACGGGCTGGTCTACAACGTGTTCCCGAACTTCGCGCCCTGGGGCGGGTACATGCCGAACATCGTCTACAACTGGCTGCCCGGCAAGACGCCCGACACCTGCATCATGGAAGTGCGCATCCTCGCGCGCATTCCCAAGGGACAGCCGATCCCGCGCGGCGCGCCGCTCAAGATGTTGCGGCTCGACCAGAAGTGGACCGAGGCGCCGGAACTCGGCATTCTGGGCGACGTGTTCGAGCAGGACATGGACAACCTGCCTTACGTGCAGGACGGCCTTCATGCCTCGAAGAACGGCAAGGTGAACCTCGGCAACTACCAGGAAATCCGCATCCGCCAGTTCCAGGACACGATGATGAAGTACATCAACGGTGATCTTGGGGGCGACCTCGGCGGGGCTCCGACGGCATGAGTGAAGCTGAAGGCGCGCATCCACCGCGCATAAACTGCGTCCTCATCTGCGGCGGCGTGTGGCACGACATGGACTTCGCACGGCTGGAGCTTTTGAAGCTCCTCGCCGAAGACCCCAGCGTGCGCACCCGCGTGTTCGAGGATTACGAAAACCTCGACGCGCTGCGGCAGGCGGACATCCTCATCACCTATACCTGCGACGTCACGCCCTCGCTGGCGGCGCAGGAGGTGCTGCGCGACTGGCTGAAGGCGGGCGGGCGCTGGCATGCGCTGCACGGCACCAACTCGGTGCTGCGCCTGCTGTCCGAAGGGCCGGACAAGGGTCTGTGGGACGCCCCGCGCTGGGCGCCGCTGTTCATGGACATGCTGGGTTCGCAGTTCATCTCGCACCCGCCGATCGCGCCCTACACGGTGACCGTGGCCGATCCCGGGCACCCGCTGGTGGCGGGCATCGAGCCGTTCGAGACGACCGACGAACTCTACCACATGGAGACGCACGGCCATCTCCACGTCCTGCTGGAGACCGACTGCACCGTGGAGGGCACCGGCTTTGTCGAGGCGGCCGACGCGCTGGGCAAGCAGCCGGTGATGTACCTCAAGGGCCACGGCAAAGGCGCGGTACTCTACAACACGCTGGGGCACTGCCGGGGGCATTATGACCTCCAGCCGATGCTCGACTGGTGGCCGACGGTGGACCGCTGCGCGTGGGACCTGCCGGTCTTCTACGAGTTGCTGCGCCGGGGCATCGCCTGGCTCAAGCAGTGCGGGAAGTGAGACGCGGCGCCGGGGGCTGCCCCGGCGCCGCCCCCGCTCAATCGACCTTGAACGGAAGCGCTCCGGTTTCATCCGACCGCGTCGGCCACAGGATAGTCAGAGCGATCCGGGCGAATTTCCAGCGGCCGTCCTGCCGGACATAGTGGTCGTCATAGCGCCCGATCAGCAGCAGCGGGTTCGCCTCTCCACCGGGCGTGACGATGGCCGAGCCTGCATGCTGGCGCGTGACGAGATCGAGCAGCAGGCAATGCCCGCGCGCGGTATCCGGCCCCGTCAGTTCGATGGCGTGATTGGCGACGTAGTGCAGCGTCTCCAGCGGCGCGCGCAGGTGCTTCCAGTGCTGGCGATAGAGGCCGAGCACCGCCTCGACGCCTTCGTAGGGCTCCGGAAACTCGCATAGGATGTCGTCGGCGAAATTGCGGCGCACCGCAGCCTCGTCCATCGTGTCGAAGGCGGCCGAGTAATCCACGCGAAGCTGGCGGATCTCCTCGCGCGCGATCAGGTCTTCAAGAGTCATCATCTTCTCCCGCTTGTGATTATTCCTTGGTCGAGGCGCGCTTGAGGCGGGTGATCTTCTTCTGGATCGCCGCCAGCTTGCGCATGTAGGTCTCGCGAATGTCGCCGGTCAGCAGCAGCGCCGCGCTCTGCAGGAAGCAGGCGTGCAGTTCGGCGCGGCACTGGTCACCCGCGCACTGGCCCAGCGACCAGCGGCGGTAGACCACGAATTCGTGCATGACGTGGGTATCGACCAGCGAGGCGAGGTCGAGATCATCGCGCACGTGGCCTTTCGCGCGCTGCAGGTCGAGCCAGCCTGAAAAGCGCGTGTGTGCCACCGAAGTCAGCTCGCGCACTTCCAGTTCGCGCGGTTCGGGCGCGAAGACGAAGTCGATCACCACCCGGGCGTAGAGACTGTCGCGCTCAAGCTCGCTGACCATCCAGTCGAGTTCGCGGAACACCACCTCCAGCGTGTAAGTCGCGCCGCGCCTGGCGATGTGCTCGCGCACCTCGACCATGCGATCGACGACGGTGGCGCTGATCACGCCGTCCTTGTCGCCGAACAGGCGGTAGAGTGTGCGCTGTGCCACCCCGGCGTCCTCGGACAGTCGCCGGATGGTCAGCGCCGCGACTCCGCCTTCGCCGAGGATGCGGTGCGCGGTGTCGACGATGCGCGCGCGCCGCTCGGTCATGGCCGGGCTGGTGTAGCGGCGGCGAATCACGGGCGCTTTTTTCGCGATCACGTCTTGCATCGCAGCAATGCCCCCCGGCGTGGCGGTTCTCTTTTCATTACCGCGAGAAACGTGAACTTCGCCGCTCTCCAAGACAATCCCCTCCGCTCCATCACCGCTGCACTGCGGTAAAACAAATCATACATGAATGTTTTTTATGTCTTCACAAAAATGATCATCTGTACTCATTTATGCCTGCCCGGCGAAAAAGTCGGCACGTGATTCGAACTGCCCATGACCAAACGAAGGCAGTCGGTTCGGAGGGGAAGAACATGATCGGCAAACGACACCTGAATTGCGTCTTCACGACTTTTGCCACGGGGCTTCTGGCCAGCGTCAGCACCACCGCGATGGCCCAATCGGCGGCTCCACAGGCGGCTCCGCAGGCCGATCCGCCACCGCAGCAGGGCGGGCTCGAGGACATCGTCGTCACCGCGCGGCGCATCTCGGAATCGCTGCAGGATACGCCGGTGGCGGTGTCCGCCTTCACCGAGACCGCGATCCAGAACAAGTTCGCCACCGACATTCGCGCGCTGGCGGGCGACGTGCCCAACGTCGTCATCACCAACGTGCCGGGCTTCAACGCCGCCTCGATCGGCATTCGCGGCCAGTCCACCGGCGACATCATCCTGACCTTCGAGCCCGCCGTCGGCGTGGTGGTGGACGACTTCGTGCTCGCCCACGTCCAGACCCAGCTGTTCGACCTGTTCGACGTCGAGCGCATCGAAGTGCTGCGCGGTCCGCAGGGCACGCTGTTCGGCAAGAACACTGTGGGCGGCGTCGTCAACGTCATCACCAAGAAGCCCGAACCCGGCTTCAGCGGCGAAGTGCGGCTCGGCTATTCCAGCTTCAACACCAAGGACGTGAAGGCCGCGATCAATATTCCGCTGGCCGAGAACCTCTACTTCCGCGCGGCGGGATCGTTCCAGGAGAGCGACGGATACTATCGCCTGACCAAGAACAACGACGTCGACGGCTTCGAGGGCGTGCCCGGACGCGGCCAGCGCTGGGGCGGATCGCGCTACTTCAGCGGCCGCGCCAAGCTGCTGTGGGAGCCGACCGACGACACCAACATCCTGCTGACCTACGAACTGCTGCGTGACCGCGGTGATTCCCCGCCCTCGGTCAACGAGACGCCTCCGGGCTTCCTGATCGACGTTGTCGGCTTTCCCGGCATCCAGACGACCGGCGGCAGTCCGTTCCACACCGGTACGACGCTGTGCGAAGGCTCTGCCACCGCGCCGACTTGCGTGGGCACGCTGAAGGGCCACCGCATCGATGTCGACGGCGTCTACCTGCGCGGCGAGCATTCGGTCGATGACGTCGGTACGATCACCGTCGTCGGCGGCTGGCGGCGGGTGCAGTCCAAGCTGCCTTCGGACTATACCGGCGAGAATGCCTACCTGTTCGTCTCCACCCGCGAGGACGTGCGCAAGCAGTACAGCCTCGAGGCGCGGTTCAGTTCCGATTTCTCCGACGTGCTCAAGTTCACCGTGGGCGGCATGTACTGGGGGCAAAAGCTGGATGCCAACGCCACCAGCTTCCTCGGCTTCCTGCGCTTCCTGGGCGATCCCACCGCGTTGACCGACCCGAACCAGTCGACCGCGAACTACAAGGTGGACAGCTACGCCGTGTTCGGCGAGGCGGAGTACAAGCTGGCCGATCCGCTGGCCGTCTTCGTCGGTGCGCGCTACACCAAGGAGAGCAAGGACTTCGCCGTCCAGCCGCAGGTCCGCCGCTCGCTGATCGAGACCGGTTTCTGGCCGCAGTACAGCGACAGCAAGAAGTTCTCCAAGCCCACCGTGCGGGCCGGCTATCGCTGGGAGATCGCGCCGGGGATCAACAACTACTTCACGTACAGCCAGGGCTACAAGTCGGGCGGTTACAACGAACAGGCCATGTCGGCGACCTCGGCCCTGCCGTTCCGTGAGGAGACGGCCGACAGCTTCGAACTGGGCTTCAAGACCGAGACGGCCGACCGCAAGCTGCGCGTCAACATTGCGGCGTTCTATGTGAAGTACAACGATCTGCAGCGCGACGCGGTGGTGCCCTTTATCGACCCGATCACCGGACTGCCGGGGCAGGAGACGCGCACCACCAATGCCGGCAAGGCCCATGTGAAGGGCATCGAACTGGAAATCTCAGCCGCGCCCGTGCCGGGCCTGACGCTGGGCGCTTCGGTGGGCTGGCAGAAGGCGAAGTACGACGAATTCAGCACCGACGTGGACGGCGACGGGGTGAATGACGACGCTTCCTATCTCAAGCTGCGCAACACCCCCAAGTGGACGGCCAGCGGCAGCGCGCACTATGAATTCCCGCCGACCGACTGGGGTGTCGTCTCGCTCAATGCGGACATCAATTACCAGGCGCAGTACGAATCCACGACGCTCAATGCCGACTACTCGCAGGGACAGGCGCGCACGCTGGTTGGCGCGAGCATCGGCTGGACCGATCCCGACGAACGCTATCGCATCGCGGTGTTCGGCCGGAACCTGCTGGACGAGGTGTACCGCGTCTCGGCGAACTCGGTCGCCGGACTGTTCAACTTCACCAATTACGCCCCGCCGCGAAGCTTCGGCGTCGAAGGCTCGGTGAAGTTCTGAAGCATGGCGGCGGCGCTCCCCTCACGGGCAGGTGCGGGCCTGCGCCGAGCCGGCCTTCCCCTGCGGTTTCGTGCGCCGCAGGGGAAGTTCTCAAGGCAGCTTGTGCGGACGGCCGGCCCCTGCGGGGACGAGGTCGAAAGCGAAGCTGACGCGCTCCTTCTCGCCCCCAAAAGGCAGCGTCGCGTGCCACAGGTAGGACGGGAACAGGATCATCCGCCCTGCGCGGGGCTTGTGCAGGACGGGTTTTCCGCCGCCGCCCAGTTCGGCGGGCAGCAGGCCGATGGCGAAGGCGCCTTCATCGCCGTCTCCCTCGAACTCGGGGTAGTAGACGCCGGAGAGCCAGTTGGGCGCATGGATATGCGGGCCGACCTCGCCGCCCGGGCGCAGGATCGTGCCCCACAGGGTCAGGGTCCATTCGGAGGGCAGGGCATGCAGGAACGCATGGTCGGCGCTGCCGGCCGCGCTCCGGGCGGAAAGGCGCGCATGGACGGCGGCAAGCTGCTCGCGCGCGATCCTGCCGAGCGCGCGCAGCGCCGGGGTCTCGGCATCGGCAAGGTCCGCGCTCTGGCGCCCCTGACGGGTGACAAGGCCCTCGGGCTCGAACGTCAGCGAAGGATGGGCGCGCAGTTCCTCGACCAGCGCGGCGTTGAACTGGGCAAGATCGTCAAAGCCCGGCGCGGCGGCGACGTCATGCACGCTCACGAAGCGGTCGAGCGCCATGATCCGCTCGCTCTCCGCGGTCCAGCCGAGCTGCTCGAATGCGGCAAGCGCCAGGGCGATCGGCGTGGTGACGCTGGGCTGGGTGGCGACGAGCCGGCCGCAGACGCCGAGGGCATCCTGCGCCTCGCCCGCGCGGATCAGCACGCGCACGAGGTTGACGCCAAGGGCATGGTTGGGCGCGGCGGGATCGAAGGCGCCGCGCATCACCTCGATAGCCCCGCCGAAGTCGCCCGCCTGCTCGCGCATCAGGCCGAGCTGGTTGGCTGCGCGCGGGTTGCGCGGCTGGGCACGCAGCACCTGGCCGACAAGGCGGGCGGCTTCGTCCTGCAGGCCCGAAGCCGCCAGCGCATCGACAAGATTGAGGGCGGTTTCGAGATGGCCCGGACGCAGTGCGAGAGATCGGCGGTAAGGCTCCACCGCATCGCCATGGCGGCCGAGCCGCGCCAGCGCCACGCCGGTGTTGTTGAGCGCGTCGGCGCCGTCGCCCGCGGCTGCGAGCACCTTGAGTGCTTCCGTGTACCTTTCGGCGGCGATCAGGCACGAGCCCAGGTTCGCCAGGGTCGCCGCATGTCCCGGCCGGAGGTCGAGCGCGGCGCCGAACGCCGTCAGCGCCTCGTCGAAGGCCCCGGCATTCTTGAGCGCGACGCCCAGGTTCTGATGTCTTCCGGCGTCGAGCGGATCGGCATCGCGCGCCTCGCGGAAAGCGCGCAGGGCGTCTTCGATCCGGCCGGTACGCTGAGCGACGATCCCCGCGAGCGTCAGTGCGTCGGCATTGCCCGGCTTCTCGGCCAGCAGGCGCTCGACCAGCGGGCGGGCGGCTTCCGGCTGCGGCCCCTGCGCGGCCTGCGCCGCTTCGGCCAGCATTTCCCCCCACATCACGAAAGGTCCTCTCAGGTATGATTGGTGTCATCATGCATGTCCGCACGAAGCCGGACAAGACGCAGCGCTTCATCGAGCTGACCACGCAACTCCAGAAGGACGTGCGCGCCAACGAGCCAGAGACGCTGCTGTTCCAGGTCATGCGCGCGCAGGAAGACCCCAACGCCTTCGGCTTCACCGAGATCTTTACGAGCATGGAGGCCAAGGAGGCCCACGCCAACCGCCCCTATCACGTCGCCATGTCGGCGGAAGGCTACGCCTGCCTCGACGGCGATCCCGACATCCGCGTCTTCGACCTGCTGGGCGAAGCCGTCAACGCCAATACCAATCCGGGAGTTCATGCATGACCGCTTCGCTTCAAGGCCGCATCGCCCTCGTCACCGGCTGCACAGGCGGCATCGGCAGCGAGATCACCCGGCAGCTGGTGGACGCGGGGGCCATCGTGATCGGTGCCGATCTTCCCGCACAGGCCGGATCGTGGAGCGGCGGCGAGTACCTCCAGCTCGATGTGACCGACGAGGGATCGTGGCAATCGGCGGTGGCGGCGGTGGAGCAGAAGCACGGCAGGCTCGACGTGCTGGTCCATGTCGCAGGTATCGTCGTCGTCGAAAAGATGGAGAATACGACGCTCGAGCAATGGCGCAAGCAGATGGCGGTCAACGTGGACGGCGTGTTCCTCGGCACCAAGGTGGCGGCGCAACTGCTGCGGCGTTCGGGCGAGACGTTGCCGCACGGGGCATCGGTGGTCGTTATCTCCTCGGTTGCGGGCAAGATCGGATCGCCGCTGCATGTGGGATACTGCACCTCCAAGGGTGCGGTGACGCTGTTCGTGAAGGCTTGCGCGATGGAGTTCTCCGCGCTGGGCTACAAGGTGCGGGTCAATTCGGTGCACCCCAGCGGCGTCAAGACCGGCATGGTCGAGCACATCCTCCAGCGCATCGTCGACAACGGTTTCGCCGCCAGCGTCGAGGAAGCCGCCGCCGGGCTGGCCCCCGCGCACCCGATCGGGCGCATGGCCGATCCCATCGACGTCGCCAAGACCGTGCGCTTCCTCGCCTCCGACGAGGCCGGGTACATGCACGGCTCGGAACTGATCGTCGACGGCGGGTTCACTGCGCAATGAGCGGCGTTGCAGGCAAGGTCGCCGTGGTAACCGGCGGCACCAGCGGCATCGGCGCTGCCGTATCGAAGCTGCTGACCGAGGCGGGCGCCAAGGTCGCGGTGCTGTCCGAGGTGCCGCAGGCCGAACTCGACAAGGCCGTGGCCGAGGGCACGCTGGCGCACGCGACGCAGGTGGACATCGCCGATGCCGATGCGGTCGCGGCGGCCGTGAAGGGCATCGAGGCTGCGCTCGGTCCCGTCACGCTGCTGGTCAACAACGCTGCGACCTGGGCGCCCAACCCGGTGCCCGAAAGCCCGCTCTCGTTGTTCGACCGGCATATCGACGTCAATCTCAAGGGCAGCTTCTACGTCACGCAGGCGGTGCTGCCCGCGATGATCGAGGCGGGCGGCGGGGCAATCGTGTTCATCGGCTCGGTCAGCGGCACCGCGGGCCGCGCGGGCGACAGCGCCTACAGCGCCTCGAAAGCCGGGGTCGCCATGCTGGCGCGCACGCTGGCGGCGGAGCTTGGCCCCAAGCGTATCCGCATCAACTGCGTGTGCCCCGGCGCGGTGGCGACGCCGCTGACCGCCAACTTGCGCACCCCCGAGGGCGAGCAGGCCATCGCCGCGCTGATGGAGGGCCATCCCAGCCCGCGCCGCCAGTTCTTCATGGACCCCGAGCAGATCGCCCAGCTCGTCTGCTTCCTGCTCGATGACAAGTCGAGCGCCGTCCACGGCGCTGTCATCCCCGCCGACGAGGGCCTTACCGCAACGATGTAATTCCCAACGAGAGGACAAGAACCATGACCGTTCAGCACGATGCCGGAAAACTCGGCGACCTCATCGTCAACATCAACGACTGCCACGAAGTCGCGCTCGGCACCGGCACTACGATCCGGCTGCTGCGCTACAGCGAGGAGACGGGCGACTGGGTGCTCTGGGTCCACATGGAGCCCGGCGCGACTTTCGCCCCGCACTGGCACCTTGGCCATGGGCAGTATTTCGTCACGAAGGGCGAACTGATCTACGACGTCGGCTCGGCGCCTGCGGGGACTTACGGGTACGAACCGATCGGCTCGCGCCACAACGAGGCGCGCTGCGACGAAGTGACCGAATATCTCTTCATGGGCCACGGCGCCGTCGCGTTCCTCGACGACGGGGGCGAGATCCGCTTCATCCTCAACCACGAATTCCTGCGCGACGTGGCCAAGGGCGAAGTCATCTCCAACGTCGCCAACGAGGGGCTGGAGGAAGCGGCATGACCGCACCCTCGAACCCCCGCGCCGACCGGCTGCGCACGATGATGGCGGCGGAGGGGCTGGACGCGGTCGTCCTCAGCCACCCGCATGACGTGCGCTATGCGGTCGGCTATCACTCGATCCTGGAACGCTGGCAGCAGATGGAGCCGATGGCCGCCGCCATCGTCTATGCCGACCCGGCGAAACCGCTGACGCTGGTGATCCCGGAGGCGAACCTTGGCCTCGTCGCGGTGCTCAACAAGGACGGTGACGCCTGCACTTTCGGAGAAGTGCGGACGTTCGACATGCTGAACTTCTGCGAGGTCAGCCGCTACATCGATCCCGATCGCAACGGCGGCCAGCTGGCCGAGGACGCCGCCGGGATGATGGGCGCGATCAGGGGCAGTTGCCAGCCCGACATCGCCGCCGCCATTGCCTTGGGCCTTGCCGATCACGGCATGGCGGGCAAGGCGATCGGCTTCGACGAGCACCGCGTCTCCGCGCGGATCACGGCCGCCGTTCCGCACGCATACTCCGACGTGCTCGACTTCATGATGCGGGTGCGTGTGGTGAAGACCCCCGGCGAACTGGCGCGCTACCGCAAGCTGGGCAAGCTGGCGGACCGCATCATCGCCCACGCCGGATCGCTGCTCCACGAAGGCGCCGACTGGAACGACGTGCAGGCACGCATCTGCGACTTCATGGTCCGCAACGAAGTAATCCCCGTCGACGAAGGCGCGATGCTGTTCGGCGGCGCCTACGAGGCGGACGAGTTCATCCCCGACCTGTTCCGCACGCGCGGCAACCGGGCCTTGCGGCGCGGCGACATCGTGATCCTGGAGACGCAGGGCATCCACGACGGCTTCTGGGTGGACATCAACCGCACCGCCGTCGTCGGCAGAGCCAGCGCCGAGTACCGCCACCAGCACGACGTCCTGCGCGACGCCTTCCTCAAGATGGTGGATCAGCTGCGCCCCGGCGTCTCCACCGCCAGTTTGCCCGCAATCGGCTACGAGCATTTGAAGGCGAACGGTATCGCCACGCCCGAGAAGCTGCTGGTGGTGGCGCATGGCATCGGCCTGATGCCGCTGGAAATCCCGCTGGCCTTCCCGGCGGCGGGGCTGGCCGGGGTCAAGCAGGGCTTCGTCATGGAGGAGGGGATGCTGATCTCGCTCGACAGCCTCTACTTCGGCGCGAAGCTGGGGCCGTGCCACATGGAGAATGTCTACGCGATCACCGCAGGCGCTCCCGAACCGATGTACGCGGCGCCGCTCGAATTGTTCGAAGCGCAGACCGAAGAAATTGGTGCCGCAGAACCTGCCCATACCTGAAGGAGAGAGCGATGACCGCCATCGGCGACAACGACCGCAGGCTTGAGAAGTACCGCCGGATGCAGCGCATCCGCCAGTTCGAGACCAAGGCCGAAGCCATCCATGCTGCAGGCGAAATCCCCGGCGCGCTGCACACTTATGCGGGGATGGAGGCCTCGGGCGTCGGCGCCTGCATGGCCCTGCGCGACGACGACTACATGGTCGGCACGCACCGCAGCCATGGCCATCCGATCGCCAAGGGCTCCATGCTGCGCCCGCTCATGGCGGAACTGCTCGGCAAGGCGACGGGCGTGTGCAAGGGCAAGGGCGGCTCGATGCACTTGTCCGACTTCGCGATGGGCAGCCTTGGCGAGACCAGCATCGTCGGCTCCGGCGGTCCGGTTGCTGCAGGTGCAGCATTGGGTGCGAAGCTGCAGGGGCTCGACCGCGTGGCGCTGTGCTTCTTCGGCGACGGCGCCTCCAGCGAAGGCGCGATCCACGAAGGCATGAACCTTGCCGCCGTGTGGAAGCTGCCCGCGATCTTCGTGTGCGAGAACAACCGCTTCGGCATGTCCACGCCGACCTCCGACGCCGTGGCGGGCGTCAACGTCGCGGACCGCGCGCACGGCTACGGCATCCCCGGCGTCATCGTCGACGGGCAGGACGTGGACGCGGTGGAAGAGGCCGTGCGCGAGGCGGTCGACCGCGCCCGCGCGGGCAAGGGGCCGACGCTGATCGAGACCAAGACCTACCGCTACCGCGACCACGCGGTGAACATGGGCCGCGACCTCACCCCGCGCGGGCCTGAGCATGACGACTGGGTCGCGCGCGATCCGATCACGCTCTACCGCGCGCGCCTCCTGTCCGATGGCGTGGCCGAAGGCGATCTCGACGCCATCGATGCCGCCATCGCCGAGGAAGTGACCGACTCGCTGAACTTCGCGCGCGAGAGCGCATATCCGGCCTTCGAGGAGGCCTTCGACCACGTCTTCGTCGATCGCCTGCCGATCCCCGCCGACGTTCTGGCGCACGTCTGAGAAGGAGCGAACCCATGCCCAGGATCACTTTCCTCGAAGCCATCCAGCAGGCCCAGGCCGAAGAGCTGGAGCGCGACCCCCGCGTCTTCATGATGGGCGAGGATATTCGCTGCAATGTCTTCGGCACCACCACCGGCTTCGTCGAGCGCTTCGGCGAGGAGCGCATCCGCGACACGCCGATCTCGGAGAACGGCTTCATCGGCGCGGCGGGCGGCGCGGCGATGGTGGGGATGCGGCCGATCGTCGATGCGACGCTGTCCTCGTTCCTCTATCCGGCGATGGACCAGATCTGCTCGATCATCGCCAAGTCCCGCTACATCTATGGCGGGCAGGCGAAGCTGCCGCTCGTGCTGCGCTCCTGCATGTTCTACGGCAACTCCAATGCTGCGCAGCATTCGGACCGGCCCTACCCGATGTTCATGAACATGCCGGGCCTCAAGATCATCTGCCCCTCCGATGCCGCCGACATGAAAGGGCTGCTCAAGTCCGCGATCCGTGACGACGATCCGGTGATGAGCTTCGAGGACGGCACCTGCTGGATGAACAAGGCCGAAGTGCCCGACGATCCCGACTTCCTGATCCCCATCGGCAAGGGCGACATCAAGCGCGAAGGCACCGACATCACCGTCGTCGCCATCGCTGGCGGGGTCAATGTCGCGCTCAAGGCCGCGAAGCAGCTGGCGGGCGAGGGCATCTCGCTGGAGGTCATCGACCCGCGAACGCTGGTCCCGCTCGACCGCGATCTGATCCTGCGTTCGGTGCGCAAGACCGGCCGCGCGATCTGCGTCGATCCGGCGAACCGCACCTGCAGCGCTGCCAGCGAGATCGCGGCCACCATCGTCGAGGAAGCCTTCGAGGCCCTGCGCGGGCCGGTGGTGCGGATCACGACTCCGGACACGCACCTGCCGTTCAGTCCGCTCATCGAAAAGCCGCTCTACCCCTCGGTGGAGCGCATCGTGAGTGCCGCCAGGCGCCTTGTGGGTGCCATTGAGTGCCAGCCAGCCTGAGGAGCGAACATGGCCGAATTCACGATGGTTTTGCCGCAATACGGCATGGGAATGCAGGACGGCGAGATCGTCCGCTGGCTGAAACAGCCGGGCGATCGGATAGAGGAAGGAGAGAATCTCGTCGAGGTGGAAGCCGCGAAAACAACGGTGGAGGTGCCTTCGCCAGTCTCCGGAACGCTGCTGCGCATCGTCGCGGAAGAGGGCGAGACGGTGGACGTGCGCGCCGCGATCGCGGTGATCGAAACGGGGTGAGGCAAGGCTGAAGGCTACCCATGATCCCGGGATAAGACCGGGACGACGCAGACGTTCCGGGAGAGGACGCGGACGATGAAGGACAGGAAGGAAGGCCGCTGGCTGCGTTGGCTGGCGGGGGCGGTACTGCTTGCCATCGGGGCCGTGCTGGTCGTCGGCGGGATCAGGCTTCTGACGCTGGGCGGATCGGCCTATTACCTCGCCGCCGGACTGGCTTGCGCGGGTTCGGGGGCGCTCCTCTGGCGCGGTGACGGGCGCGGGCTGCTGCTTTACGCGGCCATGCTGCTGGGCACCGTGGTCTGGGCCTTCTGGGAGGTCGGTACGCAGTTCTGGCAGCTGTTGCCGCGCCTTGCCGGGCCGACCGTGGTCGGCGCCGTTCTCGCGCTGCCGTGGCTGCGGCACCGACTGACCTGCGCTTCGGATGCCGCTACGCGGTGGGGCCTCGGCGCTGCCGTGCTGGTCGCGGCGCTGTCGCTGCTGGGTACATTCCTGACGGTGCCGGTCTTCGACGTATCACCGGGTCGCGTGGCCGTTCTTGCTCCGGCGAGCCCGGGAAGCGCCGAGTGGACGGACTACGGCGCCAACCTGTCAGGCACCCGCCATTCACCGGCAACGCAGATCACGCCCGCCAACGTCGCGAAGCTGGAACAGGCGTGGTCGTTCGAGACGGGCGATACCAAGGCCAAGCGGCCCGAGATCAAGTCCATCTCGTTCATGGCGACACCGCTCATGGTTGACGACAAGGTCGTGTTCTGCTCGCCAACCGGAAAGGTATTCGCACTCGATGCCGATACCGGCAGGCAGATCTGGCTGCGCGATCCCCATGCGAACATCGGGAATGCCCAGATGCTCAATTGTCGCGGGGTATCCTTCCACATGGACACCTCCGCCACCGGACTGTGCGCCAGGCGCATCATCAGCATGACGGTGGATGGCCGGTTGTTGGCGAGCGATCTGGCGACCGGAACGCCGTGTCCGGACTTCGGCAAGGCGGGGACGGTGAACCTGGATGAAGGATTGGGTGACGTGGATCCGTTCCGTTCCTATACGTCGTCGCCCCCGGTTATAGTGGGGAATACGGCGATCCTGGGCGCCTATGTGCGCGACAACTACACCAAGGACGACCCGTCGGGCGTCGTTCGCGCGTTTGACGTGAAGAGTGGCAAGCTGCTCTGGGCCTGGGACAGCGGGCGTCCCGACAATGCGCCGCCTCTCAGGCCCGGCGAAAACTGGACGCGCGGTTCGGTCAACGCCTGGACGGCGTTCAGTGCCGATCCGAAGCTGGGCCTTGTCTACGTGCCGACGGGCAACGCAACGCCGGACCATGTGGGCACGCATCGATCGCCGATGCTGGAGCGCTATGCCAGTTCGATAGTCGCTCTGGACGTGGCGACCGGGCGCGTGCGGTGGGCCTTTCAAACCGTGCATCATGACTTGTGGGACTATGACATTCGTCAAGCGCCCGCGGAGATGAACCGCATTCAAAATATTTGATGTATTACAATAATTTATGAATTGGCTGATGCGTGCAATTGCGACGTCTGATCATCGCTAGGAGCCATATAGGAGCCAGCCAGATTTCAATTCTGGCGAACCACGACGTACTTAGGCGCAGCATATGCCCACTTTACTTTAAGATTGTTGCTTTGGTGCTCGGGGCGAAGAAAGCGATTTGATAAACGATCGCAGGCCCGGTTGCTCTGGAGAGGGAACATTGTGGATATGGTAACGACGAGCGGAAAATGGGTGCGATTGCTAATCGCCGCGGTGCTGCTCGCGATCGGCGCAGTGCTGGTCGTCGGCGGTGCCGAGCTGCTGACCCTTGGCGGTTCGTTCTACTATTTCGCGGCGGGGCTTGCCTGTGTAATGTCCAGCGGACTGCTGGCACGAGGCAATCGGTGGGGACTTCTTGTCTACGCCGCCATGCTGGCCTTCACTGTGCTCTGGTCCTTCTGGGAAGTTGGCGCACAATTCTGGCAGCTTCTCCCTCGACTTGCCGGCCCAACGGTGATCGGTTTGCTGCTGGCGTTGCCGCAGATCCGCCGGCGCCTGACACCCGCTACCGATGCTGGGACGCGCTGGGGGCTGGGTTCGGTCGTCTGCTTGGCGGCACTTGTGCTGCTCGGCACTTTCCTGACCGTGCCGGTTTTCGACGTTTCATCCGATCGCACGATGGCGCTTTCCGCGCCCAGTCCTGCCGGCGCGGAATGGACCGATTACGGCGCGAACGTTTTCGGCACTCGCCATTCCCCGGCAGTACAAATCACACCCGCGAATGCCGCGAAGCTGGAACAGGCTTGGTCCTTCGAAACCGGCGATACCAAGGCGAAGCGGCCCGACATCAAGTCTATCTCGTTCATGGCGACGCCGCTGATGGTGGATGACAAGGTCGTGTTCTGTTCGCCGACCGGCAAGGTCTTCGCGCTCGATGCGGATACCGGCAAACAGATCTGGCTACGCGATCCGCACACGCGGATCGGCAATGCCCAGATGCTCAACTGCCGGGGCGTATCCTATCATGCCGATCCCGCTGCAATGGGCATCTGCGCCAAGCGCATCCTCAGCATGACCGTTGACGGCCGCTTTCTTGCCAGCGATCTTGCGACTGGCACGCCGTGTCCGGACTTCGGCAAGAACGGGACTGTGAACCTCGACGAGGGGCTGGGGGATGTGGACCCGTTCCGCTCCTACACCTCATCACCCCCGGTGATCGTCGGCAACACCGCAATTCTCGGCGCCTATGTACGGGACAACTACACCAAGGACGATCCCTCAGGCGTCGTGCGTGCGTTCGATGTGAAGACCGGCATGCTGCTTTGGGCCTGGGACAGCGGCCGTCCTGACGATGCGCCACCGCTCAAGCAGGGAGAGAAGTGGACGCGAGGCTCGGTCAATGCCTGGACGGCGTTCAGCGCCGACCCAACGCTTGGTCTTGTCTATGTGCCCACGGGCAATGCCACTCCGGATCACGTCGGTACTCATCGTTCGCCGATGCTGGAGCGCTATGCGAGTTCGTTGGTCGCGCTGGATGTGACGACTGGACGTGTGCGGTGGTCGTTCCAAACGGTGCACCACGACCTTTGGGACTACGACCTGCCGGCTCAATCGAGCATTGTCGATCTCGCGCTGAACGGTCGCAAGTCAGCGGCTTTGATCGTGCCGACCAAGAGGGGTGAGATATTCGTTCTTGATCGTGCGACTGGTAAGCCGCTGACCCCTGTCGAGGAGCGGCCGGTGCCCCGCGGCACTTTGCCCGGCGAACGCTATTCGCCCACGCAGCCCTATCCGACCGGGTTCGCGTCTTTCGCTCCGCCGCCGCTTACCGAGGCAGAAATGTGGGGTGCGACCCCGCTCGATCAGATGTGGTGCCGCATCCGCTTCCGCTCGCTGGATTACAAGGGCATGTTCACACCGCCCTCCGAACGCGGCATGCTGCAGTGGCCGGGCACCTTCGGCATCCTCAACTGGGGCAGTGTCAGCATCGATCCGCAGCGCCAACTGATGATCGTGAACTCCGCTGCGATCCCCCAGGAGGTGCGCCTATTTCGTCATGGCGCAAAAACCGATCGTCCGGCTATGGCAAAGGACTCCCACGCGCCCGGCTACCTGCCGCAATACGGAACGAATTACGGCGTCAGTCTACTGCCTATGCTCTCGCCATTGGGCATTCCCTGCGAGGCGCCGCCATGGGGTAAATTGGCCGCCGTTGACCTGCGGACCGGGCGGATCGCCTGGAGCCGTACCTTCGGCACCTCAGCTGATACTGCTCCGTTTGGCGTGGCGGTGCCGGGAGCCTTCAATCTTGGCGGATCCGCTACTACCGCTGGCGGCGTTACCTTCATTGGGGCAGCCATGGATAACTATCTGCGGGCCTTCGACACGGCGACCGGGAAGGAACTATGGAAGGGGCGGCTACCTGCAGGCGGACAGGCGACACCAATTACATATGTATCGCGAAAAAGCGGGCGGCAGTACGTTGTAATTGCCGCCGGTGGTCACGCGTACATGCGGACTAAGCCTGGTGACGCAATTGTTGCGTTCTCGCTTTCCTCAAGCACTCAGCGATGAATGTGGCTTTGTACTCGTGTAATCGAAAGAGCGTTGATCTGGTCATTTCTGAAGGTCGTTCAGGCAATAGAGAAGCCCAGCGGCCAAATTTAGCTCTGCTAATCCGTCTATCGGTGGCCTCGTTCTTTACCCGGTATCTCCGGCTGCATCGTAATCCCCGATCGAGAGACTTCTTTAGCGGCATCGTTATGACCGTCTCATGAGATTATCGTTATCAGGCTGGCGTTCTCAATCGGACGGTTACCCTGCAGCATTGTATGCAGCAGGAATTCGTCCCGATCGGAAGCATACTCACGTGCCGGTTGCGGCTAGCGCCTTATTGGTCAGTTGCTGATCTCGAAACAAATGCGACATTTATGCGCGCGGCAAGGCGGGCTATGCTCAGCGCACCACCCAGTCGTTCGTGGACGATCCTGAAGCTGAGACAGATTTCGAGTTTCAGGACCTAGCGGCGCAGCATGTCGGTGCGGGCTCCGAACGCATCGAAATTGGTACCTGCCTTCGCTGCTAGCGTAACCGATCGCTTGCACCCTATTTACGCGTCACAGGAAGGCAAGCTTGGTGGGCGGGCAGATCTGGCAATTGCGGCGGGAAAGGATGTTTCCGGCGTATCGACTGTCCTCGGTGTGCGTGCGAGTTTCTGATTTTCCATAAGATGCATGATCGGAGGGAGGGGCGAAAAGTTCGGGGCGTGGAATGCGGGTGGCCGCGCCCGAGCAAAATTCAAAACTGAGATGTGCTGTCGAACCTGCGATCTTCAGCCCATTTTTGAAGATCGGCTTGATCATACAGAACTCGTCTTCCAAATTTTCTGAATGGGGGTCCTCCTCCTACAACCCTTTGTTTCTCAAGTGTCCGAGGGGACAAGCGGAGGAAATCTGCAGCTTCAGAGTTGGTAAGGAAAGAGTTGGAATTCCTAATGTCGTCGCGGTCCATCTTGCTTAGGAACCTTTGCTTCTTGAGGAGGGTGTAGGCGGCATGGTTTTGCATGAGCCATTCTTCAGGAGACGTACATAGGGAAGGCATTTAACTGCCGGTTTTGACATTTCTCGCCTCTTATTGCTTCAAGCTTTTCCGCGGACGTCAAAGACGAATTTCGACTTAGGGTGTCGAGATCGAAGCTGATCAGTTGCGCGCCTCTCCAACGATTGTGAGGAACTGAATCGAAATTCCAATCAACTTGGCGAATAATCTGCATTTGCAATTGCTACGCGGTGCTATCGCTTGGCTGATCGCAACTCCAGGACGCGTCAGCCAATGGCCGCCCAGACGCCTGTCGCGAGGATAGTAAAGGCGCGCTAGGTTGGGTGGGGGTGTTAAGTCCGCAGTATTCGCACGAGCTGGCCGTCCGCGCGTTCTTCCCGGATGGTGACCTCCAAGAAAGATCCGCCACCCATGCCTGCATGCCATTATGCCCTGATGTCCCCATGCCCGGTTGATGAGCGAAGTGTCGAAGTTAGCGTCCGCGCTCGTGGTGTAATTTCCGGTGTAGGCGATGGTGTATTCCGGG